>NZ_JBQQCB010000079.1:0-51559 GCF_052246675.1 Nonomuraea sp. KM90 | reverse complement strand
CCTCCCCCCCCTCGCCTTGGTGCGGGTAAGCGTGAGGTTCGGGGCGCAGCGCGACTACGACGGCAACTGGCTCGGCTACGACGGCCGGCCCGCGGCCGTGAAGACCTCGCTCGCCTACACGCTGCGCCGCCTGGGCAGCGACTACGTGGACGTCTACCGGATGGCGCGGGCGGACCCGGCCGTGCCGATCGAGGAGACGGTCGGGGCCATCGCCGAGGAGGTGCAGAAGGGGCGCGTACGGCACATAGGGCTGTCCGAGGCCGGCGCCGAGAGCATCCGGCGGGCCCACGCGGTGCACCCGATCGCGGACGTGCAGCTCGAATACGCGCTGCTGACCCGGGGGATCGAGCGGGAGATCCTGCCCGCCTGCCGCGAGCTCGGGATCTCCGTGACCGCGTACGGGGTGCTGTCCCGGGGGCTGATCAGCGGGCACTGGCGCAAGGACCGCGAGCTGGCCGCCGGCGACTTCCGCGCCACCAGCCCGCGCTTCTCCGGCGACAACCTCGCGCACAACCTGGGGCTGGTGGACGCGCTGCGGGCGCTCGCCGAGACCAAGGGGGTCACGGTCGCGCAGCTGGCCATCGCCTGGGTGCTCGGGCGGGGCGCGGACATCGTGCCGCTGGTCGGCGCGCGCACCCGGGAGCGGCTGGCCGAGGCGCTGGGCGCGCTCGACGTGACGCTGACGGAGCGGGACCTGGCCGCCATCGAGGCCGCCGTCCCGCAGGACGCCGTCGCGGGCACCCGCTACGGCGAGGCGCAGATGGCCCACCTCGACAGCGAGCGCTGACCACCCCGCCCGCTCGGCGGCGCAGCGCTCGGTGGGCGCGCAGCGTTCGGCGAGGGGCGCAGCGTTGGCGAGAGGCGCAGCGTTCGGCGGGCGGCCCGGCGTTCGGCGAGGGCTCAGCGTTCGATGAGCGTGACCTCGAGGGAGTAGTGCGAGGCGCGGTAGACGTGCGAGCCGTGCTCGACGGCCCGGCCCTGGTCGTCGTACGTGGTGCGGATCATCGTCAGCAGCGGCGCGCCGCGGCGCTCCTCCAGCAGCCGGGCCTCCGCCTGGGTGGCGGATCGTGCGCCGATGCGCTGGTTGGCCACCCGCATCCGCACGCCCGCCCCGCGCAGCAGCTCGTACAGGCCGCGTCCCTCCAGATCCGCGGCGCTGAGCTGGGCCAGGCCCGGCGGCAGCCAGTTGTGCAGCACGGCGAGCGGCTCGCCGGCCGCGAAGCGCACCCGCTCCAAGTAGAGGATCTGGGAGCCGGGCTCCACGCCCAGGACCCGGGCGATGTCCTCCTCCACCGGCCGCGTCTCCAGGGCCAGCACCTGCGTGGCCGGCTCCTGCCCCGCCCTGCGCAGGTCGTCGTACAGGCTGGTCAGCTCGACCGAGCGCTTGACCTGCCCGTGCACCACCTGCGTGCCGACGCCGCGCTTGCGCACCAGCAGGCCCTTGTCCACGAGATATTGGATGGCCTGCCGGATCGTGGGCCGCGACAGGCCCAGTTTGTCGGCCAGCAGGATCTCGTTGTCCAGCCGCGAGCCGGGCGCGAGATCACCCCGGCGGATGGCCTCGGCGATCTGCTCGGCCACCTGGAAATAGAGCGGCACCGGGCTGGATCGGTCCAGGTCGATGCCCAGGTTCGCGGTCATGCTGATCAGCTTAACCGAGGTCAGAATGTCCAGACAAATGAGTCATGGCGTGTGCGGCGGGCGCACGGGAGGTAGAGGAGAGGGCATGGACGCGACATACCTGCTCGACACCGCCACCGAGGCGGCCAGGGCCGTCGGCCCCCGGCTGCGCGCCGCCTTCAGGTCCCGGCCGGGCGTGGCCACCAAGCGCGACTTCCACGACCCGGTCACCGAGCACGACCGGGCCGCCGAGGACACCATCCGCTCCGTCATCGGCGCCCGGGCCCCGCACAGCGCGATCGTCGGCGAGGAGGGCGGCACGACCGGCTCCGGCGACCTCGTCTGGTACGTCGACCCCATCGACGGCACCGCCAACTTCGCCGCCGGCCTGCCGTTCTTCTGCGTCTCCATCGCCGCCGCCGTCCGCGGGGAGCTGGTGGCGGGCGTCGTGTACGACCCCGTACGCGGCGACGAGTTCACCGCCACCACCGAGGGCGCCTGGTGCAACGGCGAGCCCCTGCGCAGCGCGGGCGCGACCGGCGACCGGGAGGCCATGCTCCTGTCCAGCTACCCGACCCCGCTCGACCTGGACGAGGACGGCGACGTGGCGCTGCGCCGCTACGGCCGCTTCCTGGAGTCCTTCTCCGCCGTCCGCAAACCCGGCAGCGCCGCACTCAAGCTCGCGCACGTCGCCGCCGGCTGGTCGGACGCCGCCTACGGCACCCGCTCCCACCCCTGGGACGTGGCGGCCGGAGCCCTGCTGGTGCGCCGGGCAGGCGGCGTCTACCTGGGGGATCCGCTGGTCAAGGGGGACTATCTGGCGCATGTGGGCGGGTTCGACCTGGAGCGCTCGGTGCTGGCGGAGGTGGCGCCCCGGGAGCTCAGCCCAGGACAGCCGCCAGCTCCGCCAGTGAGGTGATGCGGGGGAAGCCGGCGGGCGCGGGGTCGCTGCCGTGGCGGTCAAGCCAGACCGAGCGCATCCCGGTCACCGCCGGGCCTGTCACGTCATTGGTCACGTCGTCGCCCACCAGCAGCACCTGCCGCGGCTCCAGCCCGAGCGCCGCGGCGGCAGCCGTGTAGGAGGCGGGCGCGGGCTTGAAGCAGCCGCCGAGCACCTCGCCCGTCAGCACCGGCCCGACCAGGCCGTCCAGCCCGATCGCGCGGACCTTGTCCTCCTGCATCCGCTGCGCGCCGTTCGTCAGGACCCCGAGCGCGAACCCGCCCAGCCCCGCCACCGCCTGCGCCACGTCCGGGAAGGCGGCCCAGTTCCGGCGGTAGCGGGCGGCGAAGTCGGCGTAGGCGGCGTCGAGGTCGTCCGGTACGGGGACGGCCAGCTCCGCGCACAGGGCGGCCAGGCGCAGGCGCCGCTGCTCCTGCACCGAGCACCTGCCCGCCTGCCACATCGCCAGGTAAGGACCTTCGAGCTCGGCCCAGAGCCCGGCCACCTCGGCCAGGCGCGGGTGGCCGGGGGAGCGGTCGGCGAACCAGGACACGATGCCGGTGTCGGCGGCCGTGCGGTGGTCGAGCAGGGTGCCGTCGAGGTCGAACAGGATCCCCTTGACGCCGGCCGGCGCGGGCGCGGTCACCGGGCGGCCCCGGCGTCAGGAACGGCACCGGTCGCGGCGTGGGTCGCGGGCGTGGTCACCGGGCGGTTCCGGCGGCGATGCGGGCCGCCGTCTCGCGGGGCGGGTAGCCGAGGGTGAGGCCGCGTACCGACAGGGGGGCCTGCG
Organism: Nonomuraea sp. KM90; assembly: GCF_052246675.1. Lineage (NCBI taxonomy): Bacteria > Bacillati > Actinomycetota > Actinomycetes > Streptosporangiales > Streptosporangiaceae > Nonomuraea > Nonomuraea sp. KM90. The sequence continues at coordinate 48,209 of NZ_JBQQCB010000079.1, read as the reverse complement.
CGAAGAGGGCCTCGGCGTCCTCCGTCAGCACGTAGTCCAGCGCCGGGGAGCGGGACCGGTGCGCGTCCAGCGCCGCCGACTCCCGCTCGGCCAGCTCCCGGGGCAGCGCCTCCTGGTAGTCGGCGATCAGCGCGTCCAGGTCGAAGAGCTGGGAGTACCGCTCCGAGGTGCCCGCCACCACCCGCACCAGGTCGCCGTCGTGCTTCGCGTGGTAGACCAGGTTCGTCCCGCCGCTCTTGGCGAACCAGCGCAGCGCCTCCGGGGCGGGCAGCGTGAAGGCGCCGTACGGCTTGCGCCCGTACAGCAGGGCCTCGGCGATCCACCGGTCGCACCACAGCTCGTCGCGGTAGGGCGCCGGCGAGCGGGGGTCGACGGTCAGGCCCTGGGCCAGCACCGGGTTCCAGGCCGATACCAGCGGGCTGCTGAAGCGCGGCATGCGCGGGCCGCGCCACTGGCTGAGCGCGTAGCCGTACCATACGGTGACGACCTCGACCCGGAGCCTGGGCAGGGGGCGCTCGTAGGTGCCGTTCATGATCTGGCCGCCGTCGGGGTGCCGCCATGGGCCGGGCGTGATGTCCGCATCTGTGGGGACCGGGGGAGTCCGGTAGTCGGGATGGAGAATCCACGCGTCCGCCACAGTCTCTGCCTTTCCGATTGGGCGTATGCATTACGTGTCAGACCACTAGAGTGGCAATCGTGCATCACCCGTCACTCCGTTGCAATAGACCAGGTGTAAACGCTGATTTTTGTCATCGGCGGTTGTGACAGACGTATGCAGTTAAGCGTTGTAGCGGCCCGGCTCTCCTCGTTGCGGGCCGGGAGCAGCCTGTCGATGAAGTCCGCGGCCGAGGCCGCCGGGCTCAACACCTCCACGATCTTCCGCATCGAGCACGGGCTCGTGGCGCCGCGCGAGGCCACCGTGCGCACCCTCCTGGAGCTGTACGGCGAGGGCGAGCACGCGCCCCGGCTGCTGTCGCTGCTGCGGGAGGAGCGGGTGCCCGGCTGGTACGACGCGCCCGGGGTGCCGCTGGGGCTGTCGGCGTTCCTGGAGTTGGAGGACCAGGCGCAGGTGATCTACACGTACTGCCCGCACCAGGTGCCCCCGCTGCTGCAGACCCCCGCGTACGCCCTGGCCGCCGCGCCGGCCACCCTGCCGCCCGGGGCCACGTACGAGCGGGCCGCCCACGCCGCCGGGCTGGTCGCGGTCCGGCAGAAGGTGCTCGACCGGCACCGCGGGCCGCACCTGTGGGCCCTGCTCGACCGGCCCGCGCTGCTCGACCCGCCGCTGTCCCGGCCCGAGGACCGGGTGGCGCAGCTCGACGCGCTCGCCCTGGCCGCAAAGCAGCCGCACATCGCGGTGCAGATCTCCCGGCCCGCCGCCGAGAGCGGCTACCTCTACCAGGGGCCGCCGTTCACGCTGCTGCGCTTCCCCGACCGGGACCGTCCGGACGCGCTGGTGCTGCACCTGCTGCACGCCCCGGTGGTGGTCGAGGACCGGCGGCGGGTCGAGGAGCACCAGCAGGCGTTCGCCCGGCTGTCCCTGTCGGCCTACCCCGTGGACGCCACATCCGAGGTGCTGGAAGGGGTACGCGCCACGCTTTCCGGCTGACAGGATGAAATCTGGTCGATCGGGACGGAGGTCACCAGGTGCCCAAAGACGACAGTCCGGTCGTGTCCCTCGCCGGGGCCAGCAGCGCCCGCATGTACGACGCCGCCCTGCGCGGGAAGCAGAACTTCAGCGCCGACCGCGAGGCGCTCGAGCTGGCCGAGCGGCTCAGCGCCGACGCCGCCACCGCCCTCGTCGCGCACCACCGGCACGTGCACCGGGTGGTGCGGCACCTGGCGGGTCGGGGGGTGGACCAGTTCGTGCTGTACGGGACCGGGCTGCCCAGCACCGGGCAGGCCCACGAGACCATCCACGCGGTGTTCCCGCCGGCCAGGGTGGTGTACGCCGAGCAGGACCCGTACATGCTGGCCCACGCCCAGGCGGTCACCGCCAAGGGCAGTGACCGGGTCAGGGTCGTGGGCTGCGACCTGGCCGACCCGGCCGGGCTGCTGGACGACCCCATGGTGCGGACGTTCGTGGACTGGGCCGAGCCGGTGGCGGTGGGTGTGCTGTCGGTACACGAGATCCCCATCGGGGACACCGCCTGGGCGGCGGCGCTGCGCCGGTCGATGGCGGCCGGGAGCCATCTGTGGCTGACCGCGCTCAGCATGGACGCCTACGACGAGGAGATGCGCGCGGCGGTCTCGGCCGCCAACCGGGACCTGGGGCTGACGGTGCACTTCCGGCGCCGGGAGCAGGTGCTGGCCCTGTTCGGCGGGCTGGAGCTGCTCGATCCCGGCCTGGTGTGGGCGCCGCAGTGGCGGCCGGACGGGAACGAGGCGCCTGTCGCGCCCGAGCGCACGGCCTGGCTGGCCGGCGTCGCCCGCGTCGGATAACCGGATCGCGCGAGCCCGCGCTCTCCCCGCTTGCCCCGGTCTGCCGTGCGCGCCGGTCCGGCGGTTGCGTGGGGGTCAGTGGTGCTGGCGGAACTCGCCGGCGCGGCGTACGTGGTCGATCATGATGCGTTCCGCGCGCTCCCCGTCGCCCGCCTCCAGCGCGGCCAGGATGCCCTCGTGCGCCGCCAGCTGCACGTTGACCTGCGTCTCGTCCAGCCACAGCGACGCCTCGGCCGGCACCGGGAAGCTGTTGCGCACCGACCTGGCGTGCTCGCCCAGGAAGGCGGGGCCGCCGATGTCCACGATGCGCAGGTGGAAGCGCAGGCTCTGCTCGCCGAGCCGCTCGTGCCTGCCGTGCGCGGCGTCGTCCGCCATGGAGGTGTGCAGCTCGCGCAGCGCGGCCAGCTCCTCGGGGGTGATCCTGGCCGCGGCCAGGCGGGCGCCCAGGCCCTCGACGACCGAGCGCACCCCGTAGTACTCGGCCAGCGCCTCGTCCCCCAGGTCCACCACGGTCGCGCCGTGATGCGCCTCGTAGCTGATCAGCCGGTCCTTCTCCAGCCTGCGCAGCGCCTCGCGGACCGGCGTGACCGAGACGCCGAGGCGCTTGGCCACCTCCCCGGCCCGCAACGCCGTCCCTCCGGGGATCCGCGCGCTGCGGATCTCGTCGAGAAGCACGCTGTAGACGTACTCGGCCTTGCTCATGGGCGGCCGCGGCTCGCTGGTTGACATGTCCCCAAGTGTCGCGCATAACGGTCATTCGGTTGACCTATGACATATTTCTTATAAGTTACATGCTTATGACGAGCCTCGACGGCCTGCGGGTCATCGACGCGGCGACGCTGTTCGCCGGTCCTTCCGCCGCGATGATGCTGGGCGACTTCGGCGCCGACGTGATCAAGATCGAGCATCCCCGCCGCGGCGATCCCTCGCGCGGCCACGGCGCTTCCGTGGACGGGGTGGGCCTGTGGTGGAAGACGCTGTCGCGCAACAAGCGCACGGCTGCCGTGGACATGTCGCGCCCTGAGGGGCAGGACATCCTGCGCCGCCTGGCCGAGCGGTCCGACGTGCTGATCGAGAACTTCCGCCCCGGCACCCTCGAACGCTGGCACCTGGCCCCCGAAGACCTCCTCGAGCTCAACCCCCGGCTGATCGTGGCGCGGATGACCGGGTTCGGGCAGTTCGGGCCGATGGCCAAGCGACCGGGCTTCGGGACGCTGGCCGAGGCCATGAGCGGCTTCGCGGCCATGACCGGGGAGCCCGACGGGCCGCCGACGCTGCCGCCGCTGGCCCTGGCCGACGGCATCGCGGGCCTGGCCATGTCGTACGCCATCATGGTCGCCCTGCGCGCCCGCGAGCAGACCGGGCGCGGGCAGGTCATCGACCTGGCCATCATCGAGCCGATCCTGGGCCTGCTCGGGCCGCAGATGAGCGCGTACAAGGCGCTGGGCGTGGTGCCGAAGCGCACCGGCAACCGCTCCAGCAGCAACGCGCCGCGCAACACCTACCGCACCCGCGACGGCCGCTGGCTTGCGATCTCCACCAGCGCCCAGCCCATCGCCGAGCGCGTGGTCACCCTCGTGGGACGGCCCGACCTGGTGGCGGAGCCGTGGTTCGCCAGCGGGCACGGCCGGGTGCAGCACGTGGACGAGCTGGACGAGGCGGTCGCCTCCTGGATCGCCGAGCGGGACGCCGACGAGGTCATCGCCAGGTTCGAGGAGGTGCAGGCCGCGGTCGCGCCCATCTACGACGTCACCGACCTGGCCGAGGACCCGCAGTACGCGGCGCTGGGCACGTTCGTGGAGGTGCCGGACGAGGAGCTCGGCTCGGTCACCATGCAGAACGTCCTGTTCCGCATGTCGGACACGCCGGGCGAGATCCGGTGGCCGGGGCGGCCGCTCGGCCGGGACACCGACGAGGTGCTCGGCGAGCTCGACTACTCCGGCGAGCGGATCGCCGCCCTGCGCGCGGACGGGGTGATCGCGTGACCACCTCCAACCCCGTGACCTGGCTGTACGTGCCCGGCGACCGGCCCGAGCGCTTCGCCAAGGCGGTGGCGTCGGGCGCCGACGTGGTCATCATCGACCTGGAGGACGCCGTCGCCCCCGCCAGGAAGGACGAGGCCCGCCGGAACGCCGTCGCCTACCTCCGCGACCGGCCGGACGTGAGCTGCCAGGTGCACGTGCGGGTCAACGACCCGGCCACCGCCCGCGGGCGCGCCGACGTGGCCGCCGTCGGGGACCTCGCCGACGCCGTACGGCTGCCCAAGGTCGAGTCGGCCGCCGTGATCGACGCCCTGCCCGGCGCGGCGCCCGCGTACGCGCTGCTGGAGTCGGCGGCCGGGATCGTCGCGGCCGGGGAGATCGCCGGCCACCCGCGCGTGGCGGGGGTGGCGCTCGGCGAGCAGGACCTGTCCGCCGAGCTGGGCATCACCGACGAGCAGGCGATGAACCACCTCAGGCTCCAGGTCGTCCTCGCCGCCGCGGCGGCCGGGCTGCCGCCGGTGCCCATGTCCGTCTACCCGGACATCAAGGACGAGGCCGGCCTGCTGGCGTCCTGCCGGGCGGGCCGCGCGCTCGGGCTGTTCGGCAGGACCGCGATCCACCCGCGCCAGATCCCCGCGATCCGGCGGGCGTTCCGGCCGACGGAGGAGGAGGCGGCCAGGGCCGCCGAGATCGTGGCCGCGGCGGAACGGGCCGAGGCGGCCGGCATCGGCGCGGTGGCGCTGCCCGACGGCCGGTTCGTGGACGCCCCCATCGTGGCCAGAGCCCGCCGCACCGTCGACCTGGCCCGCCGCCTCGCCGACCCCTCGCCGTCCGACTCCCCGCCGTCCGCCCCCCTGCCGTCCGACCCCCTACCGTCCAACCCTCTGCCGTCCGACCCGCCGTCCGACCGGCCGGTGTCCGGCACCTGACCGAAGGCGCGAACGGCGCGCCGATCACCCCCAGCTCGTCCCCATCGGAGGTCATACGCCATGGGAATCGCCGTATGGGCGCTCATCGCCTACATCGCCATCATCGTCGTCTGGAACGGCGTGCTGAAACGCAACATCGGTGAGGCGATGCTCATCGGTTTCGCCGGCGTGTGCCTCTTCGGCGGCACCGGGTTCTTCACCCTGGCCTGGGCGGGCATCGCCGACGCCATGGCCGAGGAGGTCGTCTTCGCCGCCCTGGCCTTCGTCTTCATGGGTTACCTGCTCACCAGGCTGGGCCTCATCCAGGAGCAGGTCACGGTCCTGAACTCGATCTTCGGCCGCCTGCGCGGCGGCGCCGGGTACGTCTCCACCTCCGCCGCCGCGCTGCTCGGCGGCCCCTCCGGATCCGGGTCCGGCATCTCCGCGTCCGTCGGCTCGGTGACCATCCCGTGGATGATCCGGTCGAACTGGCGCCCCGACCTGGCCGCCTCGCTGGTGGCGGGCAACGCCGGGCTGGGCATCTCGATCCCGCCCAGCTCGTCGATGTTCCTGCTGCTGGGCTCGGCCGCCGTGGCGCCCGTGCTGACCGCCGACCAGCTCTTCGTGCCGGCTCTCGTGGGCGGGCTGTGGACGGTGGCGTACCGGTTCGTGGTGGTGTTCGTGTGGGTGCGCAGGCACCGCATCGCGGCGGCCGACGCGGCCGATCTCGTGCCGCTCCGCGCGGCGCTGCGGGCCGGATGGACGTCGCTGCTGGTGTACGCGGGCATTCTCGTCCCGGTGCTGATGACGCTGGACTTCGGCGTGGCGCTGCTGGAGTCGCGGGTCGGCGAGGCGGCCGACGACATCAGCATCGTCGTGTGGATCCCGGTGCTGACGGTACTGGCCACGTTCGCGGTGGCGTGGAGGCGGCTGCCGCGCACCGCGCGCGCCTGGAACGAGTTGCTCGGCGAGATGGCCCCCCGGTACGCCGTCATCGGCGCGACGCTGTTCTTCGCCTTCGCGGCCGCCGCCAGCCTGGGCGAGCTGGGCCTGGTCGACCAGCTCACCGCGATCATGAAGGGGCTGGACGCGCCGGCCGTCGTCATCGCCACCCTCGTCGGCCTGCTGCTGGTCATCATCGCCGCGCCGCTGACCGGCACCGCCACGATCGCCGCCGTCGGCGGGGTGGCCTTCAGCGCGCTGACCGCGGCCGGGGTCGCCCCCGCCGCCGCGGCCACCGCCATCATGATCTTCGCCTCGACCGAGGGCGCGTCCCCGCCGGGCGCGGCCCCGATCTACATCGCCAGCGGCATCGCCCAGGTGGACCCGGCCAGGACGTTCGGCCGGCTGATCGTCTGGTTCGTCATCCCGACCCTGGTCCTCGGCGTGCTGGTCGCGACCGGCGTGCTGCCGATCTGAGAGGAGGTTCCGTCGTGAAGAGCCTCATCATGATCCTGTTCAAGGCCGGCCTCGTGCTGTTCCTCGTGCTCGGCGTCGCGGTCGTGCTGCTCCAGGTGGCCGGTCTCGTCGCCGGGAGCCCCGGCCTGGTCTCCGGCGCGGTGTCCGCGCTCGGCATGGCGATGACCGTCTCGGCCGGGGTGACCGGGCTGCTCGGCTTCGTGATGTCGTACCTCTACCACTGGAAGACCGGCGAGGACTGAGGCGGGGAGGCTACGCCTGCGGGGCCCACCAGCGGGCCGAGAGCTCCTCGTCCTCGGGCGGCGGGCCGGGCAGGTCGCGGTGGGCCGGCGGCACCCGCAGCGAGTCCATCATCAGCGTCAGGTAGCGGTGGCGGAGCTGCACCGTGCGCTCCTCGCCGCCCAGCTTGATCGAGGCGATCTGCTCGAACAGCAGCGCGATGTCGGCCACCGTCACGTCCGGCCGCAGCACGCCCGCCTCCACCGCGCGGTGGTGCACGTCGGTGGCCACGACCGAGGCGCGGACCGCGTCGCGGCCGAGCTCCTCGGTCGGCGTGAACGTGCCCGCCAGCTTGATCGTCAGTGAGTTCGTGTCGGCGTCCACGATGCCGCGCAGGTAGCCCGCGAACGCCTCCCACGGATCGCCGTCGTCGGCCAGCGCCCGCTCGGTGACCTCGATGTACAGCTTCAGCCCGTCGCCGCACAACTTCTGCAGCAGGGCCTCCTTGCTGGGGTAGCGGCGGTAGAGCGCGCTGATCCCGACGCCCGCCTTCTCGGCCACGGCCGCGATGGGGGCGCCGGGGTCGGCGGTGAAGACCGCCCGCGCCGCCTGGAGGATCAACTCGTCGTTACGCGCGGCCTGCGCCTTGCGGCCGCTCATGGGTGCGCTGGTCATGAACCCCAGTGTACGGGAACGTAAGATTCCGTTCTACTGTCCGGCGGTCAGCGGGCCCGGGTGAACTTCGAGCCCAGCCGCCACAGTTGCTCGGTGAGCTGGCCGGTGCGGTAGAACAGCCGCGGCGGGACGTACGGGAGCAGCCGCGAGGTCCGGTTGTCGAGCAGCGCGATCACGTGCTGCACCGGCAGGTCGATGTAGCGCGGAAGGTTCTCGTACCACCGGGCGCTGAGGCGGGCCGCCCGCTGCGGGACCTTGATCGCGGCCCTGCGCAGCCGGTCGTAGCGGGCCAGCGCCGCTTCCAGATCCGGCTCCCCGTACAGTGCGTCGACCAGGAAGGCGGCGTCCCCCAGCGCGAGCACGGTGCCCGCGCCGACGGAGTAGTGCGTGGTGTGCGCTGAGTCCCCCAGCAGGGCCAGGTTGCCGTGGTACCAGGTCCGGTTGGTCAGGGTGCGGAAGTTCAGCCAGTTCGCGCCGCCGTCGGACTGCGTACGGCCGATGAGCCGGTGGCCGTCGAGCACCTCGGCGAAGAGCTTCTCCAGCACGCCCAGGCTGTCGGCCTCGTTCGCCTCGTGGAGCCCGAGACCCCGCCAGGTCTCGGGAGAGCACTCGACCACGAGCGTGCTGCCCTCGTGGCTGTAGCCGTAGCCGTAGCACCAGATCCAGCCGTGCGGCGTGTCGACGAAGGCGAAGACGAAGGCGTCGAAGACCTTGGTGGTGCCGAGCCAGACGTACTTGTTCTGCCCGACCTCGACCTGGGTGCCGAAGTGGTCGGCGTGGCGCTCGCGCAGCACGCTGTTGATGCCGTCGCCGGCGATGACCAGGTCGGCGTCGGCCAGCTCGGCCTCGTCGGCGATCTCGTGCTCGAACTCGACGCGCACGCCGAGGGAGCGGGCCCGCTCGGCGAGGATCTCGAGCATCCGGTGCCGCCCGATGCCGTAGCCCTGGTCGCCGTGCTCGATCGTGACCTTCGCGCGTTCGTGCAGGTCCACGACCCAGCTGTCCCAGGAGACCGAGCTCTCGCGGATGGCGTGCGCGGTCTCGGGGTCGACGCCCTGTAGAAACTCGAGCAGCTCGCCCCAGTAGGTCACGCCCCAGCCGTACGTCGAGCCGACCGGGTTCCGCTCGTAGACGGTGATCTCATGGGCCGGGTCGACCCGCTTCATCAGGATCGAGAAGTACAGGCTGGCGGGTCCGCCGCCGGCGCAGGCGACCTTCACAACAGCTCCCTACTATACGCAAAGTAACCAATCTATAGCAGAGAGTATCAGTTGGCCCGTAGGGTGAGGCGACCCCGACCGGCTGGGACGCCGGTCATGAGATGACCAATTTTCGGCGGCGCGTTCACGCCGTCAGCGCTGTCCCGCGAGCCACTCGTCGAAGGTGGTCGGCGCGATGCGGGCGTCCTTGCCGGGCAGCAGCACGTCGCCGGCCATCGAGGGGCCGAGCGGTCCCGACCACGTCGGCACGAGCCGTACCTCGACGCCGCGCGCCTGGTGGGTGCGCCGGGCCATGTCCACGAGGTCCTGCGGCTCGGGCCCCGCCACGTCCACGTGACGGCCGCGCGGCTCGCCCAGCGCGATCTCGGCCAGGATCTCGGCCACGTCCGCGGGTGCGATCGGCTGTACGAGCAGCGGCGGGATCGTGGCGATGCCGTCCTGCTCGGTCCAGCCCGCCACCATCGCGGCGAAATCGTGGAACTGCGTGGCCGGGACGATCGTCCACGGCACCGGACCCTCGGCCACCAGGCGTTCCTGCTCCCGCTTGCCGGCGTAGTGCGCGTTGCCCTCGACCCGGTCGATGCCGACGATCGAGAGCAGCACGTGGTGGCGGACGCCGGCCCGCTCCTCGGCGGCGAGCAGGTTGCGCGTGGCGGTCCCGAAGTACGCCACCGTCTCCGCCCGGCCGGTCGCCGGCCCGTTGGTGACGTCGATGACCGTCTCGACACCGGTGAGGGCGGCGTCGAGCCCGTCGCCGGTCAGCAGGTCCACGCCGAGCGAGCGGCTGACGCCCACGACGTCGTGCCCCTCGCGCTGGAGGGCGGCGACGGTCAGTGCCCCGATGTTCCCGGTCGCGCCGGCGACTGCGATCCGCATGATGATCTCTCCTTCACTCGTTGCACCGCCACCATATCTCGGACTTAACAGATCCTCAATATCCGCGATAGAATGAGTGCCGTGAAGCTGCCCGTGAGCACCGAATGGCTGTTGCACTGCGCCACGACGCTGGCGCAGCTCGATCCGGGAGCCACCGCGTCGGCGGCGCAGCTCGCGGAGTACTACGACCTCCCGGCGCCCTATCTCGCCAAGCAGTTGCAGGCGCTTGTCAGGGCCGGGGTGCTGTCCGCGACGACCGGGCCGCGTGGCGGGTTCCGGCTGGCGCGGCCGGCTGCCGAGATCACGCTGCTGGCGATCGTCGAGGCGGTGGACGGCGCGTCGTCGCCGTACGAGTGCCGCGAGATCCGGCGGCAGGGCGTGGGCGCGCTGCCGGTCGAGGACTGCCGGCGAACCTGCGTCCTGGCGGTGAGGATGGCCGACGCGCACGAGGCGTGGCGGGGGAGCCTGGCCGGCGTCTCGCTCGCCGACATCCTGGCCGAACTGCCCCCGACGGCCCCGGCCCGCACCCGGTCACGCATCGCGGCCACCACGCGACCCGCACCCCACCGCTGACCGCCGGGCCCGCCCGTCGCGGCCTTCCGCGCGAAACCGGGCGCTGTTCACCTGGGTGCTTCGCGGGCAGCGCCTGCCGTTGGGTTCGGGGCCATCCGGAAGTCCTTGACTGCCAGCGCACCTATTTCGCTCTGGAACCAGAGGACGTACATGCACCGCAACACCCTCTCCGCCGTCGCGGCGGCCGTGACGCTGCTGGTCGCGGGCGCGCCCGCGGTGGCCACCCCGCAGGACTCCTTCTTCGGCGGGCGGCTGCCGCTGAGCGCGCCGCCGGTCACCACGACCGTGGCGCCCGGCGTGACGCTGACCTCGATGTCGCTCGGGGCCAAGGACGCCGGCGACCACTGGACCGTCCACGTGTACCTGCCGGGCACGGTCGACGGGCCGCTCAACACGGCCGCCACCGCGCTGGGGGCCAGGGAGATCGCCGACAGGGTGGCCGGGGCGGTGCGGGAGAAGGGGTTCGAGCCGCGGGTCGAGGAGGTCGCCTCGCCCGCGTTCGCCGACCGTCCCGCGGGCACGCTCGGCTGGATCGTCCGCGTCGGCCAGTACGCCACCGGCGCCGAGGCCACCGCCGCGCTCGCCAGGCTCAGGGCGGCCGGTTTCGCCGGCGGCACGCGCTACACCGCGCAGGACGGCATCGACGCGGGCGCGCCGCAGAAGGTGCACGTGCTGCGCGTGGACTTCCGCGCGTTCGGCGGCACGGTCGGCACCGACTTCGGCCCCGCGCTGAACGGCACCGAGAAGCTCACCGACCTCGCCGCCGCGGCGGGCGCCGTGGCCGGCATCAACGCGCAGTGGTTCTACAACAGCGCCCCCGGCGGCATGTACGTCAAGGACGGCAGGCTGATCGGCTCGGCCACGCAGGGCCGGGGCGGGATCAGGATCACGAAGGGCGGCCGCTCGGTGGACGTGGACGCCTACACCGCCCACGTGACCCTGCGCGCCGGGCGGGACAGCGCCGAGATCGACGGCGTCAACCGGGTCCCGGGCGAGATCTGGAACTGCGGCGGCGTCGGCGGCGACCAGCCGACCGAGAAGCCACAGCACGACCTGAAATGTACGGACAGCAGCGAGCTTGTGCTGTTCACCCCCGAATGGGGCACGCCGCCGGCCGGCGTGGGCGCCGAAGCGGTGCTGGACGCGCGCGGCGAGGTGACCGCCGTGAACGCTTCGCGCGGCGCGAGCGTCCCCGCCGGCGGGTCCACCGTCCAGGCGATCGGCGACAGCGCCGCCTGGCTGCTCGGCCACGCGAAGGTCGGCGAGCGGCTGCGCGTCAGCGAGCGCGTCGAGGACAGCCGGGGCCGGCGCGTCGCGCTGACCCCGGACACCACGATCCTCCAGGTCGGCCCCACCCTGGTACGCGACGGCCGGGTGTCGGTGAACGCGGCGGCCGACGGCCTGATCCGCGAGGGCACGGACCAGACGTTCACCTACAACTGGGCCGTGCGGGCCAACCCCCGGTCGGCGATCGGCGTGGACGACCGGGGGCGGCTCATGCTGGTGGTGGTCGACGGGCGGCAGGACGGCTACAGCGAGGGGCTCGGGATCGCCCAGACGGCCGAGCTGATGAAGCTGCTCGGTGCCCGGGAGGCCATGAACCTCGACGGCGGCGGCTCCAGCGTCATGGTCACCTCGGCCGCCGGCATCGTGAACCGGCCCTCCGACGCCACCGGCCAGCGCTCCCTGGGCAACGTCTTCCTCGTGCGCCCGTAGTCACGCCGCGCGGAAGTGGTGCGCGTGCTCGCGCGCCCACTCCGCGTACGTGCGCGGCGGCCGGCCGGTGACCCTCTCCACGTGGTCGGTCAGCGTGGTGCCGTACTCGTTCGGCGTCCCGTACAGCTGCAGCAGCAGCTCCACCGGATCCGCGGCGCCGGACGAGGCGGCCTGGCCGAGCACCCGGAAGACGGACAGGTCGGGTCGCCGGCCGGGGATGCTCCACTCCTGGCGCACCTGGTCGGGGGTGAGCTCCTCGAACCGCAGCGAGCGGCCGGTGGCCTCGCCGATGATGGCGACCATCTGCCGGGCCGTCAGCACCTCGGGGCCGGTGAGGTGGTAGGACTCCCCGGCGTGGCCGTCCTCGGTCAGCACCGTGGCGGCCACGGCGCCGATGTCGGACTCGTCGACCGGCGGGCTCTTGCGGTCGCCGTACGGCTCGCGCACCAGGTCGCCGGCCCGCAGCGGCCCGCCCCAGTCGACGAGGAAGTTGGCCATGAACTGCACCGGGTTCAGGAAGGTCCACTCCAGGGCGCCGGCCCTGACCGCGGCTTCCAGGGTGCCCTCCTGCCAGCCGACCAGGACCGAGGCCCGGCGGACCCCGGCGCGTACGGCGAGGTCGACGATCTCCTCCCCGTTCGGCAACGGCCGGTAGCCGCCGCCGAAGTTGATCAGATGGACGGCGGTGACGCCGTCGAACGCCGGCTCCAGCGTCCCGGCGTCGGTGAGGTCGCCCGCGACCACCTCCACGCCGGCGGGCAGGACGGCGGCGGCGGGATCGCGGGTCAGGGCGCGGACCTTCGCACCGCGCCCGAGCAGGTGGCGGACGACCTGGCGGCCGACGGTGCCGGTGGCTCCTGTGACGAGGACGGTCATGCCGTGCACTCCTTCGAGCTCGATCTGACGGATGTGTCGGCGTCCTGAGAGGGCCAGCGGGGCGCGAGTGTGACGTCCCCGGCCGCCGGTGTGACGCGCCTCACCCGGCCGATGTCACACTTGCCGGCCCGGAGGACCTCTTGAGGGGGTATGCGTGCTGACAAGGAGTTCTCTGATGCATGACACCGCCACACCCGACGCCTCCCAGGTCTTCGCCGGCCAGCGCGAGCTGCTGTTCTCGATCGTCTACAACATGCTCGGCAGCGTCGGCGACACCGAGGACGTGCTCCAGGAGACGTGGCTCGCGTGGTCGGCGGTCGATCTGGCCCGCGTCGAGAGCCCCCGTGCCTACCTGGTGCGCATCGCGGTCAACCAGGCCCTCGCCCACCAGAAGGCGCTGCGGAGGCGGAAGGAGACCTACCCGGGTCCGTGGCTTCCCGAGCCGCTGGTCACCGACGGCGACGCGGCCGAGCCGGCCGTACGCGCGGAGTCGGTGTCGCTCGCGATGCTCGTGGTGCTGGAGACGCTCAGCCCGCTGGAACGGGCGGTGTTCGTCCTGCACGAGGTGTTCGCGTACCAGCACACCGAGATCGCCTCCATGATCGACCGCAGCCCGGCCGCGGTCCGCCAGCTCGCCCACCGGGCCCGCGAGCACGTACGGGCGCGGCGGCCCCGGGCCAGGATCGACCGGCGCACGCACCAGGCGGTGACCGAGCGGTTCATCGAGGCCGCGTTCGGCGGGAACCTGGCCGCGCTGATGGAGATGCTCGCGCCCGAGGTCACGCTCTGGGCCGACGGCGGCGGGAAGTCGGCGGCGGGCGGGCCACGGCAGATCCGCGGCCGCGACAAGGTCGCCCGCGTGCTGGTGGCCAACGCGCGGGCCAACCAGGGCGTGGACATCCAGTACCGGCAGGTCAACGGCGATCCCTCGGTGGTCGTGTTCGAGCAGGAGGCGCCGTTCGCCGTCATGGTGCTCGACCTCGACGGCGAGCAGGTACGTGACGTCTACGTGGTCAGCAACCCCGACAAGCTCGGCACGATCCCCGACAGGACCGGCGGATGACCCCGTACGGGCGCGCGAGGGGCCGGGGTCACGGTGCTTTCAGGGCCGCGTCGATGGCCGGGCCGTTGCGGTCCAGCCAGGCCTCGCGCCGCTTGATCCGGTCCCCCACGCCCTCGTCCCACATCCGCGCCCACCCTCCGCCCTGCTCCTCGGCCGCCTGCTTCATCAGGAACCACGACCGCCGGCTCCGCAGCACGGCCACCTCGACGACCCGCGAGCGGTCGACGTCCGACATCCCGTAGGCGTCGGCGAGGATCCGGCAGCGGCGCGGCACGTCCACCTCCCGCAGCAGCGGGTCGGCGTCGGCGGGGTCGCCCAGGGGCGCCCAGTACAACATCGCGTTCACCGCCTCATCCACCCTGGTGACCGGCTTGGCGAGATCGAAGTCGATCAGCGCGGCCGCCTCGCCGCCACGGAAGACGATGTTGTCGGGCGTGTAGTCCATGTGCCCGGTCACCTCCGGGGGATAGGGCGGCAGGGGCGGCGTGCCCGGCGCCTCGGCGTAGCCCGTCTCCGGGCGCACCCCTTCCGGGGGCACGAAACCCGCGACCGCGTCGTCATAGTCGCGTACGAGGCGCCCGACGGAGGCCAGCCGTTTCTCGTCGGCGAGCCACGCCGGCCGCGGCCGCCCGGCGACCTCGCCCGGCAGGTACGTCAGCACCTCGCGGCCGGCCGCGTCGATGCCGAGGAAGCGCGGGGCGCCCGGGAACCCGACCGCCTCCAGGTGGCGCAGCAACGCGTGGACGAAAGGGGAGTTGGGGCCGACCGGACGGCGCACGGTGTCGCCGACGCGCACGACCCCCTCGGTGACGTCACCGCCGGCGAGCGGGATCTCGGGCAGGGACGGGGCGGGCTCCGCGTAGGCGTGAGAGTTCATGGGACCCTTCGGGTGTGGAGGCGGCGGAACCCTTGATCTTACGTGGCCGGAGACCTTCGGGGCTCAGGGGTTGAACGCCTGGTGGAGCTCTGGGAGCGAGACCATCTCGGTGACGAAGCCGAACCGGCCCTCCCGCATCTGCCTGGCGCCGTCGAGGAACGAGCGCAGCGCGAGCCGGGACAGCGCGCCCCCGATGCTCACCCGCCGCACGCCGATCTCGCCGAGCTGCTCCAGCGTGATCGACGGGTCCGCGAAGCCCATCACGACGTTGACCGGCCGGCCGACCGACGACACGACCGCGCGCATCTGGTCGAGGGTGCGCAGGCCGGGCGCGTACAGGACGTCCGCGCCGGCCGCCTCGAACGCCTGCAGCCGCCTGATGGTGTCGTCGAGCCCCGCGACCCCGTACAGCAGGTTCTCGGCCCTGGCGGTCAGGACGGGCGGGACCGGCAGGCCGCGGGCGACCTCGACGGCGGCCCGCACCCGCTCGACGGCGAGCCCGAAGTCGTAGATCGGCGCCCGGCGGTCGCCCGTCGCGTCCTCGATGGAGGCGCCGACGGCGCCGCTCGCGCACGCGTCCGCGATCATCTTCGCCGCCTCGGCCGGGTCGTCGGCGTAGCCGTTCTCGAGGTCGGCGTTCACCGGCAGGGGGGTCGCCTCGCTGATGGCGCGGCAGTTGTCGAGGACGTCCTGCCGGGTGGCGCGGTGGCGGCCGAGCGTGTTCGCGACGCCGAGGCTCGTGGTGGCCAGGGCCTCGAAGCCGAGGCCGGCCAGCAGCCGGGCCGTGCCCGCGTCCCAGGGGTTGGGCAGCAGGAAGGGCTCCGGGCGCTCGTGCAGGGCACGGAAGCGGGCCGCCCGCTCCGTCTGATCGGTCATGATGCGCTCCCTGGGTGGGCCGGTGTCATCGACTCACTCTCGCCACTACCGAAGCCATCAGTCAAATGCATAGCATGAATCCTCATTATCAGGAAAACTTATGGATTGTGATGACGGTCGAGGAGATCGAGGCGTTCGTCGGCATCGCCCAGTGGGGCGGGTTCACGGAGGCGTCCAGGAGGCTCAACCGGTCCCAGCCCGCGATCAGCCGCCGGATCCGGGAGCTGGAGCGGTCGCTGGGGGCGGAGCTGTTCGAGCGGGCCGGGCGCCGGGTGGTGCTCACCGACGCGGGGCGGGCGCTGCTGCCGTACGCGGAGGCCACGCTCGCGACCATCCGTGACGGCGAGCGGGCCGTACGCGAGGCGGCCAGGGCGCCCGTCGGCCCGCAGGCCCTCGCCCTGGCCATCGTCGGCACCCTGGCCGACTCGCACATCGTGGACGCGTTGCGCACGTTCGAGGCGGAGTTCCCCGAGGCGGCGGTCGAGCTGCGGACGGCGACCAGCCGCGAGGTGAGCGCGCTCGTCCGCAGCGGCGAGGCGTCGCTGGGGTTGCGCTACTTCCCCGACGCCGACCCGCGGCTGGAGTCGATCCCGCTCGGCACGGAGAAGCTCCTGGTCGTGGTGCCCGCCTCGCACCCGGTGACCGCCCGCCGGCTGCCCGACCTGCGGGCGCTGCAGGGGGAGCGGTGGCTCGGCTTCCCGCCCGCGCGGGGCCAGTCCGACTCCTTCGGCCACCTGCTCGAACGCCACCTGCCGGCGCATGGGCTGGTGAACCCCTCGATCACCCGGATCGACAGCCTGACCGCGCAGCGCAGGCTGGTCGAGGCGGGTCTCGGCGTCGCGCTCATGCCCACCAGCAGCGTCCGGGAGGAGCTGCGCATCGGCAGCCTGCGGGCGATCGAGATCGAGAACATGGACGCCGGCCTGCCCGTGGTCGTCGTACGCAGGCGGCGCGGCCACCAGGGCCGGCTGGCCACGGCCTTCGTCGAACTGCTCAAGGAGCGCACGCCGGGCCTGCTGCGATGATGTGCACCCTGCACGCCTTGTGTATGATGCACTTTCGCGTCGAGGGAGGGACGAAAGACCGGCCATGGGCAAGCCCACAGAGTGCATCGAGTACGAGACCATGCTGCTCGGGCGGCACCGTTACCTGGCCCCTTCCCGGCCCCGCTCCGACGGCGAGCGCCTCGACCGCAGCGCGTACATCCTGCTCAGCCGCCTGGAGCTGGACGGCCCGATGTCGATCGGGCAGCTCAGCGAGGCGTTCCGGCTCGACCCCTCCACCCTCAACCGGCAGACCTCCGCGATGATGCGCGCCGGGCTGGTGGAGCGCATCCCCGACCCCGAGGGCGGCATCGCGCGCAAGTTCCGCGTCACGGAGGAGGGCGAGCAGCGCCTGCGGAGCGAGCGCGAGCAGAACCTCCGGGGCCTGGA
Source organism: Nonomuraea sp. KM90 (assembly GCF_052246675.1). Lineage (NCBI taxonomy): Bacteria > Bacillati > Actinomycetota > Actinomycetes > Streptosporangiales > Streptosporangiaceae > Nonomuraea > Nonomuraea sp. KM90. Next base: position 31,054 of record NZ_JBQQCB010000079.1, on the reverse strand, counting down.
GAAGGTGCTCGCCGGCTGGAGCGCCGAGGACGCCGCCACCTTCGCCGCCTACCTCAAGCGGTTCAACTCCGACATCGAGCGACTCGAAGGGCGCCCCTGGCCCCGCCCGTGAACCGGGCGGCCCGCCCGATCATCCCCGTAGGCCATCCAGTGATGTGCATCATGCATAAGTTGTGCAAGAGGCATGAGGTGTGTATGGTGCATTCGGAATAATCGGGCAAAGGGGGACATATGGTGCACTCCGCACCTGCCGGACGCCCCGGCGGCGGGATCGTCAGCGTCCTCGCGGTGGCCGGCATCGTCGGCTCGCTCATGCAGACCCTGGTGGTGCCGCTGGTCGGCGAGCTGCCCCGGCTGCTCGACGCCACGGCGGCGGACACGTCGTGGGTGATCACCGTGACGCTGCTGGTCGGCGCGGTCGCCACCCCCGTGGTCGGCAAGCTCGGCGACCTGTACGGCAAGCGCCGCATGATGCTGATCTGCTCGCTGCCGCTCATCGCCGGCTCGGTGGTGTGCGCGCTGGCCGGCTCCCTGATCCCGATGATCGCCGGACGTGGCCTGCAGGGCCTGGGCGTGGGCATGATCCCGCTCGGGGTGAGCGCGCTGCGCGACCTGCTGCCGCCCCAGCGGGTCGGGCCGGCGATCGCGCTGATGAGCTCCTCGATGGGCATCGGCGGCGCGCTCGGCCTGCCCCTCTCGGCGGCGGTCGCGGAGTACGCGGACTGGCGGATGCTGTTCTGGGGCTCGGCCGTGCTGAGCGTGCTGGTCGCCGTGCTGATCTGGCTGCTGGTGCCGGCCACGCCCGTGAGCGCCAAGGGCCGCCTCGACGTCGTCGGCGCGCTCGGCCTGGGGGCGGCGCTGGTCTGCCTGCTGCTGGGCGTGTCGAAGGGCGGCGACTGGGGCTGGGGGAGCGGCACCACGCTCGGGCTGCTCGGCGCGGCGGTGCTGGTCCTGCTGCTGTGGGCCCTCTACGAGCTGCGCGTCCGCGACCCGCTGGTCGACCTGCGGACCACCGCGCGGCCCCAGGTCCTGCTCACCAACCTGGCCTCGATCCTGGTCGGCTTCGCCATGTACGCCCAGTCGCTGGTCCTCATCCAGATCCTGCAACTGCCCGAGGCGACCGGGTACGGCCTGGGCCAGTCGATGCTGGCCGCCGGGCTCTGGCTGGCTCCGTCCGGCCTGATGATGATGGCCGTTGCCTCGCTCGGCGCCCGGTTGTCGGCCGCCCGGGGGCCCAAGACCAGCCTGTTCCTGGGTGTGCTGATCATCGCGCTCGGGTACGGTGCCGCGCTGGGCTTGATGGACTGGGCCTGGGGGCTGATGATCGCCGGGTGTGTCGCCAGCATCGGTGTCGGCCTGGCGTACGGGGCCATGCCCGCGTTGATCATGGGTGCCGTGCCGCAGAGCGAGACCGCCTCGGCCAACAGCTTCAACACGCTGATGCGCTCCATCGGCACCTCGGTGTCGGCCGCCGTGGTCGGCGTCGTGCTGGCCCAGATGACGGTGACGGTGGGCGGGCACGCGCTGCCCTCGGAGTCCGGATTCCGTACCGCGCTGCTGCTCGGCTGCGGTGTCGCCCTGGTGGCCGCCCTGGTCACGCTCACCCTCCCCAAGCCCCACCCCACCGCCCCCGCGGCCTCCCATCCGGCGGACGACGTCCTCAGCCCGGCCGGCGCCGCCGGTCCCGTGGTGGCACTTGGGCCGGGGGCGGCGTTCGGTACGGCGGAGGTGTCCCGTCCCGGTGGGCATGGCGAGCAGGTCCGGCCGCCCGGGCCGGCCGCGCAGGGCGGTGCGCCCCTGCCTCTTGCGCAGGGCGGTGCGCTCCTGCCTCCCGCGCAGGCCGAGGTGGCCCGGCTGACCGCCCGGGCCACCCGGGCCATGGAGCGCGGGCACGAGGAGCTGGGCCCCTGGGGGGACGCGTTCCGCTCGCACGACGCCGGCACCGGCCGTCACCAGGCGCCCGCCGACCCCTTCCGCCCGCAGCGGCACGACCCGGGGCGAAGCCCGGGACACGACCCGCGGCCCGGCAACGGCGGGCTCTCCGCCGACGAGCGGGCCGAACTGCTCTGGACGCGTGCGGAGAACGCCGAACTCCGCGCGGCGAACGCGGGCCTGCGCAGCGCGAACGAGGAGCTCACCAGGGAGAACGGGGTGCTGCGCAAGGAGCTCGACGTGCTCATGCAGAGCGTTTCCCTCTGGGTGAAGAACCTCGCGGAGCGCTGAGCGGTGCCAATCGATCGGTAGGGTCGTGGGTCATGGAGATCTGGATCAATCCCGCGTGCTCCAAGTGCCGCTCCGCGCTGTCCGTTCTGGACGCCGAGGCCGCCGACTACACCGTACGCCGCTACCTGGAGGATCCCCCGAACCAGGGCGAGATCCGTGAGGTCCTGGCCCGGCTCGGCCTCGAACCGTGGGACATCACCAGGACCGGCGAGGCGAAGGCGGCCGAGCTCGGCATGGACGGCTGGCCGCGTGACGCGCGGGCCAGGGACCGGTGGATCAGGGCGCTGGCGGAGAACCCGATCCTGATCCAGCGGCCGATCATCACCGCCGACGACGGGACGACGGTGATCGGCCGCTCGGAGGAGGCCGTGCGAAGCGTGCTCTCGACGGACTCCGCACGCGCCTCCGGCAGGTGACGGCGGCGCGCTCGACGGGCTGCGGGAGTGCGTCCGGCCCGTGACGGTGGCGCGTGCTCGACAAACTCCGTGCGTGCCTCTCGGTTGTGGCGGTGGCGTCCGGGCGAGGGCGCATGACTTCGTGTCAGACTGCCCACATGACCCACACCCACGAATCAGACCCGGCGTGTGAGGTGGCCCATGCCGAGGCTCCGGCCGGGGAGACCGGGCGGACGCTGGTGGCCGTCTTCGCCTCGCCGGTGGCCGACTGCCTGCTGAGGTTCGGGGCGGAGCTGGGCTACCGACCGATCCTCGTCGAGCCCGACCCGGCGCGCGGCCTCGACGGGCACGCGGCGGTGCGCGAGCTCGGCGACCTCGTCGACTCGACCGCCGACGTGGTGCTCACCGACCACCACCGCGAGGAGATCGGCCCGGTCCTCCGCGACCTGCTCAAGTCGCCCGCCCGCTGGATCGGCATCATGGGCAGCCCCCGCCACACCGCGCCGCACGTGCGAGCGCTGGCCGACCTGGGGGTGCCGCCGGAGGAGATCGCCCGGGTGCACCGGCCCATCGGCCTCAACATCGGCTCGCAGACCCCGCCCGAGATCGCCGTCGCCACCCTGGCCGGCCTGATCGCCGACCGCAACGCCCGCCCCGGCGGCTTCGATTTCTGAGCCTTCTCCAGCCGTGCGGCGCGCGAGGGGAGTCCCACGCGCGCCGGCCCGCACCGGCTAGGACCTGATCTCGTACACCGCGGTGGTGCCGCTCACCTCGTTGCCGACGACCAGCAGCGGCTTGCGCGTCGGGCTGTCGTGGGCGTCGATGAACAGCACGCCCTCGGGGCCGACGTCCCCGGCCGTGCCCGCCTCGACGTCGCCGGCGAAGTCGCGCGTGTTGACGTACCCGGCCAGGGCGGGCTTGCGGGGGTTGGACAGGTCGTACGTGACGACGCCGCCGACCCGCTCCAGGCCCACGAAGGCGTACGTGCGGCCGCGTACCTCACCGACCGCCACGCCCTCCGGCTCGGGCCCCTTGTTGTCGCTGCGGGAGTCGAAGGAGTCGTTCTCCTCGTTGTCGAAGTTGAACTGCCCGGGCAGCTCCCGCGCGACGAGCCGCTCCAGCTCGCTGCCGGAGTCCCAGACCAGCGACCCGTCGGCGGCGCGGACCGAGACGGACCGGGCGCCGAACACGCGCAGCTCGGTGTACCTGCCGTCGGCGTCCTTCGGCGAGTCGGACAACACGGTCAGCCGCCCCAGCTCGGCGTCCTGCTTCAGGGCGGCCGCGTTCGGGAACGCCGTCGGCGACAGTTCGGCGCTCTTGACGCGTACCTCGTCGGTGTGGCACTCCCAGTCGCGGCTGTCGCCCTCGTTGGCGGTCACCAGGTAGGTACGGCCGCGGTCGCCGAAGTGACTGATCGCGTCCGGCATGTACATGCCCTTGACCGGGTGCGTACGGATGTCGATCTTGCCGTCGCGGTCCGAGGCGTCCAGCGCGTTGGCGGGCTGGGCGTGGTCCTTCAGCCCGAGCGGCACGATGTCGCGCACCGTGGCCCGCTCCAGGTCCACCACGGCCAGCGCGTTGTTCTCCTGCAGCGTCACCCAGGCGGTGCCCTTGTCGATGGTGATGTACTCGGGCTCCAGGTCCTGGGCCGCGCTCACCCCCGGCCCGCTGATCCGCACGCCCTTGGCGCGCAGCCGGTCCTCCTGCCCGTTCCACGCCCGGAACCCGGCGGTGCGCACGGTGCCGCGCCGCACGTCGATGACGCTGATCGACCCCTCGGGGTCGTCGACGGCACCCGTGCAGTACGAGGCGGCCTCGCCCTCGTTCGCCACGACGACCCGCCGACCGTCGGCGGTGAACGTCAGCATGTCCGGCAGCGCCCCCACCGTGACCTCACGCTGCTTCTTGCCGGTCCGGGCGTCGAAGAACGCGACAGTGCCCGCGGCCGTCTTGTCGGCCGCCTGCTGGGCGACCGCCACCAGACCGTCGTGCACGGCCACGCTGTTGGCGCCGGGCGTGGCGAGCGTGGCCACCTTGCGCGGCGCCCGCGGGTTCCGCAGGTCGAGCACGTCCACCGTGCCCTGCTCCGCGTTGACGACGAAGACGCGCCTGGTCTTCGCGTCGTACGCGGTGATCTCCGCGGCCCCGGCACCGACGGCACCGGCGGAGTAGCGGCCGAGCAGGGACAACTCGATGCCGGAGCGCTCGGCCCGAGCGGCGGCGGTGGTGGCGGGCAACATGGCGAGCACGGACATGGTGGCCGCCGCCAAGCACAGTGGGGTGGTGGTACGCATGTGGCGGAGTGTCACGATATTTCATGACTGGTTTCCGCCGTACAGATGACCACCGTCTGAACCGCGGCTGACGACCTGCCCCTCCGCGTCCCCTCGGCAGCTCCGCCCGCACCGGCCCCGAGGCCGCTCGGCGGGGTCGCGATCCAGAAGGCCGGCGGGGGCGGGCGGCAGTGCCGCGCCCGGGCGCCTGTGTTTGACTTGGCGGATGGAGCAGCACCGGTACTTGCACCTGATCGAGCTGGATCACGCGCGCATGCGTGAGACCGCCACCCGTGACCTGGCCGCCCCGGTGCCCTCCTGCCCGGGGTGGACCACCGCCGACCTGCTCAAGCACGTCGGCGACACCTTCCTGCACAAGGTCGAGACGATGCGCCGCGGCACCTGGCCGAAGCCCTGGCCGCCGGAGCCGGACCCGAACGGCCCCGGAGCGTACCTGGACCGCGCCATGGCCGGGTTGCGCGGCGAGCTCACCTCCCGGAAACCGGAGGAGCAGGCACTGACGTGGTACGACCCCGACCAGACCGTTGGTTTCTGGGCCCGCAGGATGGCGCTGGAGACGGCGGTGCACCGGGTGGACGCCGAGCTGGCGGCCGGCGAACCCATCACGCCGATCCCGACCGACCTGGCCGTGGACGGCATCGATGAGATCCTCGTGACGTTCCTCGCCTTCGCCTCCCGCCAGTGGCCGGAGGACTTCGGTGCCGCCCTCGCCGGCGCGGACGGGCGCGCGGTGTCGATCGCCGCGGGAGCGGATCGCCTGCTCGTCCGCCTGGCCGCCTCGGGCGTCGAGGTCTCCAGGGACGATGACCCAGGAGAGGCGTCCATCTCGGGCGCACCCCAGGACGTGCTGCTGTGGCTGTGGAGGCGGGCCGACGGCGCGGCGCTGACCTTCGACGGCGACCCCGAGCTGGTGAAACGGCTGGGCGACCTGCTCAAGGAGGCGACGCGGTAACCTCCGGAAGCTCCGTGCTCGTCATCGACGCTCTCAAAGGGCAGCGGCCGGTTCAGGGGTGTCCCAGCCGGAGACGAACCAGCGGGCCTCGCCGGTGGCGGGGTCGTACTCCCGCCGTCTGATCGTGGCGATGTCGCCGCCGTAGACGTGGATGCCGACGGTGGGCTCGCCGCCGACGGCTGCGACGGCATGGACGTCGTCGTCGGTGGTGCAGCAGACGGTCACCTGCCCCGGCTCCCACCGCGTTTCGCCGGCCGGCGTCAGCGGCGCGCCCTCGGTGGACGGTGTCGGCTTGAGGTAGCGGCTCTCGTGCTCGACTCCCGCGTAGATGCCGGCGACGCCCCACGTCTCGTGCGAGTGCACGTTGGTGCGCTGGCCCACGTCCCAGACCACGGACGCCAACGACCAGCTGCCATCGGGAGCGATGTGGAGCGGATATGTCAGGTGACGCGCCGGCGATGACCGGGTCACCTCCGGCGGGAGCCGGTAACCGCCGGCCAGCAGGGCGGACAGCAGCTCGGCGACCCGCGCCGTGATCTCGTGCTCGTCGGCGGTGCCGCTCACCACCAGGCCCACCTCGTCGATGAAGGTCTGCAGGCGGTCAGACTCCATGGTGCTCTCCTTCGCGCAGGGTCTTCAGTGCGCTGCTCCAGGCGACGACCTGGTCCAGCAGGGTGGTCAGGGTGTCCTCGTGGCGGCCGGCCGGCTGGAAGACGGTGAAGTCCGCGAAATCGGTGAACAGCGACAGCTCCACCTGTGCGCTGACGTGCGCGACCTGGAGACAGCTCATCACCAGCCGCAGGTGCTCTATGGCGCGGGCGCCGCCGGCGCTTCCGTAGCCGACGAACCCGGCCGCCTTGTTGGTCCACTCCGCGTAGAGGAAGTCGATCGCGTTCTTCAGCGGGCCGGGTGCCGAGTGGTTGTACTCGGGTGTCACGAACACGTACGCGTCGAACGAGGCGATCTTCGCCGCCCAGGTGTGGGTGTGCGGCCGGGTGTACTGGCCCGTGATCGCCGGCATCGGCTCGTCCAGGGAGGGCAGTGCGAAGCCGGCCAGGTCCACCACCTCGAACCTGGCGTCGCCGCGTTCGGCCGCACGGTCGTGCACCCACCCGGCGACCGCGTCGCCCTTGCGTCCGGGCCGGGTGCTGCCGATGATGATCGCCACGTCGATCATGACGCGGCGCCCGGCAGGATCCGGTACTTGAGGTGGGTGACGCCGGGCGCCTCGACGGCCCGGACCTGCTCGAGTCGCACATCGGCGCCCCCGAGGTCGTCCAGGAGGCGCGACCCGCCACCGAGCAGCACCGGGACGACGTGCAGCTCGAGCTCGTCCAGCAGCCCCGCCGCCAGGTACTGCGCGACGACCTGGCCGCCGCCCCACAGCATGACGTCCCGGCCGCCGGCGGCCTTCTTCGCCTGCTCCAGCGCGGCCTCGATGCCGTCGGTGACGAAGTGGTACGTGGTCCCTCCCGCCATCTCCACCGGATCGCGCGGGTGGTGGGTGAGGACGTACACGGGGTAGTGGTAGGGCGGGTTGTCACCCCACCAGCCCGTCCACCGCTCGTCGCCCCAGGCGCCCCCGCCGATGGGGCCGAACATGTTCCGGCCCATCATCCCGGCGCCGATGTTCTGCAGCGACTCCTCGAACACCGGCGTGCTCGCGTTCACCTCGCCGCCCTGCCCGCCGTGGGCCCGGCGGAAGGCGGCCAGCGCGGCCACCCAGTCGTGCAGCCGCTCGCCACCCTCGCCCAGCGGGTTCTCCTGGCTCTGGTTCGGGCCGGCGACGAAACCGTCCAGCGAGATCGAGATGTGACATTTGAGCTTGCTCATCGTGCCTCCTCAGTCGGTCCGGCGCCGCTGTCCGGCGCCTCACACAGAGCATGGCCGGATGCACAGATGACGTCTAATGCCAATACTTCGAGATTTACATTGATATCTTCTATCTATGCTGAACCTGGTCCATCTCAAGGTGCTGGCCGCGGTGGCGCGACACGGGTCCGTGACCGAAGCGGCGAGGGAACTGCACTACTCGCAGCCGTCGGTGAGCCATCACCTGTCCCGCCTGGAGGCGGCCACCGGCGTCAAGCTCGTCCAGCGGGTGGGTAGGGGGATCCGGCTGACCCCGGAAGGGCAACTGCTGGCCAACCGGGCCATCGAGATCGTGGGCCGGGTCGACGCGGCGACCAGCGAGCTGGCGGCGCAGGTCGGACTGCGGGCGGGGCGGGTGCGCCTGGCCGCCAACGCGTCGGTGCTGAGCACGATCGTGCCGAAGGCGGCCGCCGCGCTGGCCCAGGAGCATCCGGGACTCGAGCTGATCCTGATCGACCGTCACCCGGTCGAGGCGCTGCAGATGCTGCGGCAAGGCGAGATCGACGTCGCGCTCATCTTCCGGTACGCCGACGCTCCGGTCGAGGAGGAGGGATTCCGCCTCGTCCACGTCGGCGACGACCCGGTCCACCTCGTGAGCCGGCGGCCCGACGACAGCATCGCGAACCATCGCCACTCCGCCTGGATCGGCGGGTGCGAGCGGTGCCAGAACGAGCTGATCGCGCTGTGCCGGCAAGAAGGCTTCACGCCACGCATCGCGTCGCTCAGCGACGACATGGTCGTCGTGCAAGCCCTCGTCGCCGTCGGCGCAGGCGTCACCACCCTGCCCGGACTCGCGCTGCAGGCTCACCGCCGGCCCGACATCCACACCACCGAGATCGCCGGCTTCACCCGCCGGATCTACGCCGTCACCTACGGCGATCCACCCGACCCGCCCGCCACCCTCGCGCTGATCCAGGCCATCCAGGACGCCGCCCCGTAGGAAGCCGGTCCGGCGCTGGTCACCCCGCCCGGCCCGCCCGCCCCGGGCCGACGGTGATGACGATCTTGCCCACCTGGGCGCCCGCCTCCATGTACCGGTGCGCCTCGACGATCTCCTCCAGATCGAACGTGCGGTCCACGACGGGCCGGAAGGCGCCGCTCCGCAGCCCGGAGGAGACGAAGGCCACCGCCCGCCGCAGCAACTCGGGATCGGCGGTCGTCTCGCGGGTCACGGTGTAGGTGCGCAGGTTCAGCGCGGGCATGCCCAGCTCGAACGCCGGATAGGGCGTCACCTCGCCGCTCAGCGCCCCGTACAGGAAGAGCGTGCCGCCGGGGGCGGTCACCCGGGCCAGGTCCACCACGCCGGGGCCGGCGACGGCGTCGAAGACGAACTCGGCGCCCCGCCCGCCGGTCAGCCCGAGCACGCGCCCGACGACGTCCTCCTCGCTCGTGACGATCACCTCGGCGGCCCCCGCCGCGAGCAGCGCCTCCCTCTTCGCGCCGGTACGCGTGAGGGCGACGGGCACCGCCCCGACGCGCCGGGCGACCTGGATCGCGGCCAGGCCCACGCTGCTGGAGGCCGCGGTCAGCACCGCCGTGTCGCCGGCCCGCATCCCGCCGACCTGCACCAGCGCCCCGTAGGCCGTCAGGTACGGCATCCACACGGCCGCGCCCGCCACCGCGTCGAGCCCGTCGGGCCGGTGCACCACCGCGGCGGCGGGCACGATCGCGCGCTCGGCGTAGACGCCGTAGTCGTTCATCGAGAACGCCGGCAGCACGCTGACCGGCTGCCCGGCCGCGAACCCCGTCACGCCGGGCCCGGCCGCCTCGACCACGCCCGCCGCCTCCGTGCCGAGCCGCGCGGGGAACTCCTTGACCGGCTCGATGTAGTTGCCGCCGCGGAACAGCGCCTCGGCCCGGTTGAGGCCGATCGCCTCCACCCGGACCAGCAGCTCGCCCGGACCGGGCCGCCCGACCTCCACGTCCTCCAGCCGCAGCACATCCGGCCCGCCGAGCTCGTGGAACCGTACCGTCTTGACCATCACGCACACCGTCCTTTCCGGGGCTCACTCAAGCGGAAAGTACGATTGCTGTCAAACTTTGATGGTTATCGTAATTAGGGACCTCGCACGGGTTCACGCCACGCTCCGAGGCATCCACGCGGTGGATGACGGTCATCCGGAGAATCAATTTCCCTTATCCATCCGGATGGCCGAAGGTTGAGCCACAAACCCGGAGGAAACCTCGTGGAAACATCCCCGTCCCTTGCCGGCCCCTTCGCGCTCGGCACCTTCTCGGCCGGCCCCGGCCCCGCCTTCCCCGGCCTGGTCGTCGCCGATCGGGTCCTCGACCTGACCGGCCACGCGCCGGAGACCCGCGCCCTGCTGGAGCGCTGGGACGAGGTGCTGCCGCTGCTGCACGAGGCCGCCGCGGCGGCGGGGGAGTGGCTCCCGCTGCCGGACCTGCGGGTGCACGCGCCCGTCGAGCCCCGCCGGATCCTGCAGTCGGGCGCCAACTACCGCACGCACGTCATCGACCTGGCCGTGGCGCACGAGCCCGCGGACGGCCGCCCGGCCGAGCGGGTGCGTGCCGAGGTCGCGGCGATGATGGACCGGCGCGCGGCCGAGGACCAGCCGTACGTGTTCATCGGCCTGCCGTCCTCGGTCACCGGCCCGTACGACGACGTGGTGATCCCGGCCTGGTGCACGAAGCCCGACTGGGAGCTGGAGCTGGCCGCGGTGATCGGCCGCCCGGCGTTCCGGGTGAATCCGGACAAGGCGCTGGAACATGTCGCGGCGTACACGATCGCCAACGACGTCACCGCCCGCGAGGTGGTCTTCCGCCGTGACATGCCGGAGATCGGCACCGACTGGCTGCGGGCCAAGAACGCCCCGACGTTCACGCCGCTGGGCCCGTACCTGGTGCCGGCCGCCTTCGTCCCCGACCCGTCGAACCTGCGAGTGACGCTGCGACTCAACGGCGAGGTCATGCAGGACGAGTCCACCAAGGACATGATCTTCGACGTGGCGCGGCTGGTCTCCTACGCCTCCCAGACGGTGGAGCTGCTGCCCGGCGACGTGGTGCTGACCGGCAGCCCGGCGGGCAACGGCCTGCACCACGGCCGGCTGCTGCGCGCCGGCGACGTGATGGAGGGCACGATCACCGGTCTGGGCACGCAGCGGAACGGGTGCCGCGATGAACGCTGAGCAGGCCATCGCCGAGGCCGCGGCGAAATACTCCAACTGGGGCCGCTGGGGCGAGGACGACGTGCTCGGCACGGTCAACTTCATCGACGAGGCCGCGCGGGCCGCCGCGGCCGGGCTGATCCGCCGGGGCGCGAGCCTCTCGCTGTCGCAGCGGTTCGACATGGCCGGGCCGCAGAAGGGCTGGCGGCGGCGGACGAACCCGGTGCACACCATGCTCGACACCGGTCTGGACGCCGTACATGGGGACCAGGGCTTCCCGCACGGGTTCGGCGGCGCCGACGACGTGATCGCCATGCCGCTGCAGTGCTCCACCCAGTGGGACGGCCTGGGCCACATCTTCGACCACGGCCGGGCGTGGAACGGCCGCCCCGCCGACAAGGTCGTCACCAGCGAGGGCGACCAGGTCACCGGCATCGAGCACCTGGCGCCGCACGTGGCGGGCCGCGGGGTGCTGCTGGACGTGGCCGCCGTCCATGGGGAGCTGCCCGACGGCTTCGCCATCACCGAGGAGCACCTGACGGCCACCGCGGAGGCGCACGGCGTCGAGATCCGGCGCGGCGACCTCGTGTGCGTGCGCACCGGCCGGCTGGCCAGGGCCAAGCGGGAGGGCTGGGGCGAGTACGCCGGCGGCCCCGCCCCCGGCCTGTCGTTCTGGACGGCGGGCTGGCTGCACCGTACCGAGATCGCCGCGATCGCCACCGACACGTGGGGCTTCGAGGTGCGCCCCAACGAGTTCGAGCCCGCCTTCCAGCCCCTGCACCAGGTCGTCATCCCGCACCTCGGCCTGCTCGTCGGCGAGATGTGGGACCTGGACGCCCTCGCCGCCGACTGCGCCGCCGACGGCGTGTACGAGTTCTTCCTCAGCGCCGCCCCGCTGCCGGTCACCGGCGCGGTCGGATCCCCCGTCAACCCCCTGGCCATCAAGTGAGGCAGCCATGCCCGCAATCGAGAACGTCCTGATCGTCGGGGGCGGCACCGCCGGCTCGGCGCTGGCGATCCTGCTCGCCCGCGCCGGCGTCGGCGTGGACGTCGCGGAGATCGAGCCGGCGCCGACCACGCTCGGCTCCGGCATCACCCTGCAGGGCAACGCCCTGCGCGTGCTGCGCGACCTTGGCGTGTGGGAGCAGGTGAGCGCGGCCGGGTTCGCCTTCGACCTGCTCGGGCTGCGCACTCCCGACGGGGGCCTGCTCGCCGAGATCCCCGACGCCCGCATGGGCGGGCCCGACCTGCCGGCCACGCTCGGCATGAACCGGCCGGCCCTGGCCGCCGTCCTGGCCGCCGCCGTGCGCGAGGCGGGGGCACGCGTCAGGTACGGGCTCACCGTGGACGCGCTCGCCACCGACGGCCGGGTGCGCCTGTCCGACGGCACGAGCGCCGAGTACGACCTGGTCGTGGGCGCGGACGGGATCCGCTCGCACGTCCGTGGCCTGCTCGGCATCGACGTCGCCCCCGAGCCGAACGGGATGGGCATCTGGCGGGTCCACACCCGCCGCCCCAAGCAGGTCGAGCGCACCGACCTCGTCTACGGCGGCCCCTGCTTCATCGCCGGCTACTGCCCGACCAGCCAGGACACCATGTACGCCTACCTCGTCGAGAAGGCCCGCCCCAGGGACGCCGTCGGCGACAAGTGCGCCCACATGCGGGCCCTGGCCGAGGGGTACGGCGGCGTCTGGGACGAGATCCGCGCCGACATCACCGACCCCGACCGCATCAACTACACCTGGTTCGAGTCGCTGCTGCTCGACCGCCCGTGGAACCGCGGGCGCGTCGTCCTGATCGGCGACGCCGCGCACGCCTGCCCGCCCACCCTCGCCCAGGGCGTCGCCCAGTGCCTGGAGGACGCCGCGGTCCTGGCCGAGCTGCTGCTCGCCGCCGACCGGCTGGACCAGGACCTGTTCGACACGTTCATGGACCGCCGCCACGCCCGCGTCAGGGCGGTGGTCGAGGCGTCGGTGCGGCTGGCCCGCTGGCAGCTCGACGGGGTTCGCGACGCTGACGTGCCCGGACTGATGGGCCGCATCGCCGCGATGGTCACCGAGCGGCCATGACCCGCACCATCGACGTGCACGCGCACCTGCTGCTGCCCGGCATCGAGCAGGCCGTGGCCGGGGACCCCGGCCACGCCGCCCACCGGGAGCTGGACGCGCGCCGCAACGGGCCCGAGGCGCTGGCCGTGTCGGGCAGGATGATCGGCGAGCGGATCGGGCCGCTCACCCGGGTGGACGACCGGCTCGCGGCGATGGACGCGGCCGGGGTGGACACGCAGATCGTCAGCCCGTCACCGTCGCACTACCACTACTGGGCCGGCCCCGAGCTCGCCCGTACGGTGTGGCGGCTGGCGAACGAGGCCACCGCCGCCCACTGCGCCGAGGCCCCCGACCGCCTGCACGGCCTCGGCCTGGCCCCGCTCCAGCACCCTGACCTGCTGGCCGAAGCCCTGGACCACGCCCTCGGCCTGGGGCTGAAGGGCGTGGAGATCTCCTCCCACGCCCCCGGCCTGGAGCTGTCCGACCCCGCCTACGAGCCGTTCTGGGCGCGGGCCGGGGAGAGCGGCGCGGTGGTGTTCCTGCACCCGTTCGGCTGCACGCTCGACGAGCGCCTCGATCGCTTCTACCTGTCGAACATCGTCGGCCAGCCCGTGGAGAACGCCGTCGCGCTGGCCCACCTGATCTTCTCCGGCGTGCTCGACCGGCACCCCGGGCTGAAGCTGCTGGCCGCGCACGGCGGCGGCTACCTGCCCTACTACCTGGGCCGGGCCGACCACGGCTGGCGGGTCCGCCCCGACGCCCGCACCTGCGCCCGCGAGCCCGGCAGCTACCTGCGCGAGCTGCACTTCGACTCGCTGGTGCATGACCCGGCCGCCCTGCGCGCCCTGGTCCGCGTCGCCGGCCCCGAGCGCGTGCTGCTCGGCTCCGACTTCCCCTTCGACATGGGCGACCCCGACCCGCTCGCGACCCTGCGCGCGGCCGGGCTGGACGACGCCCGCATCCGCGGCGGCAACGCCGTCCGGCTCTTCGACCTGAAGGACTGACCGATGAGACTCATCACCCACCTGCGGCACGTCGACCTGGCCGTGCCCGACTACGACAAGCAGCGCGACTTCTACGCCGGCGTCTGGGGCCTGACCGAGGTCGCGGGCGACACCGGGATCAGCTTCCTGGCCGCCGAAGGATCGCCCGAGCAGTACGTCGTCCGCCTGCGCAAGGCGGAGGACAAGCGGCTCGACCTGGTCTCCTTCGGCGCCGCCTCGGCGCAGGACGTGGACGCCCTGGCCGGGCGGCTGCGCGCCGCCGAGGTGCGGCTCATCTCCGAGCCCGGCAAGCTGGACACCCCCGGCGGTGGTTACGGGTTCCGCTTCTTCGACCTCGACGGCCGCACCGTCGAGGTCTCCGCCGACGTCGCCGTACGCAGGCACCGCAAGCTGGAGGCCAAGGAGTCCGTCCCGGTCCGCCTCTCGCACGTCGTGCTGAACGCCCCCGACATCGACGCCACCCGCGCCTGGTACGAGACCCACCTCGGCTTCGCCCTGTCCGACACCCTCGCCCACCCCCACATGGGCCAGGTCATGCACTTCATGCGGTGCAACCCGCAGCACCACAGCATGGCCATCGCCCGCGCCCGCACGCCAGCCTGCACCACATCAGCTTCGAGCTGCGCGGCCTGGACGAGTACATGTACGGGACCGGCAGGTTGTTGCGCGCCGGCGTCCGCATGATCTGGGGCCCCGGCCGCCACCTCGCCGGGGACAACACCTTCTCCTACTTCCTGGACCCGCACGGCAACACCGTCGAGTACACCACCGAGCTGGAGGAGCTGGACGAGGACGCCTGGCACCCGCACGTCCATGACTTCTCCCGGCCCGAGGTCACCGATCAGTGGGGGACCGCCAATCCGATGAACGAGCTGGTGGCCAAGGAGTCGTTCAACGACGTCGACCGCGGCGTGTTCGTCGCCCCGCCGGTCTGACGGGGCCCGCCGGATGCGCATCGCCGCCTTCACCCACGACGGCCGCACCCGCTGCGGCGTCGTGCAGGACACGTCCGTACGGCCGCTCCCGGACGGGGTCACCCTCCTCGACCTGCTCAGGGACGGCGACCTGAGCCGAGCGGGGACGCGGGCGGGCGACCCCGTCCCCCTGGCGGACGTGCGGCTGCACGCCCCGTTGCGCCCGCCGACCGTCCGCGACTTCGTCGCCTTCGAGGAACACGTCGAAGGCGTGCGCAGGAGCGTGGACGGCCGCGCCGGGGTGCCGGAAGCCTGGTACGACGCCCCCGCCTTCTACTTCACCAACCCCTATGCCGTGATCGGCCCCCACGACGACGTGCCGGTGCCGCCGGGCTGCCTGGCGTTCGACTTCGAGCTGGAGGTGGCCGCGGTGATCGGCCGCTCAGGGCGCGACCTGACCCCCGAGCGGGCCCGGGAGCACATCGCCGGATACCTGATCATGAACGACTGGTCCGCCCGGGACCTTCAGGGCCGCGAGATGCAGGTCAACCTGGGCCCGGCCAAGGGCAAGGACACCGCCACCACCCTCGGCCCGTGGCTGGTCACCGCCGACGAGCTGGAGCCGTACCGGGACGCCGACGGCTTCCTCCGGCTGGCCCTGTCGGTCACCGTCAACGGCGACGAGATCGGGCGCGACCTGCTGTCCAACATGAGCTGGCCGTTCGAGGACCTCGTCGCCTACGCCTCCCGCGGCACCTGGGTCCACCCCGGGGACGTGCTCGGCTCCGGCACCTGCGGCAACGGCGGCTGCCTGGCCGAGCTGTGGGGCCTGCGCGGCCGGCAGGACCCGCCGCCGCTCCGGCCCGGGGACGTGGTCGAGATGACCGTCGAGGGCATCGGCGCCCTCCGCAACACCGTCGTCGCCGGCCCGCCCCCGACCCCCGTCCCGAAGGCCCGCCCCCGCCCCCGTACCCGCCCCTAGACCCCGGGCCGCAGGTAGGACAGGCGGCAAGCCGGACACCGTACCTGCGGAGATCTGAGTAGGGCTTACTCAGGCCCCCGCACGGGGGTCGCGGTTTCACTGGAGGACCCAACGAAAGGAGTCCTCTCATGAGCGAGTTGCCACCATCCGTCCGGCGGCGTCCGCTGCTTGCCGGCCCCCTGGCACGCACCGCCTACCTGCTCGGGGCCGCCGCCCTCGGCGTCACGGCCATGGGCGCCACGGCGAACACGGCGAACGCCTCGACCGCCGCCGCGCCGAACTGCGCCGCCGCGGCGGCGTACTACGACCAGGCTCCCACCAGCGCCAACCTCACGATGGTGCGGCAGGCGGTGCACTGCCTCATCGACGCCGAGCGTGCCAGGGCCGGGCTGGCCCCGCTCACGCGCAACGCCCAGCTCGACACCGCGGCGGCCGGGCACGCCGCTGCCGCCGCGGCCCTGAAGTGGTGGCGGCCGGGCGCGGACTCGCACACCAACCCGCAGACCGGGTCGACCCCGTACAGCCGGATCACGGGCGCGGGCTACTGCCCGAACCCGCTCTCGTGGGCCTACGCCGAGACCACCTACACGGGCTGGGGCGGAGGATCGGGCACGCCGCGGGCCGCCGTCCACTGGTGGGTGCACGTCAGCACGTACGGCCACCGCCAGATCGTCCTGAGCCCGACGCTGACCGATGTCGGCATCGGCGCGGCGGCAGGGGCGGCGGACCCGGCCGGCGCGGGCGCGGCGGGCGGCGGGACGTACGTGGTCGACTACGGGCGCTGCCGGCGCTGACAGCCAGGCCGCCCGGCCGGGAAATCGGATTGAACGGCCCGGCGGCCGGTGCGACCATCCACGGATGGACGAACAGGAACCGCGGTGGATCGAGGAGAACGTCAGTCTCGCCGTCGAGCAGCTCGGGCCGCTGAGCGAGGTGGACTTCGGCCTCAACCGGGAGTCCGTCGAGTGGGTCGAGGGCTTCATCGAGCGCCAGCGGGCCCGGCCGGACTTCGACCCGGAGCGGATCGACGGCCTGGTCGGCGTGCTCGGCTCGTTCCTGGGCGCCTGCGTCGCCGCCGCCACGGGGGGTCGCTGGCACAGGCACGACGACGAGTGGGGCGTGCTCCTTCCCGAGGGCAGCACGGCGTTCCCGTTCGTCAAAGTACGCAAGCAGTTCCGCGACGGGGCCGAGTCCGGCGAGTCGATCGAGAGCTTCTACCGGATCGCGGTCGACTTCATCGCCACCGGCAAGATGCGGGAAGCGCAGGAGAAGGCCGGTCCCGGCGCGACCTGATCCGCGAGAGAAACACCGGCCCCGGCGCGACCTGATCGCGCGGCTGGCGACTTCCCGCAGGGGCCGGCCCGGCGGCGGCTGACCGCGCTCAGTCGAAGCGCTGGGCCATCTGGTCGAACGCCTGGCCGGTCAGCTCGCGCAGCGTGCGCGTCTCGTGCTCCGCGCACCACCACTGCGAGGCGACCCGCAGCGCGGCCAGGAACGCGGCGGTGACCAGCTCGGGGGCGGCATCACCCGGCCGCTCCCGGCCGGTCACCGCCTGGCTCAGCTCGTTCTCCAGCCGGAACCTGCTCGCGAGCTGCCTGGCCCGCAGCGAGGGGTGGCGCATGGCCAGCCGGGCGCGCATGTGCCATTCCCGGTCGGGGACGCCGCTCTCGTCGTGGAGGCTCTCCATCGCGCCGCGCAGCGCCCGCCAGGCGGACTGGCCGGCCGGCTGCTCGCGTACGCGCCGCACCAGGGTGCCCAGGTGCTGCTCGTCGCCGTACAGCAGCGCGTCCTCCTTGCTGTCGAAGTAGTTGGAGAACGTCCGCCGCGAGATGTTCGCGGCGTCGGCGATGGCCTCGACGGTGACGTGGTCGAGGCCGCGCTCGATGGTGAGCCGCAGCGTGGCCTCGTGCACGGCCTGCCGGGTCTCGGCCTTCTTGCGCTCGCGCAACCCTGCTGTGCTGCTCATGATGGAACCAGCTTACCCAATGGGAATAAATGCTCAATGCGCAAAGTTGCCACTTGAGCATGTATGGTGTCCAGGTTCCATCCCTTTCTCCCTTGATCGGAGGTTGCGCGTGAGTGCACAGCCGGCAGCGCCGTCCGCGGCGGAGCCGATGACCCACCGCCAGATCCTCGAAGCCCTCAGCGGCCTGCTGCTCGTCCTGTTCGTCGCCATGATCAGCGGAACCATCGTCTCGGTGGCGCTTCCGCAGATCATCGGCTCGCTCGAGGGCAACCAGTCGCAGTACACCTGGGTCGTCACCGCGTCGCTGCTGGCCTCGACCGCCTCGACGCCCATCTGGGGCAAGCTCGCCGACCTGTTCAACAAGAAGCTGCTGCTCCAGATCTCCATCGTGATCTTCATGGTCAGCTCGCTGGCCTGCGGCTTCGCCCAGAACACCGGCCAGCTCATCGCCTTCCGCGCCGTGCAGGGCCTGGGCATGGGCGCGCTGCAGATCCTCGCCCAGGTCATCATCGCCGCCATGATCAGCCCCAAGGAGCGCGGCCGGTACAACGGCTACCTCGGCGCCGTCATGGCCGTGGCCACGGTCGGCGGCCCGCTGCTCGGCGGGCTCATCGCCGACACCTCCTGGCTCGGCTGGCGCTGGTGCTTCTTCATCGCCGTGCCGTTCACCATCGCCGCCTTCGCGCTGCTGGCCAAGACCCTGCACATCCCGACCGTGCGCCGCCGCGACGTGAGCATCGACTACTGGGGCGCCACGCTCATCGCGGCCGGCGTCAGCATCCTGCTCATCTGGGTCACCTTCGTCGGCAACTCCTTCGAGTGGCTGTCCTGGCAGACCGCGGCCATGGCCGGCGGCGGCGTGCTGCTGCTCGCCGTGGCCACCTGGGTCGAGTCCAAGGTCAGGGAGCCGGTCGTGCCGCTGCACGTCATCCGGCGCCGCACCCCCGCGCTGGCCATCCTGGCCAGCCTCGCGGTCGGCATGGCGATGTTCGGCGGCTCGGTCTTCCTCGGCCAGTACTTCCAGATCGGCCGCGGGTACGGCCCCACCGCCGCCGGCCTGCTCACCATCCCGATGATGGTCGGCGTGCTGCTCTCCTCCACGATCAGCGGCAGGATGGTCTCCAGGAGCGGCCGTACCAAGCCCTACATCCTGGTCGGCCTGGTCGTCCTGCTGGCCGGCTTCGCGGGCCTGGCCACCATCGACCACGAGACCTCGCTCGTGCTGATCTCGGCGTACATGCTCGCCGTCGGCGTGGGCGTCGGGATGTCCATGCAGAACCTCGTCCTGGTCATCCAGAACACCGTCCCGCTCCGCGAGATCGGCGCGGCCAGCGGCGCGGTCACCTTCTTCCGCTCGCTCGGCGGCACCGTGGGCGTCTCGGTGCTCGGCGCCGTGCTGGCCAACCGCGTCGCCGCCAGCATCGTCGAGGGGCTGGCCAAGGCCGGCATCCCCGCCACCGGCGACGCGGCCGCGGCCGGCGCCAGCCTGAACATCGCCGCCCTGCCCGAGCCGATCCAGGAGATCGTCCGGGCCGCCTACGGCGACGCCACCGGGCACATCTTCCTCATCTCCGCGGCCATCGCCGTCGTGGGCCTCGTCGCGGCGGCCTTCCTCAAGCCCGCCAGGCTGCGCGACAGCCTCGACCTGCCCGAGCCGGCCTCCCCGGAGAAGGCCGTCACCCCCGCCTGACCACCGGGCCCGGAAGGCCGCGTCCCCGTATCGCCCGCGGGGACGCGGCCTTCCGTCCGTCATGGGGACCTTGACACGCATTGGTGTATCGATAAAGTGAAGTGCCTCACCCTCTTGACCCCCACACGCAAGGTTCTCATCGATGAGCAATGTCGTCGTGCCCGCCATCATCAATGTCGACGTCCCGGGCCCGGTGATCAACCGGCACCTCTATGGACACTTCGCCGAGCACCTGGGCCGGTGCATCTACGGCGGGTTCTACGTGGGCGAGGACAGCGACCTGCCCAACGAGGGCGGGATCCGGCTGGACGTGGTGGAGGCGCTGCGCGCCCTGAACATCCCCAACCTGCGCTGGCCGGGCGGCTGTTTCGCCGACGAGTACCACTGGATGGACGGCATCGGGCCCAAGGAGCAGCGGCCGTCGATGGTCAACACCCACTGGGGCAACGTCGAGGAGAACAACCACTTCGGCACGCACGAGTTCATGGCGCTGTGCGAGCTGCTCGGGGCGGAGCCGTACATCAGCGGGAACGTCGGCTCGGGCACGGTCAAGGAGATGAGCGACTGGGTCGAGTACCTCACCCGCGAGGGCGACTCGCCGATGGTCAGGTTGCGCAAGCGGAACGGGCGCGAGGAGCCGTGGCGCATCCGCTTCTGGGGGCTGGGCAACGAGGCGTGGGGCTGCGGCGGCCACATGTCGGCCCAGCAGTACGCCGCCGAGGCCCGCCGGTTCGGCACCTACAGCCGCGACCACGGCGACAACAAGCTGTATCGGGTCGCGGCCGGGGCGAACTCCGGCGACTACGCCTGGACCGAGACGCTCATGAAGCAGCTCGGCGAGCTGGGCTGCGCGTACCGGCCCGCCGCCTTCATGCAGGCCCTGTCGTTCCACTACTACACGATCCCGGGCACCTGGCAGGACAAGGGCGACGCCACGGTCTTCGGCACCGACGACTACTACCGGACGATGGTCAAGGCCGCGTACGTGGACGAGCTGATCACCGGCCACTCCAACGTCATGGACTGCTACGACCCGGGCAAGAACGTGGGCCTGGTGCTGGACGAGTGGGGCACCTGGTGGAACGTCGAGCCGGGCACCAACCCCGGCTTCCTCTACCAGCAGAACACCCTCCGCGACGCGCTCGTCGCCTCCCTGCACTTCGACATCTTCCACCGGCACGCCGACCGCCTGGTCATGGCCAACATCGCCCAGACGGTGAACGTGCTGCAGGCCATGATCCTCACCGACCCCGACTCGGGCGCGCTCGTGCTCACGCCCACGTACCACGTGTTCGAGATGAACAAGGGCCACCAGGACGCGGCCTCGCTGCGGGTGGACCTCCCCTCGGCCGTGCCCACCCGCGAGGTCGGCGAGTCCACGCTGGCCACCGTCTCGGTGTCGGCCAGCCGCAAGGACGGCCGCCTGCTCGTGTCGCTGTCCAACCTGGACGCGGCCGAGGCGGCCGACGTCGAGCTGGACCTGCGCGGCGGCGCCGTGACCGGGGTGCGCTCCCGGATCCTGACCGCCGGCAAGCTGCACGACCACAACACCCCCGAGACGCCCGGCGCCGTCGCCCCCCGCCCCCACGAGCAGGTCACGGCCACGACGGCCGGCGGGCTGCGGGTGCACCTGCCCGCGCACTCGTTCGTCACGGTGGAGGCCGACCTCGCCTGAACCGTTCGTCACGGCGGCGAAAGGGGCGGCCCGTCGACCCGCGATACGCTCGATCGCACGGCCGCGCCCGGGCCGGGCGGACCCTCCGGCGCACAGAACGCGAGGTGACGGCATGGTGACGAAATGGTGACCATGGGCGATGTCGCCCGGCTGGCCGGGGTGTCGAAGATGACGGTCTCCAACGTGGTCAACAACCGTGCCGGGGTCAGCGAGGCGGTCCGCCTCCGCGTGCTGGAGGCCATCCGGCAGTCGGGCTATCGCGTCAACGTCTCCGCCCGGACCCTCAAGTCCGGGCGGACCGGCGTCATCGGCCTCGCCGTGCCCGAGATCGACCGCCCCTACTTCGGCCGGCTCGCCGCCCACGTGATCGACCAGGCCCGGCGGCGGGGCTTCCACGTCGCGATCGAGCAGACCGGCGCGGCGGCGGACGGGGAGATCGACGCGATCGCCCACTCCCGTACGCTGCAGTTCGACGGCCTGATCCTCAGCGCGGTCGAGCTGGACCGCCGCGACCAGCGGCTGGCCGGCGCCGACTACCCCATCGTGATGCTCGGCGAGCAGGACTTCGGCGGCCGTTTCGACCACGTCGCCATGCCCAACGAGGACGGCACGAAGGCGGCGACCGCGCACCTGATCGACCGGGGCTGCCGCCGGATCGCGATGGTCACCGGGGACGTCGCCGGGACCCTGAACGTGGTGACCCGCCGCCATCAGGGCTACCTCGCCGCGCTCGCCGAACGGGGGCTCGCCCCCGACCCGGCGCTGCTCGTCAGCCTCGCCGGGCTGACCATGGCGGCCGGGCGCGACGCGGCCCACCGCCTCGTCGACTCCGGCCACGCGTTCGACGGCGTGGTCGCGGTGACCGACACCGTCGCCCAAGGCGTCCTGCGCGGCCTCGCCGACCGCGGGCTGCGGGTCCCCGGCGACGTCCGGCTCGTGGGCTTCGACGACGTCCCCGAGTCGGAGTTCATGGTGCCCTCGCTGTCCACGGTGGCGCCCGACCACGGCTGGATGGCCGCGAAGGCCGTCGAGCTGGTGGTCGGCCGCATGCAGGCGCCGCTGCGCCCGACCGGCCAGCACGTCGCCCCCTTCGAGCTGGTGATCCGCGAGTCGACCGGCTGATCGGCCCGTGGGGCCGTTCCCGGCGTGGCTCCGCCGCGGGCCTTCATGAGGTGGCCACAATGGGAGAACGCCTGGTCACGCAGGGGGAGGCGACGGGTGCGATCCATCATGGGGCCGGCGGCGGCAGCCGCCGTCACCGCTGTCCTCGCCGCAGTCCTCAGCACTGTCGTCACCACTGGCCCGGCCGCCGCGCAGGTGGCGCGCGGGGATGACGACGACGACTCGACGCCCCTGTGGCAGAAGCTCACCTCCTTCCGCGTCTCGCCGGAGGTGCCCCACCAGAACGACGTCATCCGGGTGCTGCTCCACTGCCCCGTCGAGGCGAACCACGCGATCGTCGGCTCCACCGCGTTCACCCTGAAGGGCTCCTGGCGTATCTACCGCGAAGTGGGGGTCGGCCTCTCCGGGCGGGGTTTCGGCAGGCGGGGCGTGATCATCTCGCGCTACGCGCCCCCGGGGGACCACGAGGTCCGCATGAAGTGCGTCAAGGTGACGATCGACAAGGCGACCGGCCTCAGGAAGGTCAAGCTGATCAGCCGCGCCGCGGGCCCGCTCACCGTCCGGAAGTTCCGCATCGGGCAGTACTTCTGAGACAGGGCGCCGCCGGGCGATGAGTTCCGCCGCCCCCGCAGGTCTACACTTCCGAGACCCAGGAAGGAATGACCCATGACCCACACCATCGAGGTACCCGGCGCCGTCCTCCACTACGACGTGCACGAGGCCGGGGCGAGCACCCACCCCACCCTGCTCCTGATCGGATCGCCGATGGACGCCACCGGCTTCGCGGGCCTGGTCGCGCGGATCAAGGACCGTACGGTGGTCACCTACGACCCGCGCGGGATCGGGCGGAGCCCGCGGACCGACGGCGCCGCCGAGTCGACGCCCGACCTGCACGCCGACGACCTGCACCGGCTGATCGACGCGCTCGGCGGCGGGCCGGTGGACATCTTCGCCAGCAGCGGGGGCGCCGTCAACGGGCTGGCGCTGGTGGCCCGGCACCCGGAGCAGGTGCGCACGCTCGTGGCGCACGAGCCGCCGGCCGTCCAGACCCTGCCGGACCGCGAGCCGGCGCTGGCCGCGGTGGTCGACATCCGCCGGACGTACGAGCGGGACGGGTTCGGGCGCGCGATGGGCAAGTTCATCACGATCACCAGCCTGCGGGGCGAGATCCCGGCCGACTTCGCGGACCTGCCCGTGCCCGACCCGGCCACGATGGGGATGCCGACGGGCGACGACGGGTCCCGCGACGACGCGCTGTTCGGGCAGAACCTCATGACCTGCACGCACTACGAGCACGACTTCGAGGCGCTGCGCGCGGCCTCCACCCGCATTGTCGTCGGCGTCGGGGCCGAGTCGGAGGGCGAGCTGGCCCACCGCACCGGCCTGGCGGTCGCCGAACGGCTCGGCACCAAGCCGGTGACCTTCCCCAGTCACCACGGCGGGTTCATGGAAGGTGACTTCGGCATGAAGGGCGACCCCGACGCCTTCGCCGTCACCCTGCGCCAGGTCCTGGCGGAGTAGCGGGGGCGCCCCGCGGCCGCCTCAGGAGGCGTTCGCGGAGGGTGAGCTCTCCGGCTCCTCCAGGTAGGGGTGCACCCGTCGCTGCCGGTCGAAGGGGACGAACCAGGAGGCGAAGCCCATCGGCGCGATGCGCAGGAAGGCCGCCTCCGGGTGCTCGTCGATCCCGTCGAGCTCGGGGGTGTAGAGCATCTCGTGGTCGACGTCGTCGAAGGCGTGGTCGGTGAAGAAGTCGTAGATGGACTCGGCCTCGTCCGAGTCCATGAGCTCGTACAGCTCGAGGACGGCCTTGGCCTCCTCGATGAGCAGGCGCAGGGCGAGCTCCTCGGCGACGCAGGCCGGGTGCCGCCAGGTGTCGTCGGCCAGGCGGCCGGTGACGCTGATCGTGGCGACGGCGAACTTGCGGGCGAAGGCGGCGTCGTAACGCAGCGCGTATTGCGGCGGCAGGCCGTGCAGGGCCATCACGCCGGGGTCGTCGGCCACGGTGGACTCCTCGGCCGCCAGCGTCTCGGCATCGTCCAGCACGTGGTCGATGAGGATGTCGGTGGCGGCCATCAACGCGCCGGCGGCCAGCGTGGCGCTCTCCCTGGACGCCACCCCGCGGTCCGGCCCGTCCGGGCGGTAGCCGAAGTGTTCGAGGCCGAACGCCTGCATCCGCGCCGCGCCGGAGATCAGCGACGCCCGCATCCCGGCCAGCCGTTCCTGCCGGAACCGCAGGCGTGACCGCTCGCCCTCGTCGGGAGCCACCGGCTGCTCGACCGGCTCGGCGTCGGCGGCCTTCAGCCCGGCGCGGAAGGCCTCCTCGTTCAGATCCACCTCGCTGCGCAGGACGCGCCAGCTCGCGAGCAGCTCGCTGCGTTCGAGGACGGACTCGACCAGCCGGCGGACCCCGGTCTCGGCGATCTCCAGCGTCGACGTCTCCACCACCACGCCGAGCAGGGCGCCCTTGGGATGGGTGG
This sequence comes from Nonomuraea sp. KM90, assembly GCF_052246675.1. Classification (NCBI taxonomy): domain Bacteria; kingdom Bacillati; phylum Actinomycetota; class Actinomycetes; order Streptosporangiales; family Streptosporangiaceae; genus Nonomuraea; species Nonomuraea sp. KM90. The sequence goes on along the minus strand of NZ_JBQQCB010000079.1, from coordinate 6,315 downwards.
TCACCCGGAAGCCGTACAGGTCGATGTCGATCCCGTCCGGCCCGTCGAGGTGTTCGACGCCGTCGAGCCCGTCCGACAGCAGCGCCCCGGCGCCATGACACTGCAATGCGTCCAGCTCAGGCGCCCCGAGGGCCGGCTCGATCTCGACCTGCACGACGTACTCCATCCCCCCAGCTTCTCAGGTTTCAGGTCAGGCTCCACAAGGCGGCCACCAGTGGGCGGCGCAGGTCGGCCCGGCGTACGCACAGGCCGATGGCCAGCGGCGGCGGCGCCGGCTCGGCGGGGACGACGCGCAGCCGGTCGCGTACGACGCTGGACCGCAGCACCATGCGCGGGACGATGCCCGTGCCGTACCCCAGCGCGACCAGGGCGAGCAGCGCCTCGTGCCCCTCCGGTTCGGCCGCGATCCCGGGCCTGGACGGGGCGTGGGCGCGCAACCACCGGTCGGCCGCCTCCCGCACCAGGCCGCGGCGGGGCAGCACGAACGGCCCGCCGAGCCCTGGCGCCGCGGGGTCGCGGGCCGTGACGAAGACCAGTTCGGTGGTCGCGACCGTCCGGCTGAGCAGGGGTTCGGGCAGGCGGGCCGGGAGGGCCGCGACCGCGGCGTCCACCTCGCCCTCGTCCAGGCGGGCCAGCGCGGCGGCGGCGTCACCCGTACTCAGGTCGATCCCGATCGCCGGATGCGCCGCGCGGAACGGCGCGAGCAGGTCGGGCAGCAGGACCTGGCAGGCCGTCACCGTCGCGAACACCCCCAGCCGCCCGGTCAGCTCCACCGGCTCGGCATCGCCCTGCCGGTAGGCGTGCCACAGGTCCAGCGCGGCGATCGCGTACTCGCGGAACCGCCGCCCCTCGGCGGTCAGCGACACCCCGCGCGGGCCGCGGTCGAACAGCCGGTGGCCCAGCCGCGCCTCAAGGCGCTGCACCATCCGGGTGAGCGTCGCCGGGCTGACGTGGCAGTCCAGGCTCGTCCTGCCGAAGTTCAGGCTCCGCGACAGGTGCAGGAACACGCGCAGCTCGCGTTGATCGTCGATGACCTGGGCCTTTCATCCGATGCAACGGCCCGCTGCACATGTTGCGCTTGTCGCGGGGCCGGGGCGGATCCTACAACTTCTGGCATGACCTCCAACTCCTTCACCTCCGCGGTGTTCCCGCTCGAGACCATGGACGTGCCCGGCGGCACCGAGACGATCCTGCGCGGCGGGCGGCACCTGTTCCCGCTGCTGCCGGCGGCGTTCGAGGGCGTACGGCAGATCGGCGTGATCGGCTGGGGGCCCCAGGGCCGGGCGCAGGCGTGCAACCTGCGCGACTCCCTCGCCGGCACGGGCATCCGCGTCGCAGTCGGCCTGCGCCCCGGCTCCGGCTCCGCCGCCGACGCGCGGGCCCAGGGCTTCACCGAGCAGGACGGGTCACTCGGCGACTGGCTCGACGTCGTCTCCGGCAGCGACCTGGTCATCCTGCTCATCGCCGACGCCGCGCTGGCCGCCCACCACGGGGAGATCTTCGCCGCGCTGCGTCCCGGCGCCACCATCGGGCTGTCGCACGGCTTCCTGCTCGGCCACCTGCGCGCCGGCGGCGGGTCGTTCCCCGACGGGCACGGCGTCATCGCGGTCTGCCCCAAGGGCATGGGCGACTCGGTGCGCCGCCTGTATCTGCAGGGCGCCGACGTCAACGGCGCGGGCATCAACAGCAGCTTCGCCGTGCACGCCGACCCGGACGGGCGGGCCGTCGAGCGGGCGCTGGGCTGGTCGGTGGCGCTCGGGGCGCCGTACACCTTCCGTACGACGCTCGGCAGCGAGTACCTGTCGGACATCGTGGGGGAGCGGGCCATCCTGCTGGGCGCGGTGCACGGCCTGGTCGAGTCGCTGTACGGGCACTACCGGCTCGGCGGCGACGACCCCGTCACCGCCTACGAGCGCTCCTGCGAGAACATCACCGGCCCCGTCGCGCGCACCATCTCCCGCCACGGCCTGCGTGCCGTCCGCGAGCACCTGGACGCCGCCGGGCGGGAGACCTTCGACCGGGCCTACGCCGCCGCCTACGGCCCGGCCCGGGACCTGGTCGCCGAGATCTACGACGAGGTCGCCGACGGGACCGAGCTGCGCAGCGTGATCCTGGCCGAGCGGCGACTGGCGGCGCGGCCGATGAGCGGGATCAGCGGCTCGCCGATGTGGGCGGCCGGCGACGCGGTGCGGGCCCGGCGGGCGCGGCGGGACCTGGCCGTGGAGCCGTTCACCGCCGGGATGTTCATCGGCACCATGATGGCGCAGGTGGACGAGTTCGCCGAGCGCGGGCACCCGTGGTCGGAGATCGTGAACGAGTCGGTGATCGAGGCGGTGGACTCGCTGCTGCCGTACATGCATGCCCGGGATGTGGCGTACATGGTGGACAACTGCTCGCGTACGGCCCGGCTGGGGGCCCGCCGGTGGGGGCCGCGCTTCCAGGCGGCCTACGAGCAGATCGCCTTCCCCGCCGCGGCCGGCCCGGGCGACGGCAAGGCCGTGAGCGCCTTCGCCGACCACCCCGTGCACCAGGCGCTGGCGTCGGCGGCCCGGCTGCGGCCGTCGGTGGACATCCACGTCATGTGACGCACTGCCACCACAGCCGACGATCGCGATCCTGCGCATGTCCGCCCAGGCTAGCGAGCCGAACGCCACCCGCGCGGCCTTGGCGGCGCCCCCGCCCACCAACCCACCACCCGCGGCTCCGCTGTCGCCTTCTGCCCGACTGCCCGGGTCCATGGGCCGGGGTTGGTGGTCCGGGTCTCTGGCGGGGGTCAGGGGCGTGGGGTGGTGGCTTCTCTGACGGCGGGGACTATCTCGTTGGCCCATCGGCCGAGCGCCAGGTCGGTGGGGGTGTCGTCGTCCGGGAAATAGACGAAGCCCGAGGCGTCGTGGTCGAGCACGGCGCCGGTGAGTTCCTCGATCCACTGCTCGGACGAGCCGCCGATCCAGCGGCCCTCGTGGTCGCGGGTCTTGGCGAGCGGGTGCGGTGTGATGACGCCGGGCAGGTTGTAGATCGTGGAGATGTCCCCGGGGTCCCGGCCGGCGTCGGTGGCCGCGCGGTCGATGATGGGGCGCGAGGTGCGGTAACGGGGGCTGAGCCAGTCGGCGGCGTGCCCGGGGATCCAGCCGTCGGCCACCCGGCCGGTCGCGGCCAGCGACTTCGGCCCGACCGAGCCGGTCCACACCGGCGGGGCCGGGACGGGTGCCGGCTCCAGGTCGGTGACCTGGTAGAACTCGCCGTCGAAAGTGACCCGGTCCCCGCCGCCGCACAGCGCCCTGATGAGGGTGACGGCCTCCTCGAACGCGCGTACCGCCGCGCCCGGCCCCAGCTTCGGCACGCCCAGCCTGGCGATGTCCTCCCACAGGCCGCCCGCGCCCGCCCCCAGCACGATCCGGCCCCCGGACAGCGCGGACAGCGAGGTGATCGTACGGGCCAGCATCGGCGCGGGGCGGCTGGGCAGGTTGGTGACGCTCACCAGGCCGGCGATCCGCGTGGTGCCGCCCAGGGCCATGCCCACCAGGGAGTAGGCGTCCAGGCGGTCGGCGAAATAGGGGTGATCGGATACGGTGAACAGGTCCAACCCGTCCCGATCGGCCTGGGCCGCGTGCCGCAGGGTCTCGCGTGCGGCGCTTACAGCGGTTGAGATCCCGACGCCGAACAACGCCGTCATAGGTACCCCTCCATTAGTTCGTATAGCGAACAATATGTGGTAGCCTAACCGAGTGGCTAAGGCTGAGGAAAATCTGGGGGTCGTGGCCGCGCTGGTGCGGTCGGCCTTTCTGGTGAACGCCGTCTACGCCGAGTCGGCCCGCGAATACGGGCTGACCTCTCAGCAGGGGCAACTGCTCTGCGTGCTGATGGCGCAGCCGTACGGGATGAGCGCCCTCGGGTCGATGTTGCGGCTGGCCAAGTCCAGCCTCACCGAGCTGGTGGACAGGACCGCACAGCGCGGCCTGGTGCGCCGCGAGCCCGACCCGAAGGACCGGCGCGCGGTCCGCGTCGCGCTCACCAAGCGGGGCGGCGAGCTGGCCGAGACGTTCTACACCGCCACCTGCCAGCGGATCGCGGAGCTTCCGGCGGGGCTCGACGGCGGGGAGAGCGACCAGCTCGCCGACCTGCTCGGCCGGGTGGTCAGCGACAACAACGTGCCGATGATCTTCCTGGAGCGGGACGAGACGCCCCCCGCCTCCGCTCCCGCCTCCGCCCCAGCTCCCGCCTCCGGCCGCTGACCGGGCGTGACCGGGCCGCGTTCCCGGTCACGCCCGTCGCCAGGCGGGATGGCGGGTCGGGCGCGTCGCCAGGCCGGATCCTCGGCCCGCCAATCGGGCGGCCAATCGGGCCGCCAACCGGCCCGCCAATCGGGCCGCCAACCGGGCCGTTGCTCGGGCTGGCCGCCGCGGGCCGGGCTCGCGGTCGGGCGGTTGCGGAGTTTCGCGGTCGGGTCGCCTTTGGGGCGCGTCAGGCGGCCTCCGGTCGGCGGGTGTCGGTGCCGAACAGCTCGGCGAAGCGGCCGGTGAACAGGTCGGCGCCCTTGTACTCGGAGACCGTCTGTCCCGACAGGACGATCGGTCCGTCGGGGGAGGGCAGCTGGCCGACGCCGCCCTCGGGGCCGAGGGGGAGCAGTACGAAGGGCACCTCGGACGGCCGGTAGACGCTGGTGGGCTGCTCGTTCCGGACCTGGGCGAGGATGTTGGCGGCCACGACCTCCGCGTGGCTCATCGCGTTGCCCGCCATCTTCGCCTCGGGCAGGTCGGTGATGTCGCCGATCGCGTAGACGTGGTCGAAGCCGTGGACGTTCAGCCGGTCGCCCACGCGGACGAAGCCCTCCGGCGTGCGGGCGGTGGCCAGGTCCGCGCCGAGGTAGGCGGTGTGGACGGTGACGCCGTGGGCGCGGAACCAGATGTCGGCGGAGATCTCCTCGCCGGTGGACGGCCCGGTGAGGGGTATGGTGAACGGCTCGGCTCTGCCGGGCTCGGTCGGGGGCTGCGCGCCCAGGGTCGTTCCCAGCCGCAGGTCCACCCCGAGCGCGTCGAGCTGCCGGCGCAGGTCTTCGCGCAGCTGCGGGGCGAAGCGGGGGAGGAGCTCGGGGGCCGGGTCGACGATGGTGACGTGCTTGTCCGGCCACACCGCCTTGATCTCCCCGGCCAGCTCCAGCCCGACCGGCCCCGCGCCGGTGATCAGGACGCGGGTGGCGGCCGCGAGCCCGGCGTGCAGGGTCAGCAGCCGCTCGCGCGCCTGGCCTGACCGGTCGGTGTCGAACTTGAACGGGAAGGGGTAGCCGGAGCCGGTCGCCAGCACCAGGTAGTCGGCGTCGAGCCGCTCGCCGGAGCCCAGGACCACGCCGCCGGCGTCGACCGAGACCGCCCGCTCCCTGAGGACCCGGCCCCGTTGCAGCAACCGGTCATAGGGGATGAACAGGTTGTCGGCCCACTCCGGCCGCACCAGCGCGCGCAGCGACACCGCGTTCTGGACGAAGGCGTCCTTCGGTTCGACGAGGACGACGTCGGCGTCCTGGTCCAGCGCCTTGGCGGCGCTGGCGCCGCCGTACCCGCCGCCGATGGTCACAACTTTCCGGCCCATGATGGCACACTCCTGAGAAATCCATAAATCTCGTTCGGGATACGAACCATATTAGTTCGTAACCCGAACTGCAAGCCGCGCCCGAACAAAAAAAGGGGCCCGGGGACGAAAGTCCCCGGGCCCGGTGAAACCGGCTAGCCCGCCGTACGCGTCAGGTCCAGCCGGACCCTGGCGAGCCAGGACCCCCAGCCGTCCTGCGGCCGGCTGTCCCCGATGCGCACGTAGAACGTGCGGGAATCACCGCGCAGCTCGTTGACGTCGAGCGCGCGCGGCGCCCGGTTGGACAGGTCACGCACGTTCGCGCTCTCCTGCAGCACCGTCCGCCAGCTCTGGTTGTCGGCCGAGACCTGCACCAGGAACTGGTTGCCGAGCTCCAGCGTCAGGGTGCCCCCGGTCACCCCGCCGGGCAGCTCGAACCGGTAGGTGGCGTGGCTGTCACCGTCGGTGAACCGGGCACGGCCGTCGTACACCTCGCCGTCGAGCTGCGACCCGTCCTCCTCCAGCAGCCAGGGCTCCTCGGCCGGGGTGCCGGGCGTGAACTCCACGGTGTCGCCGATCACCGTGACCATCACCTGCTCCCCGGCCGTCCCCTGGTCGGAGGTCGCGGCGAGCCGTACCGGATGGCTGCCGGGACCCGCCGTCGCCGGCACCGTCACCTAGAAGGACAGGGTCCGGGACGCGCCCGGCGCGACGGGCCCGAAGTCCGCGGCCGCCGGCTGGACGGTCCAGCCC
>NZ_JBQQCB010000078.1:0-51949 GCF_052246675.1 Nonomuraea sp. KM90 | reverse complement strand
GCTTGTGCAGCTCGTCCTCCATGCGGAGCAGGCGCTGCGACTCCTCCTCGGTCAGCTTGAAGACCGGGATGCCGGTGGCGGTCGCCAGGACCTCGGCGACCAGCTCCTCGGTGACGACGTCCTCGACGTGCGCGCCGTCCGAGGCGGTCATCCGGTGGATCCGCAGCCGCGCCCCCGCCTCGTCGATCAGGTCGATGGCCTTGTCGGGCAGGTAGCGGTCGCTGACGTAGCGGTCGGCCAGCTGCGCGGCGGCCACCAGCGCGTCGTCGGTGATCGTGACGGCGTGGTGCGCCTCGTAGTGCTTGCGCAGGCCCTTGAGCATCTCGATCGCGTGGCTGAGCGAGGGCTCGGCGACCAGGACCGGCTGGAAGCGGCGGGCGAGCGCGGCGTCCTTCTCGAAGTGTTTGCGGTATTCGTCCAGCGTGGTCGCGCCGATCGTCTGCAGCTCGCCGCGGGCCAGCATCGGCTTGAGGATGCTGGCGGCGTCGATCGCGCCCTCGGCGGCGCCCGCACCCACGAGCGTGTGCAGCTCGTCGATGAACAGGATGATGTCGCCGCGCGTGCGGATCTCCTTGAGCACCTTCTTCAGGCGCTCCTCGAAGTCACCGCGGTAGCGCGAGCCGGCGATCAGGGCGCCGAGGTCGAGCGTGTAGAGCTGCTTGTCCTTCAGCGTCTCGGGGACCTCGCCGCTGACGATCTTCTGTGACAGGCCCTCGACGACGGCGGTCTTGCCGACGCCGGGCTCGCCGATGAGAACCGGGTTGTTCTTGGTCCTCCGGGAGAGGACCTGCATGAGCCGCTCGATCTCCTTCTCGCGGCCGATGACCGGATCGAGCCTGCTGTCGCGGGCGGCCTGGGTCAGGTTGCGGCCGAACTGGTCGAGCATCGCGGAGGTCGGCCGGGGCGCCTCCTGGAAGGCCATGGGCGCGGCCGGCTGCTCGGTCGTGCCGCCGGAGAGCGACTGGAGGATCCAGTCCCGGACCCGCCCGGGATCGGCCTCGAGCTTGACCAGCACCTGGGTGGCCACGCCTTCGCCTTCGCGGATCAGCCCGAGCAGGATGTGCTCGGTGCCGATGTGGTCATGACCGAGCTGCAAAGCCTCGCGGACCGAGAGTTCGAGGACCTTCTTGGCACGCAGGGTGAACGGAATGTGCTCAGACTCGGCCGGCCGGCCCTGGCCGATGATCTCCTCGACCTGCCGGCGAACCCCCTCAAGGCTGACGCCGAGACTCCCCAGAGCCTTCGCGGCCAAACCCTCACCCTCATGGAGCAGACCGAGCAGGATGTGCTCGGTGCCGATGAAATTATGGTTGAGCGTCCGGGCCTCCTGCTGGGCCAGGACGACGGCATGCCTCGCTTGGTCGGTGAACTTCTCGAACATCTCAAGCCTCCTGGCCGAACGGGGTATGCCGGGTGAGCGCGGCCGTCTGTCAGCGGGGCACCGTGTCGGCGGGGCGCACGGCCTCGGCTTCGGGCCGTGCTCGATCAGCGGGTCTTCGGTGCCGGCCGTCGGCCATGATGCCCCCAGGTGGTTCCCACGCGTTCCACGGAACGGGCGGTGTGATCACCGCGCGACATCGTCCGGCGTACTGAGTCGGCGACTGCTGGCCTTGGCATGGGTCTGCGAGGGAGACCTCGTCGGGGCTCCGGCGGGTGTCCCGCCCAATTGCCAGCTTAGTACCCATTACGGTGATTGCTGCTGATTAAGCCACCGGCCGAACGAGGCACTCGCGTGCGGGGCGGCCTGCTCAGTGTGGTGGACGCATCGCCCCGACGAGAGTGGGGACCGGCACGCGGGCGAATCCGATGCGAGTGTCGCTCGCCCCGTAGGGCAGCCACACGGCGTCGTCATGGAGCAGGCCGCCGCAGGAGTAGACGACGTTGGGCACGTATCCGTCGCGCTCGGTGCCACCGGCGGTCAGGAGCGTGCCGGGGAGTTCGGCGATGACGCGATGCGGCTCGTCGGAGTCGAGCAGCAGGGCGCCCATGGCGTAGTCGCGCATGGGGCCGACGCCATGGATCAGGACGAGCCAGCCGAACCCGGTCTCGATGGGGGACCCGCAGTTGCCCACCTGGATCAGTTCCCAGCCGCGGCGAGGGGTGTGCAGCGGGACCGGCCGTTGCCATCTGTTGTGCCCGTCGAGGGTGGTCAGGCCGATGGTCTCGCCGTCGGAACGGCACAGCGCCAGCCGGCGTCCCCCGACCGGCCGCGGGAACAGGGCCATCCCCTTGTTGACGGCGGCCGGGCCGCGCATGGGGGTGACCGCGAAATGCCGGAGATCATCGCTTTCGATCAGGTGGGAACGGATGTGCCGCCCGTCGTACGCGGTGTAGGTCGCGCGATACGACGGCCGGCCGTCCTCGTCCACGACCCGTACGAACCGCGCGTCCTCCATGCCGTTGCTCTCGTCCGCGCTCCCCGGCCAGAGCACCCGCCGGTGAAGGGGAAGGTCGGCCGGGAAGGCCACGCCGTAGTCGGAGCGCGTCGCGCGGCGCATCTCCTCCACGGTTCGCTGGGTGGTGGTTCGGGTGAGCAGGTCGGCGGGCAACCGGCCGATCGCCTGCTCGAAGTCGTCGTCGTCGAAGCGTTCCGGCAGGGACTCCAGCATGGTCGCCGTCACCTCGTTGTCCCAGGCGTCGTCGGAGAGCCCCGCGGCGAGCAGGTCGCGCCGGTGGTGGGTCCGGTGCCGGCGTCCGACGGACAGGACCCCGGAGCGGTCGGCGAGGGCCAGGTCGGAGCCCGGACCGAGCACCGCCGCGGTGAAGCCGATGGAGGACAGGTGTCCCTCGCCGATCTGCCGCAGGCTGATCGCCACGCGCAGCTGTCCGGGGCCCAGACCGGACTGGTCGGGATGGGGGACCATCGAGGGGTTGCACACCGCCGCGGCCTCCACGGCGTACTCGTGGCTGAAGTAGGCGCCCACGAGGAGGCGGGCCGGCAGGGACAGGTCCGCCTCGCGCGGGATGCGATGGCGGACCAGGTCGTGGTGATGGGCGAAGACCGCTTCGAGGTCGTGGTGCCGGCCGCCGAATCGCCGCAGGGTCTCCTGGAGCATCCCGGTCGTCTGGTCGTCGTCGAGGAGCATGATGCGGTCGATCAGCGCAGCGGCTCGTGTCCGGGTGAGCGCGGCGTCCTCGCCGGGCACGAAGAGCTTGATGATCACTCTTCGCGGGTCGGGAGCGAGCGTCGGGCCGAGCCGCGTGGCCAGATCTCCGCCGGTCATGGGCGCCGCTCGGCGTACTGCATGGTGGAGATCAGCGCGAGGGTCGACTCCGCGCCCTGGTTGAGGTTCGGGCCGTGCTCGGTCAGACCGTCGTAGCCTCCGCCGGTCGCCGGGTCCCACATCAGGGCACCGGCGTCGTTGGCGCCCTGGAACCACGCCACCGCCTGCCGTACCTTCTCCCGCCAAGCCTGGTCACCCGTCGCGCGGGCGGCGGTGGCGCAGGCGTCGGCGAGTGCGGCCACCTCGATCGGCTGCTGGTCGAAGCGGGATCGCGGCGCGTCCGGGCGCCAGCCGGTGGCGGGAACCACCGCGAGCCGGCCGTCCGTCGTCTGGATCTCCCACAGCCAGGCGAGCATGTGCAGGCCGGAGGCGAGCAGCTGCCGGTCGTCGCTCAGCTCTCCGGCGGCGATGGCCACCTCGGCGAGAGCGGCGTTGGCGTAGGTCAGGTGCGGTTGCGGCCACGGCCAGGAGGGGTTCTCCGAGGGAGCGCCGATCGCCGCCGCGGCGTCCGTCAGCAGGCCGGCGGCCACGGTGCTGTCAGGACTGGCACGCAGGACCTCGGCCGCGCCGAGCCCGGCGAAGACCATGGCGCGCGGATGCGGGGAGCGCTGTTCGGCGCCGAGGGCGAAGGCGAGCAGCGCCTCCTCCCGGATCCACGGAGCCGGGCTGCGGGCCGCCGCGGTGCCCAAGCCCCACATCGCCCGTCCCCACCAGTCGCCGACGCCCGGCCGGTCGCTCCAGCGCCGGTCGAAGGAGAGCCGGTTGCGGAACGCGCCGGTACGGTCCTGAGCGTGGGTGAGGAAGGCGAGGTAGGACTCCGCAAGCCGGGTCAGCCGGTGGGCGGGGTGCGGCTCGCGGCTGACGACGACGAGCCCGCGGGCGACGTCGTCGGTGCAGTAACCGTGATCGCGGCGGACGAGAGCGCCCCGGGCGTGCTCGAACAGCCCGGTGTCGTCGCTCAGCCGGAGCAGGTGCTGGTAGCCGGGGGTGAGGGCGCTCATGGCTGCATCGCGACCGCCGGGGCGGGCCGCCCGGCGACGAGCGCGCGGACGAGGCCGTCGTACCGGGCCGCGACCGCGGGCCACAACAGGGTCGGGATCAGGCCGCGGGTACGCCCGGTGAGTTTGCCGGCCAGCCCGGGTTCGGTGAGGACCCGGCGTACGGCGGAGGCGAGCTCCGTGGGGTCCCCGTGCGGAACGAGCAGTCCAGGACCGCTGGAGAGCAGCTCCACGGCGTGCGGGAACGAGGTGGCGACGACCGGCACGCCCGCGGCCACGGCCTCGATGAGGACACCGGAGGTGACCTGCTCCGCGGAGTCATAGGGCAGGACGACGACGTCTGCCGAGCGGACCAGCCGGCTCAGCGAGTCCTGGTCCCGGTAGACAGGGTCGTGCCGGACGGCCGTGGACACCCCGAGCCGGGCGGCGAGCTCGTACAGCCCGTCACGATAGGCCTCGCCCTGGTGCTCCAGCACCTTGGGGTGGGTCTTTCCGGCGATCGTGTAGATCGGTGGCGGGTCGAGGCCTCCCAGGAGGGCCAGCGCGCGCAACGCCCACTCGATGCCCTTGCCGGGGCCGAGCAGTCCCCAGGTGAGCAGGTGCGGACGGGAGCGGCGCTGGGCCGGGACCCGCATGTGGTCGGCGGCCCCGTGCGGAATGACGAACACCTTGCCGGTGTCCACCCGGTAGCCGGCCGTCAGCCGGTCACGAGCGGTGCCGGTCATGGTCACGATCGCGTCGGCGGCGGCGGCGATCTCCTCGAGCAGGGCCTTCTGCCGGGGAGTGGGCCTGGCCAGGACGGTGTGCAGGACCACGATGCTCGGCACGGTGAGGCACCGGAGCAGCGGCAGGACGTCCTGGCCGTCGCGACCGGGGTAGATGCCGTACTCGTGCTGCACGATGGCCACATCGAAGCTCTCCAGAGCGGTGGCCGCGGCTCTCCAGCCGCCGAGTCCGCCGGGGGTCCAGGTGTGCACGACCCCGGGCTGCGGGCGTTCGTCGTCGCCTTCCGCGGTGACACGGACGATGCCGCCGAACAAGCCGCCCCCGGTGAGATGGGCGGCCAGCGCGGAGTTGAAGGTCGCGAGACCGCACTGGGTGGGCGGATGGGTGCTGAGAAAGCCGTATGTGAAGGCCAACTGCCATGCCTTTCGGTCGGCCGCACCAGAAGGGATGCCGATGCGGCTCTTTCGGTGAAGACGGCTACCCCGTCAGGATGTGCGGTGGAACCCGGAGCCTTCACCGGGGGCCCGTCCTCATGCGGGGGCCCGGCTGTCGCGACCCTCGGCCGATGGCGTGGTCTACGTCCACCTGACAGTATCAGCCGCTAACTTCGTCCTAATTTTTCGCGATAGATGCGCAAGTAACTGGCCACCATCTGATCTGCACTGAACCTGCGTTCGGCCCGCGCGCGGCAGCCCGCGCGATCGATCGTCGAGATGCGCGCCAGCGCGGTGACCGCCTCGTCGAGGCCGTCCACCAGGAAACCCGTCACTCCGTGGTCCACGACTTCGGCCATGGATCCGCGCCGGTAGGCGATGACGGGTGTGCCGCAGGCCATCGACTCGACCACCGACAGGCCGAAGGGCTCGTCGAACGCGATGGGATGCAGCAGGGCGGCCCCGCCGCCGAGGATCTCGCCCCGCCGTCCAGGTCCCACCGATCCGAGGTACCTGACCTGCTCTCCGTCGATCTTCGGAGCGACCTCCTTCTCGAAGTACCGCTCGTCCTGGACGATCCCGCAGATGGTCAGCGGCATGCCGGCCCGCCGGGCGATCTCGATGGCCGTGTGTGTGCCCTTGTCGGGATGAATGCGGCCGAACGCGATCAGCCGCCGGCCGCCCACCGGGTCGAAGGGGAAGGCGTCGAGATCGATGCCGTGGTGCACCGTGGCGACGTAGTCCAGCTCCGGGGCCCGGTCCGCGTCCGAGATGGACACGTAGGCGGACCCGGCACGGGCGTAGGCCGGCAGGATTCCCCTTCCGGAGAATCCGTGAACGGTGGTGAGCAACGGGGCCCGGCAATGCTCGGCGAAGGCCAGGGGCAGCCAGTCGAGATGGTTGTGCACGAGGTCGAACTCGCCCGAACGGCTCAACGCGTGCGCGACATGCATCGCCTCCCACACCCGCCCGTCGAGCGATGGATCGTCGGCGTACCCGCGCGGGCACACTCCGTCCAGCGATGCGGAAGTGACGGAGTCCAGCGTGGCGAACAGCGTCACATCGATCCCGGCGGCGGTGAGCCCCTCGGCGAGCAGGCTCGTGACCTGCTCCCATGGGCCGTAGTGGTGCGGAGGCGTACGCCAGGCGACCGGTCCCAGCAGCGCCACCCTCATCTGCCGCGACATGGGCACCCTCACTCCTTCCGACGCTCGTCCGTCCCGAGCCAACGCCACGGGGGGCCGGACGGAAACAGCCGATTTCGCAAGGCGCCATCACCACAACTGATCACCAGAGGTCCGGCCGCTCCCGGGGACGAGATCGGTGGTGGCGGACCGGCTTGGCATGATGGGGAAATTTGAGGGCAAAGGTGGCGGAGGCCAATGGGCTGCCCCGTCCCCCGGTGGTCCTTCATCTGCGATCGCGTACCGATCGCGTGGAGTGCATGAAGGTTGCTGATGCACGGTAGGCGCAAGTCCGTCGTTTCTGTCCGCCCCTCACCCATCCTCGATCCGCCGCTCGCCCAGGGCGCCGTCGGCGGCATTCCGGGCCCCGATCCGATCCCGCCCGCGGCGATGCGGGACAGGCCGCAGGCGATGCGGCCGATCCGGGTCGTCGCGCCGTCGCCGGTCGGCCCGCGGCTGGTATGCGGCGACGTACCGGTTTGACCCGTGACCGTGGTCGTCAGTCCGGTGGCGGGGTCACGGCCACCGGGCAGTGAACCTCGGACAGGGCAGCCTGCGTGACGGCCCCCAGCAGGGTGCGTTTTCCGGAGCCGAGCCCGCTGCGCCCCAGTACGAGCAACGTCGCGCCCCTGGCGGCTTCGACGATCGCGCGCGGGGGCCGCTCGGCCACGAATTCGGTGGTCACCGGCACGTCCGGGTACTGAGCGGTCAGCGCCGACACCACCTGCTGGAAGCGGGTCTCCGCTCCGGCCCGCACCGCCGCGGCGTCCACGAAGGGGAGCCGGTCAGGCCCGGGCAGGGCGCCGGGATCCCACCAAGCGCAGACGGCCGTCACCGTGCCGCCACGCAAGGTTGCCTCGCGCAGGGCGAAGCCGAAGGCCTCCTGACTCGCGGGGGAGCCGTCGACGCCGACAACGATCCGGGCGCCGTACTGGTCCGCCGGCTCGGCCGCGGGGCGGACGACCACCACCGGCCGGGCACTGTGCGCGGGCACCTGCACGGCCGCCGACCCCACCCTCAGGTCCTCGAATCCGCCCACCCCCCGGGAGCCCAGCACCACGAGTTCGGCCTCGTGCGCGGCCTCCAGCAACACCGCCGAGACCGGGCCCTTGGTCAGGAGCGGCCGGACCTTGATGCCGGTCCGATATTCGCGTACGTGGTCGGCCCCGTTCTGCACCACGGTGGTGGCGACGTGCTCGACCTGCGCCAGTATCTCCTCGCTGATGGGGCGCAAGGGGTATGGCCACTGCCACGCGTGGCAGACCAGTACCGGACAGTCCCTTAGCTGCGCCTCCTCGGCCGCCCATCGCAACGCCTGCTCGCTTCCCGGTGATTCGTCGTAGCCCACCAGGATGGACCGCCCGCCATCACGATCTCTCACTCTGCCTCCCGAAAGGGACCAAATTCGTCTGCTTCGGAGGTCAACTTCCCTCCATCGCCGACTGGAGTCCCGTAGCCGACAAGAGTTTGGACTTTCGCGAAAACGCCTTTCGGGTGTGGTCGGCCACCGCGGTCGCCGGGATGTGGCGGACCCGCGGATCGCCCTCGATCCGCGGGCCCGCGAGCTCGACGAGCGGCGTGATGTGCGGGAGCCGGTCGGAATTCGTTCTGGTGTGAGATCGTCGCGGTGGTCATGCTGTCTCCTGCGGTCGGGTGGTAGGGGACGACGCGGCCAGGGGGAGGCGGCCATGAACACGATCGCTGTGGCCGTCGTGAGCAGAGCAGTCGGGTGCCGTGATGTGATCGTCCAAGAGGGTCGACCAGACGGAAGGCGGCAATCTGTGTCCTGCTTATCACCAGGTGTGAACACCCCGTGGACGCCGGCATGGCGACCGGGCCGGTTCGACGGCTGCCCCTCATGGCGTGTGTCGTGGGATCGAGGACGGCAAGGTGAACGACGTTGAATGCCCGACCTTCGCGGCCGCCGGACCCGAACGCCGACATGGTTCAGGCACTGGCCGAGGTCTTGAAGGAGATTGGCGTCGCCGCGCGCACGCTCGCCTTTCGGCGCGCGGTGAGCATGGCGTGCCGCGATGACCGGCAGCGGCTCGCCGCCTGCCTGGATGCGATGACGCCCGGTCAGCTCGCCGAGGTGGCCGCCGCCGCCCGCTTGCTCAGCACCGAGGCCGAGCAGGCGCTCGCCAGAAGGGAGGGATGACGGGCTGCGGCCGTCTCAGAAGATGGCCCGGACCCGGTGCGAAAGCGGCGCGGACGCGGCGTTCCCGAATGCCCGGCTCTACGCGCCTCGAACGGCATGCCATGCGGACGGTCAAAGACCGACTCGGCTTCCGTGGCGCGTTCGGCGTCGAATTCCACGGCATATCGGGAACGTGCTGCAGGCTCGCTATCGCGGTAGCTGATGAGCTTAGCTGGGATTGCGTGTTTCCGTCCGCTCGCGGGTCACCTTGACTGGTCGGTGACCAGACGGCGCAGCTTGCGTCGCTGTCACCGTGAGGGGGTCGTCATGACCCTGGACATACAAGGAACAGACGCCACCGACCGCTCGGGCCTGAACGGTCAGGCCCCACGCTGCGATCACGTCGACCAGTTCTCGGCTGTGGTGTACGGACTGCCCGAATGCAAGCAATGCCTGGCCCTCGGACAGACCTGGATGCGGCTACTGGTGTGCCTGACCTGCGGGTGGGTGGCCTGTTCCGACGATTCGCGCGGCGGCCACGCCCGCGCCCACTACCAGGAGACCGACCACCCGGTGGTCGCCACCCTGGGACCGAGGTCGACCTGGCGCTGGTGCTACGTGCACCGCCGGACCGTGTAGACGAGACGAAAGAAGCCATGTGACCATTTCCGAGCAGGCGGCGGAACGCCGCCAGTACTACGACGGCACGTCGCCCTTCCCCGGGGCGGAAGAGCACGTTCCTGCCGGCAGGGCCCAGGTGGGGCTGACGGCCGCGATCGTGGTCCTGCCGTTCATCGCGCTCGGCGTCGCGATCTTCCTGGCATGGGGGCAGGGAGTCACGTTCACCGACCTCTTGCTGGCGGCGATCCTGTACGTGGTGACCGGTCTGGGGGTGACGGTCGGGTTCCATCGGCTGCTCACCCATGCCTCCTTCACCGCGCGGCCGTGGTTGCGCGTGACGCTGGCGGTCGCCGGGTCGATGGGCTTCCAGGGGAACGTGATCGACTGGGTGGCCGTGCACCGCCGCCATCACGCGTTCACCGACCGGCCGGGCGATCCGCACTCCCCCTACCGGTACGGCACCGGCCTGCGCGGGCAGCTTCGGGGGCTTGCCCACGCCCATCTGGGCTGGTTGTTCACCGACGACCGGACCCCGGCCGACCGGTACGCCCCGGATCTGCTGGCGGAGCCGGCCATGCGACGCGTCGCCCGGGCCTTCCCCGCGTTGTGCGCGCTGTCGCTGGCGCTGCCGTTCCTGGCCGGATGGGCGTTCTCCGGCACCCTGTACGGCGGCCTGACCGCCTTCCTGTGGGCCGGGCTGATCCGCATCGCGCTGCTCCAGCACGTCACCTGGAGCGTCAACTCGCTCTGCCACGTCATCGGCGACAGGCCCTTCAAGACCCGGCGCCACGACCGCTCGACCAACGTGTGGCCGCTGGCCCTGCTGTCCTTCGGCGAGAGCTGGCACAACGGCCACCACAGCGAGCCCAGCTGCGCCCGGCACGGTGTGGATCGCGGCCAGGTCGACCCGTCCGCCGCCATGATCCGCCTGTTCGAGCGGGCCGGCTGGGTGAGCGACGTGCACTGGCCCGACCACGAGCGCACCCAGCGCCGCCGCGCCGGCCCGCCACCACCCGCCCGCGCCCCGGCAGGAGACTGATCGATGCAGCCTGCGGCTTCGCCGCCTTCATGGCCGCCCACCGGTGTCGCGTTGTCGTGGTGATCGGCCGGGCGAGGCCACCGCCCCAGTCCTGTGCCGCGTCCCGCGTACGAGAATGCTCATCGATTCCAGTGATAACCGCGACCGTGATTGCTCGTTTCCGCATCGTCGGCCGGGAAGCACACTGGGGCTCTACGCCGCGTATCCGCGGCGAATCCGCAGGCTCATGGCTCATGGACGTGTACGGATCAACGAGATCCACGCCCGGGCCGGATGACCGAGCTGCGCGGTGAAAGGAAAGCGCGATGAGCTTGCGATGGGAGATCGACAACAAGGTACAGGCCCTCAAGGGCTGGGTCAGGCGGCGCTTCGGCCGCGCGACCGGTAACCAGCGTCGCCAGGTCGCGAGCAAGGACGTTCCCACTCCGCCACGGTAGCGAGCCTGGCAGCCGCTCTGCCGGCAGATCCAGCGGCTGGAACGAGCACTCGGCGTGAGCCTGCCGGACCGCGGCCCCCTGCTTCGACCGGTCCGGAAGACCGATCCCGTGCAGCCATCGATGCACCGCCAGAGGAGTACGGCCATGGACATCATCGCCTGGAACATCCTCGGACCGGTCGCCGGTGCCGTGGCCGGAATGCCGGCAGTCGTGCCGCCCGGCCACCACCTGATCACCGGCAGACGCTCGAATCGCCGGGCAGGCCGCCGATGAGCCCGCCGAGCGCCCTGCGAAGCTCGCGCCCCGGCTGTGGCGGAAAGCTCGCGTGATGGTCATCGCCGGAGCCATCGCGGTCATCGCCTTCGGCGCCATCCTCACCTTCGCGCCGGACGACGGGTCGGTGGGCGGATTCGCACTGCGTGGCGCGGGGATCGTCCTGATGCTCGGCGGTGCTCTCGGATTGTTGCTGGCCTTGCTCCGCACCGGGTCACGCTGGAGCCAGTCGACCGCCCGCAGCCGGCAGGATGCCATCGACCACCGGCCACGCCCGAATCGGAAAGAGCCGGTAGGCCACGCCGCCAGGCGAGCTCGCGGCCACGGACCTCCCGGTAGTCGCCCGCCCTGACCAGCCGGGAGAGACGGTTGACCGGATCCTCATGCAACTCGTGGAGACAGACATGCCCTCGATGACCACAATCGTCGCGGTCGCTGTGGTGGCGATCCTGGTCGCGGCCATCGGTTTCGTCATGGTGCAGCAGCGCTGGGAACGCATTCTCCGGCACGTCACCCGCCGAAACCAGGCCGTGCCGAACGAAGCAGACGACCGCAGCGGGGCCGAGCAGGATCCACGAGCCCGGCCAGGGCGAATCGCCACCCTCGACATCAAGCCGCTCACCTCCGAGTCACGGCAGGCCTGCATCGAACGCTGGACAACGATCCAGAAGCAGTTCGCCATCGCGCCGGGCCCGGCAATGAGCGCGGCTCACCGGCTGGTCACGGCCACCATGACCGAACGGGGATATCCCACCGAGGACCTCGTCAACCGGGAACCGGAATGGCCGGTGGTGCACGGCCGGACGCTGCACCGCTACCGGCAGGCCCACGAGATCAGCGCCCGCGCCGCCCAAGGCAGTGTCTCCACCGAGGACCTGCGACAGGCCATGGTGCACTACCACGTCCTGTTCCAGGACCTTCTCGACGACACCGGCGAACACCACCCTCAGCTCGCCGAGGGCACCCGCTACGACCAGCCGACGCTCCAGGGAGACCCCCGGACCGTCTCGCGAAAAGGTGACACGACATGAACCTGCACAACGACGACGAACACGAACACCACCACGAAACCGCTGACCTGCCGCCGCTCCCGCTCGTGCCCGTGCCGAGGCCCGGCAACGAAGGCAAGAGCAGGCTGCCGCCGCCATCTGACAAGCTCGTGTTCGGCCCGGTAGCCCGGTCCGACGTATCGCCGGCGCCGCCCGAGCCGCTGGTCAGCAGCGATCCTGCCGGCTGACCTGCTCTGCCGGCCGCCGGCCGGGGCTCAGGTCTCCGGCCAGGGCGCCGTCATGGCCGTACCACCACGACGGAGCTGCGCGCGTGGTGCAGGACGCCGAGGGTGACGGATCCGAGCATCACGGTGCCGATCGCTCCTCGGCCCTGGGAGCCCACGACGACCAGATCCGCCTTCTCGGAGGCGCGGGCGAGGGCGTCGACCGGGTGGGCGCGCCGGACGTCCTCGATCACCTGGACCTGCGGATATCGCTGCCGCCATCCCAGGAGGATGCCGGCAGCGGTCCGACACTGGGCGGCGTGGATCTCGTCCAGGTCATGGGCGCTTTCGGGGATGTGGGCGTGGGGCGGCGGTTGCCACGCGTACACGGCGCGCAGCCTGCTCGCGCGGAGCATCGCCTGCTCGAAAGCGTACGCGAGGGCCGGTTCACCGGCGTGATAGTCGTCCAGCCCGATGACGACCTCCCCATGGGCGACGTCGGGAGCCGCGCGGACGACGACCACGGGACCGTGCGCGTGCCCGGCCACGTGGGTGCTCACCGAGCCCAGCACGGCTCCGGGGAAGCCACCAAGGCCTCTGGCGCCGATCACGATCTCGGCGGAGTTGCCGGCTTGACCACGCAGCACCGCGGCGGCGGCACCCTCATGGAGCTCGCCGGCGACGTCGAGGCCGGGCTGTCGCTTGCGCGCGACCTCCTCTGCCTCGCTCAGAACGCTCTGCGCGCTGAGCGCGATGGCATCACCTTGGTCCGGGGTGGAGAACTTGGCGATCTCGTACGGCGAGCGGTCCACGACGTGCACGATGCGGAGCCGGGTGGCCGCGCGTGCGGCGGCGTCGGCCGCCCATTCGACGGCCGCGGTCGCGGCTTCCGACCCGTCGGCTCCCACGACAATGACACGATTCATGGCTCCTCCATATTTGGACCGGCTATTTGCTCATCGCTCGAAACGGCAATATGCAGGGCTCCGAGCTGTCCCAAGGATGCTCTCCGGACCGGGAGCAGGAAACAAGTAATCGCCGACCTTGTTATCACCACGATCGATAACCGTGCTGATTTCACCGATAACGACTTGATTTCGTTCCTTTTTCTCGCGAAAAGAGGTACAATGAAAATACCGAGGACATTTCGTGCGTTGGCATTCAGTTGGCGTCGCCCGCGGCGATAGACCACTTCCGGCCCATGATTCGGGCTTGACAGGCCAGGCAGCGATGATGACAACAACAACATTCCGCACACCGTCGAACCCCATTACCGCTGCCGTCCCCCCGGCTCATTCCGCGCTCAGGCTCAGCCTGAACGCCCTCCTTGACCGGAGAGGCACCGTCGACGGGGCGTGGTGGCCCCGCAGCCGCGACACCGCCGGCGAGCTGCCCGCCCTCATCTCGGCCGTCGACGAGCGGCTTGGCAGGGCCGTTCTGCGTGTGGGCCTGTATCGGGACGCATGGGACAACATCCCGGCCCGCATCCCGGCCCGCGGCCGCCAGGTCAGGGTGGGCTGGTTCCTCAGCGCCGACCCACACCTGATCACCCTGAGCGTCGCGGGGACCGCGCCCATCACCTTGCTGGTCATTCCCCCCGGCACCGCGAACGTCCAGGCCATGGCCGCGCTCACGCTCGCCGCCGCAGGCACGGTCGGTGTCCGTCCCGCTGACATCCTCCAGCCCGGTGCCGCGGACGAGGGCACACCCGGCCGCGACGGCTCGGCCTCCTGGGAGAACGAGGGTGGCCGCCTCACCGATCTCGAGCCCGCGCGACCCGCCGTAACCTGAGCCTGCGCCGCGGCGCCGTTCCCGGCGTTCACCGACTTCCGACGAAGACGGACACTACCCGGTCCCTCGGCGCGACCAGGGACGCCCGTAGCCGGGCGCTCATGTGCGACCCCCGCCTTCCTCCGGCTCTCTGACAAGAGAGGAACCGACCATGAGCTCGACAACCCCGTTCGCCACGCGAGCCCCCACACCCGCGGTCCGGCCGTACCCGATCCGGGTGCACGCCCAGCAGGACGTTTCTCTGTCCCGCTGGTTATGGCTGGTGAAATGGCTGCTGATCGTTCCGCACGTGCTGATTCTGATCCCGCTGTGGATCGCCTTCTGCCTGCTCACCCTGATCGCGCTGGTCGCGATCGTGATCACCGGCCGGTTTCCGCGGCCGATCTTCGACTTCAACGTCGGTGTTCTCCGCTGGAGCTGGCGAGCGGGCTATTACGCCTACAACGTGCTCGGCACCGACCGCTACCCGCCGTTCGCGCTGCGGGAGATCCCCGGATACCCGGCCGGACTGCGCGTCGAGTACCCGGCGCGGCTGCACCGCGGTCTCGTTCTGGTGAAGTGGCTCCTGGCCGTCCCGCACCTCCTGGTCGTCGGGATCCTGTTCAGCGGCAGCGCGTGGTTGAGCCGGCAGGCCGGCGGCGAGATATGGAGCTGGGGCGGCGGCGGTCTGGTCGCACTGCTCGTCCTGATCGCCGGGGTCGCACTCGCCGTCACCGGCCGGTACCCCCGGCCACTGTTCGATCTCATCCTCGGTCTGAACCGCTGGGGGCTGCGGGTCGCCGGCTACGCGGCCCTGATGACCGACCGGTACCCGCCCTTCCGTCTCGATCTCGGCGGAGCCGACCCAGGAGCCGACCCAGGAGCCGACCCCGGCGGCACAGCCGTCCCGAGCCGGGAGCCCGCCGCTCACTCCGGTCTGGACACCGCGTAGGAGATCACGGGGGAGTGCCCGCTACGTGGGCACTCCCCCCGACCTCACGCGGTGGTCCCCAGCGACCCGACTGGCGCCGACCTACGACGTCGCGCCCCGGCATCACCCTGCACGATGCCGGGGCCTCCCTCCCAAGAAGCTGTCTCCAATGAAGGGGCGGACACCGCCTTGGCGGCGGTCCTGGCAGTGGCTCATCAAAGAGCGCAGCATCGCCGAGTACGCCGGATGGCTCGCGAAGAGAGTGATCATGGGTCACGATGGCCAGTATGAGCAACGACGACGATGACGCGCGCGCCGAGCTGGAGGAATGGAGCGAGTTCATCGGCCGGATCCGTTACGACGGGCCACGTCCCGGTGACGCCGGCGACGAGCGGGTGGCCGACGAGGCGGTGTCCAACGAGTTCTCCAGCTGGGGGCGACTCGACGGCTCCGCCGAGATGAACAACCTGATCTGCCGCGCCTTGGAGATCGGCTACCTGCGGGCGTTGCAGGACGTGCGCGAGCAGCGCATCGCCGGGCTGGGCCCCACCGTCTGACCTCGGTATGGACGGCGCGGCCCGCCTACGCGGGTCCCGATCGGTCTGGCCGCGTGGCCAGGTCGGTGACGTCCCCGGTGGCGCTGGTGGCCGCCAGCGCGGTGGCGAACAGGATGAGCTGGTTGAGCACCTTGAGGAAGAGCAGCATCGCCACCGCCCCGGCGACGACCTGGTAGGCGGGGTTGGCGGCGGTGAGGTTGAGCAGGGCCTGGCCGAGCGTCTTGAGGATCTCCAGGCCGATCGTGATGACGAGCGCCGGCGCGATCAACCGCCGTAGCGGCAGGTGCAGCCGTGGTGGCGCGGTCAGCAGCGCCATGGCCAGCAAGGTGTTGACGGCCAGTCCCAGTACGAACGCCGTCACCGACAGCACCCCCCGGGCCGGGGTGGCGTCCACACCCACGGTGCTCACGGCGAGCCAGGTCAGCACCCACTCGGCGGCGAAGGCGACGGTGAGCGACAGGGAGAGCAGCACCCCGAGCCCGGCCACGATGCCCAGGTCGATGACCTGGCGCAGGAAGAAGTTGCCCGGATACTCCTCGAGCCGCCAGATCGCCCTGGTCGCCGAGCGCAGCGTGTCCATCCAGAACAGGCCCGTCAGCGGCAGCACCACGCAGGCCACCAGCCCGGCCGTGCCTCCGGCGTTGCGTAACGCCTGCACGTCCAGGCGCGGGAAGGTGTCGCTCAGGTAGCGCTGCATCTCGGTCAGCGCCGGCGGATAGTCCAGGATGCGGCTGAGGATGGCGAATCCCAGCAGGGCCAGGGCGAAAGTGGCGAAGAAGGCGTAGTAGGTGAGCGCGGCCGACAGCCGGCCGGCGTCGGCCTTGTCGTAGCGGATCAGCGCGCGGACCGTGTGATCGAGCCAGCCGTGCCGGCTCCTCGCACGCTCCCAGCCTGCCGCCATCCGGCCGGCCCAGCGGCGCGCGGCGTTCATGGCCGCACCCGGTACGTCGGCGGGATCCGGCCGTGATCGCGCGCCGGGGTCGTGTCACAGAAAATGGCTCACCGCGCCGTAGTGAGGAGCTGACAGGGGGAATGCCCCCTACCCCTTGGCGCTGATTTCATCTCTCCAACCTGCCCTGACCGAGCGAGGCGGTGTCGATGACGGTCATGGGCGTCTCCTCGTTGGAGAAACTGGAACGGATGGGAAGCCTGCCGGCCGGAGATCGGCCCGCCGCCATTACCGGCGGTGCCCTGAGCCGCTCAATCCGGCCGGCAGGCGGTATGTGGGGTCACACGGGTGCTGACCGTTCGCCGGTCGAGGTGGCCGTCCGGCCCTCGTTCACCCTGTCGAGGATGCCGTCGAGCGCCAGGCCGGCGATGTCCTGGGCGGAGAGCCGGAGCGTCGCCTCGGCGGCCCCGGCTGGCGTGCCCGGCGGGATGACCAGCAAGACGACCGGATCGCCCGAGGCGAAGCTGAGAGTGATCACGCGCGGGTCGGTGTAGCGGAACCAGCCGATGCGGACCTGCCGCCCGCGGGCCGGAACGCGGGGCGGGATGTTCTGCCACGCATCCCCATGGACGCCGATGCGGAGCGTGACCCGATCGAGCAGCCGGTCGGCGGCGGCGATGAGGCCGGGCAGTTCGGCCGCCGCGTCGGAGGAGTGGGGCCACCAGGCTCCGTCCACCACGGACCGGTGGTTCGGCAGCGGGTGGAGGGTGAGCCGTGCCGCGGAATCAACCTGCGGGACAGACGACGAGGGGGAGCCGAGCGGTGCCGGTTGAGGAAGAAGCGTCGACGTCATGCTCGCCTGACCTGTCCGGGCCCGTCGAAGGGCCGGTGGTGGTTCGCCGCGGGCGACGCCGACCTGAGTGCCAACGCTCGAAGAGTCCTCGGTTTCCTTATCGTACCCCGTGACGGGGTGATGTCGGTCTCCTCCGGTTATCAGCTGAGGAGATGAGCCTCGCGTGTATTGCCCGTTTCCTCGGGCCGCGTACTGCTGTCCGCTGGAGGCGACGACACGGATCTCGGAGGCACTCGTGGCAGCCAACCCCCATCCCCTGAAGGTGGCCGGCACCCGGCGACCTCCACGGCTGCCGGCAGCCTGACCAATGACCTTGCAGGAGAGCCCCATGACCGACAACACAGAGACCAAGCCCCCCATCGTCCTCATCCATGGGTTGTGGCTGACCCCGCGCGCCTGGGAACACTGGATCGAGCGCTACACCGGGCTCGGCCACCAGGTGTCCGCCCCGGCCTGGCCCGGCATGGAGATCGAGGTCGAAGCCCTGCGCAAGAACCCGGAGGTCATGAACGGCCTGGGCGTCACCGAAGTGGCCGACTTCTACGAGAAGATCGTCCGCGAGCAGACCCGGCCGCCCATCATCGTCGGCCACTCCTTCGGCGGCCTGATCACGCAGATCCTGCTGGACCGCGGCCTCGGCGTCGCCGGCGTCGCGATCCACCCCGCCCCGATCCAGGGCGTGTGGCGGCTGCCGATCAGCAGCCTGCGTTCGGCCTTCCCGGTCCTGTCCAACCCCGGCAACCGCTCCAGGACCGTGGCGCTGAGCGCCAAACGGTTCCATTACGCGTTCACCAACACGCTGACCGCGCAGGAGTCGGAGGCGATCTACCAGCGTTACCACGTGCCCGCCCCCGGCCGGCCGCTGTTCCAGGCCGCCACCGCCAACCTGCGACGGCACCCCGCCACCAGGGTGAACGTGCACAACGACACCCGCGCCCCGCTGCTCCTGATCGCCGGCGGCGCCGACCACACCGTCCCCGTCACGCTCGTACGGGAGACCTACCAGCGCTATCGCAAGTCCCGTGCGGTCACCGACTACCAGGAGTTCGCCCGCATGCCGCACTTCTCCCTCGGCGCCCCCCAATGGGAGCGAGTAGCCGATCACGTCGTCTATTGGGCCGAGCGGCACATCGCGAGATCCGCCAGGAAGAGCGGCGGAGACACGCGGTAGGCGGCGCCGTCACGCGCTCATGGGAGAGATCGCTAGGGTGTGGCATGCGTTTCGCCAGACGTGAACGCTCCGCTCCGCCCTCCGACGGTCGCCCACGGGAAATGAGTGCTGATGCTGACAGGGTTCTTACGCGACCAGTGCTTCACGACGGCGTGGTTCGGACTGATGGCCTTCGTGTGGTTCGGCTGGGCTCAGGAGGACCCGGATCGCCGCTGGAGGATCTGGCTGGGCGCGGGGTCGGTGCTGGGCGTCGGGTTCGCGGTGGCTTTCGGGGTGCTGACCGCCGCGAACTGGGACCAGCCGAGCGCGCTGGAGGGGAAGTACGCCTGGTTCGGCGTCCTGGTCGCGGCAGAGGTCGTCGCCGCGGGAGCCGGGTGCCTCGTGCTGGCCAGGCGCGGGGCGTCCCGGTGGATGGCGTGGTGGGTCGCGCTGGTCGTGGCGGCGCATTTCCTGCCCCTGGCGCTGTTGCTGGAGGACCTCGGTGTGGCGGTCGTCGGTGTCGTGCAACTGGTCGCGCTCGGTGCGGCGGCACGAAGCCTGCGCGGCGCCACCACGCCGACCAGCCGATCGGCCGGGCCGATCATGGGCGCGACCTTGCTGCTGAGCGCGGCGATCAGTGCCGTGCTCGCCGCGCCAGGACTGTGAGGACTTTCGCGGGTGGGCGACCGGCTCCGGCCCGGCGGCGAACCGCGAAGGTCACAGCAGGACGCGATCCAGCCCGGTCAGCCGCAGCAGCCGGGCCATGAGCACCGGCACCGCCACCAGCCGCAACCGCCCTCCCGCCCGTACGGCCATGAGCCGGCTCACCACCAGGGCCGACAGCCCTTGCGCGTCGATGAACGACACCCCGGCCACATCCAGCACCACATCGGCCCGCCGCTCCCGCAGCGCCCGGCGCACCGCCGTGCACAGCGCCGGCTTGCCGACGATGTCCAGTTCCCCGGACACCACCAGCGTGCCCGGTCGCCGGCCGTCCTCAATCGTCACGCCACCCACCGCGCCGCTCCGCCCTCTCCGTGAGGGGACCGGACGAGACGCCCCCTCCGGCGTCCCGCCCGCACGTCGATGGCCTGCGGATCCGCCTCCGTCACCGGCCCCTTGGTCTCCCCACCAGCGGGCTCGGCTGTTTGCTCGAGGTGCGTGTCGCAAGGTCTGGGCGGCACGGGCAGCTGCGCACGCAACACGCGCTGCCACACGACCGAAGATTGCTCATAGTTATCGATCGCATACAAAGAGAAGTGTAGTGTCGCTGCGGCCATCGCAAGGCGCAATTCCGTCAATCCACTACTGATGGCGGGTGACGAACGCGCCGGGTGAGATCAAGAGGGGGACGGGGTTCGGTCAGCGGTGACGGTGCGCCGTCATGCCGGGACCGCCAAGCTCGGCCGGCCCTGGAGCGGCCGGCCGGATACCGGCCCGGTCAGAGGTTCGCTCCACAGCCGCCGCAGGTTGTCGATGGCGGAGATGTCCGGCAGGTCCTTGGGCCGGCGAGCGGATGCCTTCCACGCGAGGACGTCGCCCAGCCGCATGAACGGGATCCCGTCGATCAGATCGGCGGTCTCGATGAGGCGGTGCGTCGACCATCCGGGCGTCCAGCGGTCGACGAACTCGATGGCGAACGCCGGGTGGTTGATCACCTGCCCGTGGCCGGACGGGGCCGCCCTGGGCGTGACCCCGAGGGCGAGCGCGATGCCCCACGCGGCGCCGCGGGCCAGCACGTCCAGGTCGCCCATGCAGGTCCGCAGATTGCGTACGTACAGGACGGCGGAACCGCACACCACGTAGTCGCCGTACGGGAGGTTCAGCCGGGCGAGTTCGGTGAAGAGGCCTGCCGGGTCCGTCACCAGCGTGCGCGGCTGCGCCACGGCGGCTGGATGCCGCGGCGGCGCGTCGGCGCGAAGCCGGTACATCATGTGTTCGTCCTTCGGGCTGGGGGATGTGAGGGTGCCGCGCCGGCCGGGGCCGCCATGACGGTGGCGATCAGCGCGAGGAGGAGGAGTACGGCCGCCCAGATGCGTCTGGCTGCTGCGGATCGCGGGTGCCCCCCGGCCTTCGGCGAGCACGGAATCCGGCCTTCCCCACCATCGCCCCTGGCCTTCGATCGTTCTGCGCACATCTACCCGCTGGCCTGGTGCTCCTGCGCACAGCGCGGCGGCTCCGGATGTGATGTGCTTTGACGCCAAGAGAGGGAGGATTCGGGGGAGTTGCCCGCCGGTGAGCTTCGTTCGCCGCAAGGAGGAGACCGTGGTCGCCGCGCCGCCCCCGTACGCTTTGTCGCTGCTCACGATGACCGCGGTGGGCGCCGTGCTGCTCGCCGGCCGCGGCAGCCCCGTGCTGTGCGGGCCGTGCCCTGGAAACAGGGTGCGACTCATCGCGGACCAGGCGATCCTGGCGGCGGGGCGGACCTACGAGCTGTGCGACGGACGGGGGCCATGCCAGGAAGGCGCCTGGGTGGTGCCCACCGGCACCGGCGCGCCCTCTGCTGCGGTCCCAGCCTTCGGCGTCTCACTGCCGGGAAAGCTCCAGGACTATTCACGCGTGACAGTCAAAGCCGTCGTACGTGACCAGTCCGGGCGGGAGATCGGGGAGGGGCAGGCGACGTTTCCCGAATATCAGCCCATTGAGCACCCAGAGACCTGTCAGTGCCAGGACGCTTCCGTCGAGCTGCGGGTGAGGGCGACGGTCGGCCGCTCCTGACCTTTGCGGCTTCGCTCACTGCGAACCGTGATCGTCCCGCGGCTCGCACCGTGGTGAGGGCGGGAGCCATGGTGACCGCCGGGATACGATTCCGAATCATTCGTGATCGACGGGTCCGCGCCGCACCTCTTCGCCGTCAGCATGTGCCTCATGCTGCGCCGCCTGCGTACGGGTCCGTTCCCGGCACGGACCCGCCTCG
This sequence comes from Nonomuraea sp. KM90, assembly GCF_052246675.1. Taxonomy (NCBI): domain Bacteria; kingdom Bacillati; phylum Actinomycetota; class Actinomycetes; order Streptosporangiales; family Streptosporangiaceae; genus Nonomuraea; species Nonomuraea sp. KM90. The sequence goes on along the minus strand of NZ_JBQQCB010000078.1, from coordinate 30,596 downwards.
CCGCCCGTCCCACCCGGATCCGGAGATCGGACCGGCGCCCGTGGAAACCGGGGGAGAAGGCCCTCCTGGCGTCCCTCCTGCTCTCCGCGCTCGCCCTGACCGGGGCGGTGATGGCGATCGTCGACACCGGCGTGAACCACCCGGCCACGGCCGCCGGCTGCCGCGCGGACGTCCTGGCGGACGCGAGGATGACGGCCAGGCTGACGGTCGTGGCCGACCACGTGGACATCCCGTCGATCCGCAGCCGGTTCACCGTCTCGATACCGGTGAGCTGGCCGTGGACCGGCGACCTGCTCGCCCATCCCGAATCGGCCGGATACCGGCACGCCATGCGCTGCCTGTTCGGCCCCGCTGGCGAATCCGGCAGCGAGTGGGAGGAGCGGCGGCACCTTCCCACGGTGGAGATCGGCGACTCGACCGTGACGGTCGCGGACGAGGTGGAGACCTCCGCCAACAACGCCGGCACGGCCACCGCGGTCGGCCCCTGGCGTACGGACCTCACACCCGCGGTGTGGAGCCTCACTCTCGCCGCCCCCAAGGCGCTGGACCGGGCGACCTGGGAGCGGATCGACGTACACCTGCCTGCCGGTTGGACCTCCGACCCGGGACTCACCCCGGACACGGCCCGGGCCGGCGTCCTGACCTGGACGGACAAGACGGCGTTACGGGAGCAGCCGGTCCTCACCCTGACGCCTGACCTCCAGGCCCGCGCGGTGGTGGCCATGGCGGAGGTCCCGGGCAGCACGTGGGCCTTCGCCATGGAACACCTGTCCTATGCCGCCGTGCTGGCCTGGGCCCTGGTGGCGGTCCGGCGGGCGCGCGCGGAGGAGCCCTGGCGGGCCGAGCACCCGCGACGGTCGGCCGGCTCCGACAGCCGGCGGTACCTGGCGGCCACCTCCCGCCGGGCGTACCGCATCCTCCTGCTGCAGGTCGTGGTGTCGCTCGCCGTCGTCGCCGACATGGTCCTCTACGACGCGCTGGACACCGGGGGGATCCTCGACACGGAGCCTTGGAGGCAGCTGTACATCCTGCTCGACGTGCTCTTCTGGACGTCCATGATCGTTGTGGTGGCCAGGATCGGCGCGTTCCGCATCCCCCTGTGGGGAATCGTGCTGATGGTCCTCGGTCCCTTTGTCGCCGACGAGTCCGGAATCCTGCTGAACGCCTACATCGTCACCCTGACCGTCGTCATGACCGTGCTCCAGCTCCTCCACGTGATGCGCGATCGCCCCTTGGACGAACAGGTGGGGCGGGTCCGCCGCTGGGTGGTGCTCGGCGGGCTCGCGATCGCGACCGCGGCGATCGCGGTCTTCGTCAACCATCACGCACAGCGTGTTCCGTACTCGAACTGGCTCCACGACAAGGTGCAGCCCTTCGACGAGCTCGTGACCGGCGTCACCTGGTACAGCTGGGACCTGGCGCTGACACTCACCGACCTGCTCGCCGCTGTCACCATCCTCGCCGTGATCGCGCAACTGCACGCCAGAACCGCGGTGCACGGCCCGCTCGCGGCCGGGCGCGACCTCGCGCTGGTCATCTGGGTCTTCGCGGCGGCCACGTTCGACTGGACCGACAGTCTGCTGGGGACCTCGTTGCCCCTGTCCGTGGTCGCGGCCGGGCTCGTGCTCTGGCTCGCGCTGGCCTGCAGCCGGTCATGGGCGCCGCTGAACCGGCCGGCGGTCCGCGCCGCCGTGGAACGGCTGCCCGGCTCGGCGGTACAGAAGCACGCCGCGCTGCTCGACGAGGCCCGCAGGCGTTACCGTTCCTCCCGCGCGGAGCAGGATGAGCGGGACGAGCCCGCGACGGACGACATCGACTACGTACGCCTGGCCTTCGCGTACGGGCCCCACCTCGACCCCTGGCGGACGGCCCGTTTCGCCGCCGCCATCACGGGCGCGCTGGGCTGCGTTCCCGCGATCTGGTTCCTGTACGCCGAGCTCAGCACGCCGTACTGGAGCGTCGCCGGCGGGCAGCCCCTCGGCGGGCTGCGCGTGCCCGCGCTGATCCTCCACGAGATTCTCTTCTGGTCCGTTCCCGGCCTGCTGCTCGGCCTGCTGTGGCGGCATCTGCCCGGCCGGGCCGGCGCGATCAAGGTCCTGCCGATCGCCGTGAGCTATGTCGTCGCCGCGCTCGGGCACCAGCTGGTGTCGCGGCTGATCGGCCAGGACCCCGCCGTCTGGACGGTGCAACGCTCGCTGCTCGTCTGGGGTGTGCTGTCCATGGCCGCCATCGCGATCGACGTCAAGACCGTGCGCCGGCTCGAACGCCGGCCCACGACCACCAGGAACGATCTCGCCGCCCTCTACGGGTTCGTCGGCTGGCCGGCGCGCCTGAGCGGGGTGCTGCCGCAGGTGGTCGCGGTCGCGCTGATGGTCTACGTCGTCCTCCAGCCGGACGCCGGCCTGGTGCAGAGCGATCCTCTCCAGGTCCTCAAACGCTGAGGCGGGGTCACGGCCATCGTCGCCCGCACCCGCGGCCTGGCCAGGGGCTGCGGCAGTCCGGCCGGCTGGACGGTCGGTCCCGTCATCGCCGCGGTGTCGGCTGCCTGAGCACCTCGGTGAGGGCCGAGATGCTGTGATCGCCGTGGCCCGCCTCAGCCGCCGCCTCACCAGGTCGTGGAGCGGGGCGAGCCAGGCCGTGTCGACGCTCGTCTCCTTGGCCAGGTCCTCGTCGTGGGGTGCAGTACGGAGGAAGCGGCGTCGGTGTAGTCGCCGCTGTAGTACAGCAGGGTGTCCGGCGCTCCCACGGCCGAGGGCCGGTCACAGGCGGGCGGTCCACTCGTGGCCGGTGAGGACGTCAGCACCCCTGGCCGGGAAGACGCGGTTGATCAGGAAGTCGTGCACGTCCGGTTCCGCGTCGGCGCAGGCGTCGCTGAGCACCGTCACGTGGTAGTCGCGGTCGGAGGCGTCGTAGAGGGTAGCGGCGATCATCGCGCCGGTCGCGACACCGGTCAGCACGATCGAGTCGATGTGCTGGGCGCGCAGGAGCCGATCGAGGTCGGTCGCCGCGAAGGCGCTGGCGCGGCGCTTGAGGACGACGGCCTCGCCCGGCAGCGGCGCGATGCGCGGGTGCACGAGCGTCTCGGGGGATTCTTCGTGAAACAGCGTCCCCGCCCCGTGCAGGCCGCTGATCAACCGGTTTCCCGCGGCCACATCGAGGCCTGAGGCCCGGAGCCCGAAACGGATGAAGATCACCGGGATTCCGGAGGCTCGGGCCGCGGGGAGCACCTTTTCCACGACGGGGAGCACGCCGGCAGCGAAGGGATAGTTGTCCACGATGCCCGCCTGCAGGTCTCCGACGATGAGCGCGGTGGTGGTCATACGGTTTCCTTGTCTGTACGGGCGCGCCGCCGGCCATCCTCACGGCCGTATCCCTGGCGCTGTTGCCGTCGATCTTGTACGGATCCAGTACGACGATAGTGGGACACACCGGTGCTCATGAACTACCGTGGACAGCGGGTGAGCCGGGAAGCCTGGTCGGCATCGGCAACGATGCCCGGAGGCCGGATGAATCCCGAAGTGGGAATTGCCGTCGCGCTCGCCCTGGCTGTGCTTGCCTTGCCGGCCACTGGGATTCCTGCGAAGAAGGTCCCGCATTCTCTCCCGCCGGGCAGAGCTGGAGCGGGTACTCGCCGCCGTGGAGGAGGACATCACCAGCTTCGGCGAGGAGCTCGATCAGCTGGACTTCTCGCCCGGGGAACCCGAAGCCGACGAGGACATGAGAGCGGACATGATCAAGGCTCTCGACAGCTACGAGACCGCGAAGAGAACGGTCGCGCGGGTGGTGCGCCTGGAGGACGTGAGCGCCGTGACCGAATGCCTGATGGAGGGCAGGTTCACGCTGGCGCTCCTGGACGCGCGCCGTACCGGAAACCCGCTTCCCGAGCGACGACCGGCCTGCTTCTTCGACCCGCGCCACGGCATGTCCACGAGCGATGTGCCGTGGACCCCACCGGGAGGGGTCACGCTCACCGCGGCCGCCCTTCTGGCCGCTGCCACGCCACATGACCATCACCCCCGACCTCACCGGCATGGCGATCAACGACGCCCGGCTCGAGGCCTCGCGTGCCCACGTCGATCTGGACGCTCGACACATCGATCCCGAGTCACCTCCCACGCAGGGCATCGTGGCTCGTCAGCACCCTCAACCGGGTGTCCAGGTGGTCAGGAACACCACGGTCACCGTGTGGCTGCGATTCGCGCTGCCGTACCCGACGTGGGGCAAGCCGCGCTGACACCTCGAGGTTGCCGCCGGACAGGCTCACAGCTGGATCCGACGTGGGTCGGAGATCTCCTTCGCGGTGGTGGCCGCCTCCATGCGGTCGAGGGGATCCGCCGCGGCGAGGTCACCGAACGACAGCCGGGTGAGGCCCTCGATTCGCCGCACCGGCACCTGGAAGGTCTTGTACTCGCCGTACGAGAAGTCCTCGGGCACGACCTCCAGGCCGTTGATGAGCCGTTCCTGGCTGAGCAGGTAACCGGTCGCGGACAACTCGCCGGTCCGCTTCACCATGACGACGACCTTCCAGAACTGGCGGGGGAGCTGAACCCCCCGGTACGGATCGTCGTCGTCCGCCAGGACCGGCCCCGTGAAGACACTCACCGTGAGGTCCCGGTTGTCGGCGTTCTCCAGGATGTAGTCCTCCAGCCCGGCCCAGGTGGTCTGGTTCTGGTTGAAGTCCGCGTGCTGCGGGGCGCAGTTGGTGAAGTGGAAGGTGTCGTCGTTGCCCAGCTTGGCGACCCCGCGAGAGGGGCCCCACGCGGGGTCCAGGCGGCGGACCAGGTGACCGCGGTCGAGCGGGTTGGCGCGGTAGATCTCCTCACCGGCCTGGTGTTCCTCGGGCACCCGCGGGTCGAAGGTCCAGCGGTCGGGCTCCCTGCGCAGCCGGACACTGGCGTTGCCGTCGATGTTGACCGCCGTGAAGAACGCCAGCCGCCGCCGCTTGTTCAACACCACACTGAAGTGGTGGTAGGGCAGCACGTACGGAGGGCCGGCGGCGGGTGAAGGAGACCGGTTGACCGCCGCCAGCGGCACCAGGTCGGGATGCAGGGCGGGCAGCGGGACGCGATGGCCCCCGGCGAGGAAGGCCGGGTCGTAGCCCCGGCGGGTGGAGTAGTCGGGATCGATGGAGACGGCCTCCTGCGTCGGCGACTGTCTGCCGGGATCGGCCGCCTCGCACCGGATGTACAGGTCGAACGGCGCCGTGACCGCCAGGGTCCGCGCCGTCCCATCGGAGGGCGGCCGCACCGTTCCCTCAGCCGGCGTTCCCTCAGCCGGCGTTCCGGCGGGCACCGGTCCGTCAGGCGTCCACCCATCGGGCGTCCACCCGTCATGGCCGGGCCGCGCCGTTCCAGCGGGCGTCGGACGCGCCGCCCCGTCACTCGCCGCCCCGTCACTCGCCGCCCCGTCAAGCGGCGGGCGCGGCTCCCTGGGCGTGGTGCCGGTCAGTCTGATCTGTTCGGCGAACACCCTGTCGAGCAGGGCCTGCTGTGTGGAGGGGAGCCGCTGGTCGCGGAGGAAGGCGAGCAGCCGGCTCACCCTGATCCCTTCGTTGACGATGCCGCCGAGCTCCGCATGCCCGGGTGCCGCCACGCTCGCATGATGCAAGGCGACGATCTCCCACTGGTCGTTGAAGACCGGGGAACCGGAGGAGCCCGGATCGGTGTCGCTCTCGTAGTGCAGGAACAGGTCCTTGACGTCGACGATCCGGTTCTCTCGCAGGGCGATCTGCTTCTTCTCGCCCCGTGGGTGCTGGATGATCGTCACGAAGTCCCCGACGATCGCCTTGCCCTCCGCCTGCACCAGCGGGTTGAACCCGAACGACGCCAGCTGCGCCGGGCTCGCCTTGACGGCCACGAGCGCGATGTCCAGCCCTTCGTCGGCGAGGAAGAAGCGGCCCGGGTCCAGCGGCAGGTCCCGTAGCGGGCGCGGCCGGCCGTCGATACCGTCCTGGTAGTCGAATTCGACGATGCTGGGCTCGGCGGTGCCGGCCTCGCTCAGGACGTGATGGTTGGTCAGCAGCAGCTCCGGCGACACGAGCGAGCCGGTGCCGTACCCCGCGAGCCGTCCCCGCCGGTCGCGGATCGTGATCCGGCCCACCGCCCGTGCGGCGGCGACGCCGCCCTCCAGGTACGCCACGCCGAGCAGGTCGTTGGTCTGGATGATCCGTTCCAGGATCGCGCCGGCCGCCGCCATCGCCGCCGGCTCGTGCGCGGCGATGGCCGCCGGGCTGACCGGACGCACATCCGGGTGATAGCGGCTGAGCCGGTCGATCCGGGTCGCGATCCGCGCCGGGTCGTCGGCCATGGCGATCCCGCCCGGCTCCTGGAGGAGCTCGATCCTCCGGCGGCGCTCCTCGCTACGCTCCACCACGCGGGCCTCGACGGCCTCCTGCAACCCGGTGGGCACCATCACAGCGGAATCCATCTCGCCCCCGACTCCGTCGCTCCACATCGCCCCAGGTAGGGCGCCGTTTCCCTGTCTAACCTCAGACGGGGATCCGCGTCGCGGACGACGCACGCCGAGCGCCATTCATGGCTGACCCTTTAGGGATCGTCTGCGTCCAGGCGGGGCTTGGGCCGGCTGCGCCTGCCCCTGGGAGGCAAGCCAGGAGGCCATCGCCATGGCGCGTGGAGACCTCACCGATCCGTGGCCGAGCGGGGCCCGATCCCGGGGTTACGGCGGCGGTCCAACGCGGTGATGCGGCAACAGGATCCGCCCAGCAAAGCTCGCCATGGAACCGAAACCGGACTTTCGACCGTCCTCTCGATAGAAGGGATCGACCAACCGCCCACCCATCGCATCAGTTCCCGTGACAGCCCGTAGGTCAACTCCGCTGGACCCCGTTCGAATAAGGAGTACGAATCGGTGAATCCACACGCGCTCACCCACCGGGCAAACCGACTCGGCTGGGATGTGCAGACCGTTCCGCGATCCTCCGGCCCTACGGTCATCCTGCGGCGTGACGGCTGGCGTCTGGAAATCGCCTTCGACGGTCACGCACCCAAGGAGGCCACCGCCAACGAACCCGGTCACAACGTCGGCAGGCAGCTCAACCTCCGCTCGATCAACGACTTCGTACACCAGCCACGCACAGATCGGTTAACTCGCCCGCGCCACGATCGACGGCAGGATACCCGCCGCCCGGGCGACCATGAAGTGGGCAAGCATCTCGACGACGGAGACGGCGACCGCGACCAGGACGCCCTGCGGGACGGTGATCGTTGATCGTCATCCGATGTGCGGGTACGGCCCGCAGGTGACGAGGCGCTCAGGCCGTGGCGTTCCCACGAACCGCCTGCCGTCGCGGTCCGCGGACCGCACGAGCTACATCCGGGTCCGCGCGTACGTGTGCAGTGCGTCGCGGACGAACGCCGCCCCCGCGGCGTCGTCGTACATGCCGGTGAAGCGGGGGTCGTCGACGTACATGTCCCCCAGGCCCTTCACCATCTCGATCGAGCGCTCCCGGTCGCCGTCGGCCGTGGGGGTACCCGGGATCTGGCTCAGCCACCGGACGTGCCGGGCGGCCAGCGACTGAGCGTGTTCCGATGCCGGGGAAAGCCCGGCCTTCGCCGCGGCGACCCATGCGGCGACGAGGTCCTCGGTGTCCTGCTTCCAGGCCCGCTGCTGGTCGAGGGTCTTGCCGTGCCACCAGTCGTTGCTCACTTGGAACGCGCGCTCGCCCCAGCGTGAGATCACCTCGTCCTTGTAGTGGTCGTTGAACCCCGCCAGCATGACGTCCATCCGCGGTTCCGCCCCCGCCTGCAGGGCCTCCAGCGTGTGACGCACCGAACGGATCTGGCGTTCGATGCGGTCCCGTTCCTCCTCCAGCGCGGCGATGTGGCCGCGGAGCCCGTCGCACGTGTCCACCTCGTCCGCCAGGACCTTGGCGATGGCCGGCAAGCCCATGCCGAGCCGGCGCATGAGCAGGATCCGCTGTAGCCGGGCGACCGCGCCCGAGTCGTAGTAGCGGTACCCGTTCGCGCCGACCCGGGACGGCGACAGGAGCCCGACGCGGTCGTAGTGACGCAGGGTGCGGCTGGTGATGCCGGCCCTTGCCGCGAGCTCCTGGATCGTCCACTCCATCGTCCCAGTGTCACCCGCGGCGCAGCGTGGTCGCGATGATCTCCGAGCTGTCGGCGTGCAGGGCCTGCGCCGCCGTCCGCCCGGTCGCCGCCAGGTAGGTGTCGACCAGCCGGTTGCCGGCGGCGTACCCGGCGCCCATCGGCAGTCCCACCGGGGTGACGCCGAGGTGCTCGGCGCCGGGGTCGCCGTGCACCCAGGCGGTGAAGTTGTGCATGCCTGTCACGTCGAGTCCGGTGAGCACCTTGGCGAAGACCTCGTCGTCGTGCAGGTGCGGCACGCCGATGCGGGCGGGGCCGAGCTCGTCGCCGTAGAGCTGACGGGCGAAGGCGTCGGCCAGGCCCTCACCAACGATGTGCTCGCCTACCGTGACGGTCATCGGGTCCCACACGACCCCGCCCGGGCTCCACCGCAGGTTGTGGTGCAGTTCGTGCACGGCGGTGGCCTCAAGTCGCTCCACGTTCTCGGGGAAGGGCCAGCACGTGATGGCGATGTTGCCCGAGATGCCGCCGAACCCAGTCAATCCTAGGCAGGGACCCATGAAGTGTTCGTCACCCGGATCGCCGAGGACGAACAGCACGGTGATGTCCGGGGCCTCCAGCCCCGGCGTCGCCTCCAGCAGTACGGCGAGAGCGTTGTCGAGCGCGCGTTGCATCCGCTCCCAGGCCCCGGCCGCCGCCAGGGTTTCGAGCGCCGCCAGGCAACGTTCCTCGTCGCGGTCGATGGGGAACCCGGACGATTGGAGGTGTACGGCTACCAGGTCAAGCTCGCCGGGGTGGTAGCGGTACATACCCTTGTTGGCCTCCAGCATCGAACGCAGCAGGTCAACGCGGTCCGCGACCGGGGACAGCAGGATTCGCCGCATGGCGGCGTAGGTGTCAAGAACAGTGATCGACATGGCCCCGATGCTAGAAGTTGACGCAGCGTCAACGTCAAACCGGCGGCGCCCGTACGGCATCCGCCACAGCCGGCTGACTGGGGGTTATCTCCCATCTCAGACGGGTGCCAAGGCGGTTCCCCGCCCGGTGACCACGCTCCTAGCGTTGCCAACGCACGGATTTCAGCTGCGAGCAGGAGGTGGTCGATCGTGAGCAAGGTGACCCGGCGCGGGTTCATGGGCGGGGCGGCGGCAGTCGGCGGAACGGCGGTGCTGGGCCTCGGCCCGCCTTCCAGAGCGGGGGCTCAGGAACTGGGGCCGGTCCGGGTAGCCGCGGGTGACCCGCGCTATGAGGATCTCGCCGTGCGCCGGACGAACCAGCGGTTCACCCCCCGACCGGAGTACTTCCACGTGGTCGGCTCGACCGAGCAGGTGGAGAGGGCCGTGGAGGAGGCTGTCGGCGCCGGCAAACGGGTCACCGTGCGCAGCGGCGGACACTGCTACGAGAACTTCGTCGGTGACGGCGCGCAGGTCGTGATCGACATGTGTGAGATGTCGGAGGTGTACTTCGACGACAGGCGCGGCGCGTTCGCGATCGAGGCGGGCGCGACGTTGATGCAGGTGTACCGGAAGCTGTACCTGGGCTGGGGGGTGACGATTCCCGGCGGCCAGTGCGGCGGGGTGGCGGCCGGCGGCCACATCGCCGGCGGCGGCTACGGCCAGCACTCGCGCCGGTTGGGGGCGGTGGTCGACTACCTGCATGCCGTGGAGGTCGTGGTGGTGGACCGCTCGGGGCGGGCACGGGCGGTGGTAGCCACGAGGGATCCGTCCGACCCCGACCATGACCTGTGGTGGGCGCACACGGGCGGCGGAGGCGGGAACTTCGGCGTCGTGACGCGCTACTGGATGCGCGACCCGAAGGCGAAGGGGAGGGACCCCCGTGCGCTGCTGCCCAAGCCGCCGCCCGCCCTGCTGGTCTGCCCTCCGGCCTGGTCGTGGAGCGATATGACCAGGGAGTCCTTCACCACCTTGCTGCGCAACCACGGCGAGTGGCATGAGCGCAACAGCGCCCCCGGCTCGCCGTACGCGGGGCTCTGGAGCGCGCTGATCGTCCAGAGCCGCGCCCAGGGGGCGGATCCCGGCGGCATGATCCTGCCGACCATGATGGACGCTTCCGTTCCGAACGCCGAACGCCTGCTCACCGAGTACTTCGCGGCGCTGACGCGGGGAGTGGGGGCGCGGGCGTACATCCCTCCGGTGCGACGGCTGCCGTGGTATCACGCGGTCAGCACGCAAGCGCTCGGTGCCGACCAGGAGTCCGGGAGGTTCAAGGCCAAATCCGCCCAGCTGCGCCGGCGGTTCACCGACCGGCAGATCGGGGTCGCCTACGACCATCTCAGCGTGGCCGGTCCGGCCTCTTCGAGCGGGGTGCTGCTGCTGGCGTCGTACGGCGGGCAGGTCAACACCGTGGCCCCCGGCGCGACCGCCATGGCCGAGCGCGACTCGATCCTCAAGGCGCTCTATCTGGGCACCTGGACGGAAGGGGAGGGCGCCGAGAGCATCGCGTGGGTGCGGCGCTTCTACCAGGCGATGTACGCCGACACGGGCGGCGTACCGGTCCCGGGCGGCGCGAACGGCGGCGCCTACGTCAACTATCCCGACATCGATCTGGCCGATCCGGCGTGGAACACCTCCGGCGTGCCCTGGTCCACGCTCTACTACGGCGGCAATTACCCGCGGCTGCAGCGGGTGAAGGCCCGCTGGGACCCGCGCGGGGTGTTCCGGCATGCCCTGTCGGTCCGGCCCACCCGTTGATCAAGGCCCAGCGGGGTCCGGCGGCCCCGGCCGTGCGTGGTTGAGGAACGCCAGCACGGCCAGGACCCGGCGGTTGGTGTCGTCGGTGGCCTCGAGGTCGAGCTTGGCGAAGATGGCGGCGATGTGCTTGCCGACCGTACCCTCGCTGACGTAGAGCCGGCCCGCGATGGCGGCGTTCGACCGCCCCTGCGCCATGAGCTGGAGCACCTCGCGCTCGCGCGGGCTCAGCGACGCGACCGGGTGCAGGGGAGAGGTGCCGCCGAGCAGCTTCGAGATCACCTCCGGGTCCATGGCGGTGCCGCCGGCCGCGACCCGGCGCAGCGCGTCGACGAAGTGGCCCGTGTCGAACACCCGGTCCTTGAGCAGGTAACCGACGCCTCCGGCGCCGTCGGCCAGCAGCTCGCGGGCGTAGATCTGCTCGACGTACTGCGACAGGACCAGGACGGGAAATCCGGGATGGCGGGTGCGGGCCTCGATGGCGGCTCGCACCCCTTCGTCGGTGTAGCCGGGCGGCAGGCGCACGTCCACGATCGCGGCGTGCGGCCGGTGCGTGGCCAGGGCGTCCAGTAATTCCTCGCCGGTGTCCACGGCGGCCACGATCTCGACGCCGTGAGCTCTCAGGAGGTGGGTGAGCCCTTCCCGGAGGAGGTAGACGTCCTCGGCGAGGACAACGCGCATGGGATCTCCAAGATGGCAACGGTCGGTCCGCCCGGTGGGCTGGACAGGATCAGAACTCCGTCGAAGCCGTCGAGCCGACGGCGGATGCCGTGCAGCCCGCCACCGCGCCCGGCCGCGGCGCCGCCCCGCCCGTCATCGGCCACGGTGACCGTCAGCACGCCGTCCGCGTGGCGCAGCTCCACCAGGACACTTGTCGCGGTGGCGTGCTTGGCGGCGTTGGTCAGTAACTCGGACACGGCGAAGTAGACCGCCGCCTCGATCGGTGCGGCCACCCGGCCCGGCAGGCGCACGCGAACCTCCGCCTCCAGCGGAGCGTCCATCGCCAGGGTGCGAACGGCGTCGGCGAGCCCGCGGTCCGCGAGCACCGGCGGATGGATGCCCCGGATGAGCTCGCGCAGCTCGCCGAGCGCGATCACCGACATGTCCTTGGCGCCAGCGATCATCGCCCTGGCCGCCTCGGGATCCCGATCGATGAGCCCTTCCGCCGCCCCCAGCGTCATCCCGACGGCCACCCACCGGGCCTGCGCGCCGTCGTGCAGGTCGCGTTCGATCCGGCGCAGCTCGGCCGCCTGGGCGTCCCGGATCTGGGCGCGGCTGCTGGTCAGCGTGTCCACCCGGCTCGTCAGCAGCGCCGCCCTGGTCGGGCCGAGCAGCGACCGGCTCAGCAGGGCATGGCAGCGCAGCAGCGCCGGGGCGACCGCCAGGCCGAGGGCGGCGGCGACCAGGCCGGCCACCGGAGCCGGGACGCCCGCCAACGCCGGTACGGCGGCGTGCAGCAGGTCGTCGGGCGACCACGTCAGCCCGGTGAGGAGGCCCAGCCCCTCGGCCCACAACCACAGCCAGCACAGCCCGGCCAGCCCGCCGACGATCAGCGCGGCCGGCCCGGCGAAGAGCACGGAGGCGACGGGCACCTCCAGGAACAACCACGCCAGATCCCGCCACGAGGCCCGGTCGCGTACCATCCATCCGAAGCGCCGCGCCCGCACGGCGGCTCCCCGCGATTGGTGGACCGTCCCGACCGGCCCCCACCCCAGCCGGTACGACCCGTCCGGCTCGGGGTCGGGCAGCGGCGGCTCGGGGCGGTACGGCTCGGCGATCCGCACGCCCGTCCACTCGCCGATCCGGGCCCGGCGCCAGGACACGAAACGACGCGAGCCCAGCACCGTCTCAGGCCACAGCCGCATCGGCATCAGCCCGATCGACACCACCTGGGCCACGGCGAACACCATCGCCACCCCGGACAGCACGACGCTCGCGCACAGACGGGCCCCGGCGCCGGCCCCCGCCCCGACGGCCCGCGCGACGCGACCCGGCGCGCGGCGTGCCGACGGCGCGAGCAGCACCCGGGTCCAGCGGGCGTGCAGGTGCAGCAGCCGGGGCCCGAGGGCGAGGCCGAGCAGCATCGCCGCGGCGCCGGCCGGGCGGTGGAACCACACCGCCGCGACCCCGCCGCCGATCAGCGCCGGCGCGAGTCCCGCCAGCACGCCGCCGACCAGCGGGTTGAGCATCATCCACGACAGGTCGCGCGCGGTCGCCGGATCGCGGCCGATCCACCGCAGCCGCGCCAGGTAGGCGGGCAGGAACGCCGAGCGGAACAGGGCGTCGCCGTCGCGGTACCAGCCGTCGGCATCGCGTACGGGCGGCGGCGGAGCCGGACGGTAGGGCGAGGCGATCTCCACGCCACCCCACCGGGCGGCCAGCCGCCGGGCCAGTGTCGGCAGCCGGCGCCCGTGCTCGACGAAGAACGCCGGGGACGGCAGCCCCGCGTGCGCGCCCACGAAGATCACGACCAGGAGCGGCGGTCCCAGCAGCGCGAGCCCTGCCAGCGCCAGGCCGCGCAGGGGCGCGCTCGTGTACCCGACGAACCCTCTGCTTCGCCCCACCCTGCGCCTCCACGAGCCTCACGGTCCCGGCCGCGCCCGTGGGCCCGGACCGTCCGACTCCTCGATTCTGCGTCGCCGTACCTGCGGTCGGCACGATGAAAGCACGCCGGGGGAAGGCGGCGGCATGGGTGCCAGCACCCATCCGCGGACGGTGCGGGAAGGTGACCGGGGTCAGCGGAGGGCGGCCAAGGTGCTGAGGGGGTTGTCCAGGAGGTTCGCGAAGGCGAGTTCGGCGGCCCCGGCGAGCGTGGTGTCGTCGCCGAGGGCCGTCACGGCCAGGCGGACACGTTCGCGCGACACCGGCAGGACATGCGCGTCGATCCGGGCGTGCACGCGTGGCGCGGCGCCCGGGTAGACGTCGCGGAGCATCCCGCCGAAGACCACGAGCGCCGGGTTGAACAGGTTGATGAGGTTGACGACGCCGACGCCGAGCCAGTCGCCGACGCGGTCGAGGGCGTCCCGCGCGCGGGCGTCGCCGGCCCCGGCGAGGGCGACGACGGCCCGGATGCCGTCGCGCCCGACGAGTTCGTCGGACCGTCCCGCGTAGTCGAGCAGCGCCTCTTCCCCCACCTCGGCCTCCAGGCAGCCGCGCGACCCGCACAGGCAGGGCCGCCCGTCGAACGGGTTGACCAGCATGTGCCCGAGCTCGCAGCCGTAGCCCGCGTCGCCGTCCAGGAGTTTGCCGCCGACGATGATCCCGCCGCCGACGCCGACGTCCCCGTGCAGGTAGATGAGGTTGTCGACGTCGCTTCCCGCGCCGCGCACGTGCTCGGCGATCGCACCCAGGTGCGCCTCGTTGCCCACCTCGACGGGAAGCCCGAGGCCGAGCCCGGCGGCGAGTTCCGCGCCGAACGCCTGGTCCACCCAGCCGAGGTGCGGCCCGTACCGGACCGTGCCGTCGGCGCGCCTGATCAACCCGCAGTACGACGCGCCGACACCCACGCACAACGCGCCCGGACCGGCCCCGACGACCAGTTCGCGACCGAAGGCGGCGAGGACGCCGACGACGTCCTCCAGGTCGACCCCGGCGCGGGCGCGCACGGCCTCGCGGCGGTCGAGGACCCGGCCGCCGAGCCCGACGCGGGCCGCGAGCAGCCGATCCACGGCGACGTCGAAGGCGAGCCCGTACACCGTCCCCCGCTCGGGCATGACGACGATGGACGGGCGCCCGGCGCGGCCCCGCCCGATGGGAGCGCCCTCGCGGACGAGCCCGGCCGCGGCGAGTTCGGCGGTCAGGTCCATGATGGTGCTGCGGTTGAGGCCCATCCGGCGGCTGAGCGCGGCCCGGGACACCGCCCCGTCCTTGTGGACGCACCGCAGCACCTCGCTCAGGTTCCGCTGCCGCATCTGCTCCTGCGTCCGCGCGCCCGCCGCCGATCCCGTCACCCCCGCCAGCCTAGGACCTGCCTGCGAATGATCACAGCCCGCGCGGGAGGCAGGCCATGGTGACGACGGCAAGACCGGAGGCGGCGGCCTTGCCGTAGCGGGTGACCCGCCCGCTGCGACCTTGCCGCAGCGGATGACCCGCCCCGCGCCGCGCCGCCGGTCACGGGGTGGCGGTGCCCCTGTCCACGCCGATCGCCGGGAGCGGCAGGGCCGCCCTGGTCGCCACCCCGGCGTCAGGCCCGCACGCCGCCTCCAGCAGGTGGTCCCCGAGCGCGAAGTCGATGGCGTGCGTGACAGGACTACCACTCTCGTCGAGCTGCTGGTAGTTCCTCAGATTGGTGCCGAAGGCGAACTGGCGGCCGCCGTCGGCGTCGGAGAACGCGAAGGTCTGCATGCCGGGGATGCTCCCGTCGTGCCCCCAGAACCTGCCGCACGGCAGGTCGAGGGGGTAGATCCCGAGACCGTAGTCGAACACGGCGCCCGAGAACGACCGGATGGGCACGGTCTTCTGCATCTCTGCGAGCAGGGGAGCGTCGAGCAGCTCGCCGCGCAGCAGCAGCCGGAAGAAGCGGTTGAGGTCCTCCATCGTCGAGGCGACCGCACCAGACGTCCAGGCCCAGGACATGTTGTAGACGCTGTAGTCCTTGGGCGGGTCGAAGTAGCCGAACAGCGCCTCGTACGCCTTGGAGCTCGGCCCAGGGAGGTACGGCGTACGCGGGAACGACGTGTGCCGCAGCCCCGCCTTGCGGAAGACCTGGTCGGTGATGTACCGCTCGGCGCTCGTGCCCGTCACCTTCTCCAGCAGCAGGCCGGCGATGACGAAGTTCGTGTTCGAGTACGCCCCGGGTGTCACCCCCGGCTGCCCGGTCGCGGGGGCGCCGAGCCCCGCCCGCGCCAGCTCCTCCGGCGGGAAGGCGCGGAAGCGGTTGGCGTCCAGGCTCTCGATCGTCGGGAAGATCACCTCGGTGTGGTTGGCGATGTGGCTGGTGTGGTCGAGCAGCATGCGTACGGTGATCCGCTGCCCGCGCTCACCCGGGACCAGGTCCGGCAGGTAGCGGCCGATGGGCGCGTCGAGCTCGATCGCGCCCTTGCCGACCTGCTGTAACACGGCCACGGCGACGAACGATTTGGTGACGCTCCCGGCCCGGTGCACCATCTCGGGACGCGTCAGGCGGCGGGTCTCGACGTCGGCGACACCCGCGGCGCCCGTCCAGCTCCGCCGGCCGTCCACGACGCTCGAGTAGGTGCCGTACATGCCGGCCTCGTGCATGGCGTCCAGCGTCTGGCGCAGCCGCTGCCGGTCGAGGCCGCCGTCCTCGGCGGCGGCCGCGGGTCCCGCCGCGAGCAGCGCGGCGGCCAGGGTCGCGGCTCCCAGCCGCGAGGCGAACGTGCTGAATCGACGAATGGTCATGGCGCTCAGCATGAGCCTTCCGCCCGGCGGGGGTCAGTGCGCTGTGTCACGGGTCCCGCATGACAGAAGTCAACTCTCGCACCGAGCCGGCGTGGCCGTCGCCGAGGTCCTTCAGCGCCGGACACCCGCGCGGTTGTGCCGCCAGGCGAGGCCGATCCAGGCCCCGAGGGCGGCCAGCGCCGCGAGGACGATGATCCCGATCTTGAGCGGAGTCCCCATCGCGCCTTCGTCGTCCACCACGGTCGACGCCGCGGCGGCCTTGTTCCGCGCGGGCGCCGTCGCCTGCTCCGGGGTGGGAGCGTTCACGGGCACGGCGGCGACCACGCCCGCCTTCACCTTCACCGTCTTCTTCGCCTTGGAGGGTTCGGTGGCGGTCACGGTGACCCGCCACTCCCCGCTCGGCAGCGGCTCGGCGGAGCGGTAGAGGTTCTGGCCCTCGCTCGCCGACCGGAGCGGCACCGGGCCGAAGGACCGGCCGTCGGCCGAGGTCGCGGTCAGCGTCGCCTCGACGATCTCCGTGACGGGATGGCCGTCCTTCTTGTACGTCACCAGCACGTTGACGTTGTCGGCGCCGTCCCCCGTCACCTCCAGCTCGATGGGTCCGCCGTGCGCGGAGGCCGCCGGTGCGCCGAGCACCAGAGCGAGCCCGGCCAGCAGGACGGTGAGGACGTATGCCGGTGCCTTCTTCACGAGTGGTGACTCCCCTCGGGTTCGGTGTCGGGGGTGAGCGCCCCTTCGCCGGGTGATGTCGGTAGGAACACGTGCTGGTGGCCGTAGCCCGCGTCGATGTTCACGGCGTCGAGAGCGGTGGCTCCGATCGACCAGGTGAAGAGCGCGTCGGCGCGCTGCCGTACGGCCAGGTCCATGGCGGCGGTGCGGGCCGGTCCGGTGAGGTCCCGCGCGGCCGCGTAGGTGTCGACGGTGGTGGCGATCTGCCGTACGGCGGAGGCGAGACTCGACCGCGCCACGTTGGTGGCGGTCTCACCGGACGGCGGGTCGGCGAAGCCTTGGACGGCCGCGGCCGCCGCCTGCTGCCAGGTCTCGACGTCGGCGGCGGTCACCGCGACGGGCCCCGCGGTGCCGTCGGCGGGCATGGCCCGGCCCAGCCCGTCGAGCACGGGGACGAGCCGGGCCCGCGTGCTGCGGGCCAGCTCCGTCAGGGTCTTGATCTGCGTCTTGTCGCGGAGGGCGGACTCGGCACGGAGGCGATCGGCCGTCCGCTCGATCGAGCTCGGCCGGGTCATGCCGAACACCGCACCGCCGGCGACGATCGCGCCGAGCGTGAACGCGGCGATGAGGGCGAGCACGCGGCCCCGCATCGCACGCCGTACCGGGGGCGGTTGCCTGAGTCGGTTGATGGTGGCCACCTCCTGAGGGCGGATGTCGATGGTGCTCACGCCTGCTGAGGCGCGCCTCGGGCGGCAAGCATGATCAACTCTTCGATACGCCTGCGGCGCCGGGCGGCGATCAGCCGGATGGCGAGGAAGGCGAGGACGAGCAGGGCGAGGAAGCCGAGCTGCGGCCACGGCAGGGCCCAGACCGTGGTGTCGATCGCCACCCGCTCGGCGGTGACGCCAGGAAGCGGCTGGCCCGCGGGGGAGGGGATCGCCGTGACCGTCGTGCCGACGGGCCCCAGCGGCCAGGCGCCCGGCACCCGCGCGACGAACGTGCGGCTGCCGCCCGGCATGAGTTCCCTGGCCTTGGCCGCGGACGGGTCGCTCCAGCTGCTCTCACCCACGAACGTGGACGTCAGAACCCGGTTGTCCGTGACCAGCCGGACGTTGCCGACGTTGGCCACGGTGTAGGTGACCTCGACCGATCCGGCGGCGAAGGGGTTCCACGATCCCGTGTACCCGGCCCGCACGTCGGTCACGGCGACCTTGGCCACGAAGTCGCCGGTGACGCGGATGTTCAGGCGGACGCCCACCCGGTTCTGGACCCGTACCTGGCCGGAGACGGTCTCCAGGGACGCGGTCACACCCGCGGGGTGGTCCCCCGGCGTCGCGTTCTGCGGGATCGACACCGTCACCGGCACGACGGAGGTGGCCCCGGCGGCGATGGTCACCTTCTCGGGGACCGCTATCCAGGAGCCGCCGTCGGTGGGTGCGGTGTCCGAGGGCCGCATGTCGAAGTAGCCCTTGGAGGTCAGGTAGCCGTCGTTGGCGTCGATCGCGAAGTCGACCGGCTGGGTGGAGCGGTTGATGACCGCCACGTGCTCGACCACCTGCTGGCCGCCGGCGAGTTCGAGGTCGATGACGCTGCGGCCGTCGGGACCGCCGGCGTTGGCCGGCACCACCGACCAGGTGATGTCGGCGCCGGACGGGGCGGCCGACGCCACCGCGTCGGACGGAGTGGCGACCAGCAGGGCAACGCCGAGAGCGGGTAAGGCGGCGAGGCGGGCGAGGGCGGCTCGCTTACGGCTTGTGGTCAACAGAGGTGTCTCCAGTCTCATCGTGGGCGGCCGGGGCCTGTTCCAGGCCGGCACAGGCCCCGGCCGCCCACAGCGTGCGATGGCGTCCTGCCTCCGGTTCAGGACTGGTTGAACAGCGAAAGCGTCAGTGTCGAGTGGTACTCGCCGGCGGCGACGTCGGCGGGAGTGCGCAGCGCGAGGTCGGCGTTGACCTGCCAGGTGCCGATCTCGTCGGCGGAGTTCGCCGTCGACACCAGCAGTTCCTGGCCCTGCAGACCGACGGTGGGCGCTCCGGAGCCGTCGGAGATGACACTGGAGACGGGCTCACCGGCCTCCACCGCCCCGGTGGAGGAGTCGCTCAGCAGGCGCGGCCGCCAGCCCAGATACTGCGGGCCGATGGGCGGCGCGGAACCGCTCGTCGCGGTGAACTCGCTGGCCTGGCCGACGACCGCCCAGAAGTCACCGGCGGGGATCTCCTCGGGACGGCGGCTGTCGGTCACCGTGACCGTCGGCAGGGTGCCGACGAACTGGCGGGCGGCGGCGTTGGAGCCGTCCTCCTGCAGGGACACCCCGCCGTTGTCGGCGACGGTCATGGACACCTGACCGGGAGTGGTGTTGGGCTCGATCGTCACCGACACGTCGATGCCCTTCTCGGGGTCGTCGTCCGCCACCGCGGGACCGGCCACGCCGGCGCCGACGCCGGCGAGCGCGACACCGAGCACCGCCGCGGCGAGCAGTTGCGTAGTCCTGTTGATCTTCATGTCTTCGCTCCATTGATGGGGGGCGGGGCCGGCCGGCTGATCGGCCGGCCGGCCCCGGTTCTGCTGGGGCGGTGTCCCGGTCGCCTGGACCGTGGTCACCGCCGGCGCGGTCAGCCGCAGCTGAGCGCCGGGTAGGCGGCCTCGTACGACGAGGTGACCTGCTCGCCGCCGATCGTCGCGGTCCCCTTCACGGTCGCCGTGCCCGCGTCGATCTGCCCGGCCCGGCTGTTGAAGGACTGGTACGCCTGCTTGCCCGGGGCCACGCCGGCCACGGTCTTCGAACCGAACGGGGTGGTCAGCGTCACCGTCGCCGGCACGTCGGAGCCGTTGACGGCCGTGACCGCCACGTACGCCGAGGTGCCGATGCAGCGGGACGAGGCGGAGACCGTCAGCTTGACCTGCGACGAGGACGCCGAGATGGTCAGCGTCAGCGTCTTGGCCTCCTCGACGTTGCCCGCCTTGTCGGCCGAGCGGTAGCGCAGCTCGTGCTGCCCGTCGCCGGTCACGGTGACCGGTCCGGTGTAGGCGGTCCAGCCGCCGCCGTCGAGCTGGTACTCGGTCTTGTCGACCCCGCTGCCGCCGTCCTCGTCGGCGGCCGTCAGCGTGACCGAGACCGGACCGGTGAACGTGCCGCCCGCCGGCGGCTGCTCCGGATCGGTCGTCGCCGTCGTCACCGGCGCGGTCTCATCCTCGCCCGACGCTCCCTTGGTCAGGTGGAAGTAGTCGAACGTGACCGTCTTCGACGCCGACTGGTTGGTGCCGATGGCGTACACGCCGGCCTTGGCGCCGGTGGCCACCGCGCTGTTCTCCACCGGCGCGGCGAGATCCGTCCAGGTCTGGCCGTCGGAGGAGTAGGAGCCGGTGAAGGTGCCGCCCTCCTTCTTCAGCCGCAGCCACCACACGCCGGTGGTGAGGTTGTTCACCTGCGGCTGCGGGTTCTGCACGGTGCCGCCGACCTCGCTGCGCAGTTCGATGCTCCGCGCCACCGTCGACCCCGCGGAGTTGGTGGTGAGGAAGTCGAGCTTCACGTAGTCGTCGTCGCCGGCGTACACCATCAGGCCGCCCTGCTGGTACTGCTCGCTGAGGGCCGAGGCGTCCACCTTGGTCTCCAGCGTCCAGTCGCCGCTCGGCGCCTTCTGCAGGATGAGGTTCTTCGGGTCGCTGTTGCCGGTCCCGTAGATGTCACCCTGCGGGGTGTCCAGCTCGAGCTTGCCGCCGCTCACGCGCGCCGCCGTGGCGTCGGGGCGCACGATCGCGTTCCAGCGGCAGGCGTCGAGCGCGGTGCCGTCGAACTCGTCGTCCGGTGCCGGCCCGGTCGCCTTGTCGTCCGGCGTGATGTGGAACCAGTCGAAGGACGCGTCCACCACCGGGTGATCGGCCCCGGCCAGCGAGAGCAGGCCGATCCTCGGGTTGGTGATCCCGGCGAGCGACTTGGTCTGCGGCATCGCGGTGAACGTGGTGCCGTCCGAGGAGTAGTGGGCGGTGATGTCGCCGCCGTCGCTGACGAACCGCACGTACACCGTGTCGGGGTAGGAGTCCCCGAGGTTGGCCGTGTTGCTCTGCGACACCTCGTTCGGGGCGGCGTTCTCCTCCCGGATGAACTGGAAGATACGGCTGGCGTGGTTGGAACCCGAGGTCGAGCGCGCCTGCAGCACCATCTTGGCGTAGTTGTCGTCGTCGCCGTAGATGATCAGGCCCGCCTGCTGGTACGCGTCACGCGCGTCCAGCGTGAGCTTGGCGGTGGCGGTCCAGGCCCCCGACGGCGCCGGCTGCACCACGATGTTCGGCGTGTTGCCGCCCGTGCCGTAGATGTCGGTGGTCGAGGTCGGGATCACGAGCTTGCCGTCCGCGACCTTGAGGTCCTGGTTCTCCCGGATGACCGACCAGCGGTCACGGTCGAGCTGGTTCCCCGGGAAGTCGTCGGAGCGGCCGGTGAAGCACACCGTGGCCGGCGCGTCCACCTTGATCGGGACCTGGGCGGTGGCCGACGCGCCCTTGTCGTCGGACACGGTCACCACGGCCGTGTAGGTGCCCGGCGCGGTGTAGGTGTGGCTCGCCTCGGCGGTGGTGGGCTCCGGCGCACCGTTCACCCCGAAGTTCCACTTGTAGGTGATCGGGTCGCCTTCGGGGTCGGTGGCCGTCGCCTTGAGGTCGACCTTCAGCGGGGCTACGCCCGTCGCCGGGGTCGCCGTCGCGGTCACGACCGGATGCTGGTTGTCCGTGGCGCCCTTGCCGACGAAGTCGACCCAGTTGAAGTTGGCCAGGTAGGCGTTGTCGGCCGCAGTCGCCGGCTTGCGCACCACGAAGTACAGCGGTCCGCTCTCGGTCGGTGCGCCGGTCAGGTCGAGTGTGACGTCGGTGAACGTCTGCCAGCCGCCGGTGGGCGTCACGTCGACCGAGCCGATCAGCGTTCCGGTCGCCGGGTTGCCCGCCCGGACCTGCACGGTCCCGCCGGCGCCGCCCGAGGAGGCCCGGAGCCGGATCGCGGTGACGTTCGACAGGTTCACCGGGTCGAACGACCACCAGTCGCCGTCCTGGACGAACGCGACGTGCTGGTTGCCGCCCTGGGTGTCGCTCGTGGTCTCCGCCTGGACGCCCGCGGTGTCGGTGCCCTTGCCGTCGGCCACCCGGCCGGTCTGCGAGAAGTGCTCGGCCTGCTTGCGCTTGGGCTCCAGGAGGACCTGGCCCCGCCCGGTCAGCGGCTTGGCGCCGCCCGCGCCCTCGTCGGTGTAGCTGGCCTCGATGGCGTAGAAGAGGTTGTCGTACTCGCCGTGGCCCGCCTGCTGGGTCTGCAGCACGCCCTCACAGCCCTTGAGCTGGTCGAGCGGGTGGCCGTGGCTGTCGTGGCCGAGGATCGCCTGGATCTGGACCTTGTCGCAGTCGATCGTGGCGTCCTCGGGGTCGGTGACGGTGACCTTGAACTTCACCTGGTCGCCGAACTCGAAGAAGGCGCCGTTCGGCGGGACGTCCACCGAAACGGTGGGACGGGTGTTGCCCGCGCTGATCGACACGCTGGCGGTGGCGGTCTTGCCGTCGGGGTTCGTGACGGTCAGGACCACGCTGTAGTCGCCCCCCTCCTCATAGGTGAAGGAGGGATCGGGGTCGGTGGAGTCGGTGTCACCGTCGCCGTCGAGGTCCCACGCGTAGGTGAGCGTCTTGCTGTCGGGGTCCCGGCTGCCCTCGCTGGAGAACGTGACGGCCAGCGGCAGCGGCCCGTCCGTCTTGTCCGCCGTGGCGCGGGCGATCGGCGGGCGGGTGCCCTTGGTGTACTCGATGCGGTAGATGCCGGAGTCGGCGTTGTCGCCGCCGAAGCCGGAGCCCCACTCGACCATGTACAGCGCGCCGTCGGGGCCGAACTTCATGTCCATCGGCTTCTTGAACGTCAGGGAGCCGAGGATCGGGTTCATCTCGACGAGCTTGGTGCCGGTCTCGTCGACCTGGAACGACCACACCTTGTCGTTGTTCCACTCACCGAAGACCGCCTTGCCGTCCCAGTACGCCGGCCACTTCACGTCCGACTGCAGGTTCGGGTCGGAGCGGAAGACCGGGCCGCCCATCGGCGCGCCACCGCTCAGCTCCGGGAAGTTCTGCGGGTCGGCCGCGTAGTGGTACCAGATCGTCGCGGGCACCACCGGCGGCAGGCCGGCCAGGCCGTCGTTGTTCGGGGAGTCGTTGACCGGCGCGGCACAGTTGAACGGCGAGCCCGACTGCTTGGTGGCGAAGTTGTAGTCGACGTACGGGGTGTTGTTGCCGACGCAGTACGGCCAGCCGTAGTTGCCCGGCTTCGAGACGAGGTTCCACTCGACCGTGTTCTGCGGACCCCGGGTGGAGCTCGCCGAGTTGGCGTCGGGGCCGTACTCGCCGAGCATGATGTGGCCCGTCTTGGGGTCGAGACCCATGCGGAACGGGTTGCGCAGGCCCATGCCGTAGATCTCCGGCTTGGTCTTCGCCGTGCCCGGCGCGAACAGGTTTCCGGCCGGGATGGTGTAGGTGCCGTCGGCCTCGGGGTGGATCCGCAGCAGCTTGCCGCTCAGGCTGTTGGTGTTGCCCGCGGTGCGCTGGGCGTCCCAGCTGGAGCGGCCCGACTGCTCGTCGATCGGCGTGTAGCCGTCGGAGGCGAACGGGTTGGTGTTGTCGCCCGTGGCCAGCCACAGATCGCCGGTCTTGGGGTCGATCACCATGCCGCCGCCGTGGTGGCAGCACTCGGCCCGCTGCACCGGGACGTCGAGGATCCTCTTCTCGCTCGTCAGGTCCAGCGTGTCACCGGTGACGGTGAACCTGCTCAGCCGGTCGACGTTCGTCCCGGTGGGCGAGTAGTAGAGGTACACCCAGTGGTTGGAGTCGAAGGCGGGGTCGAGCGCCAGCCCGAGCAGGCCGCTCTCGTTGGCGGTGAAGACGCTCAGCTTCGCCGCCGTCACCGTGCCGCCGGCCGGCTTGATGATCTTGACTTCGCCGAGCCGGTCGATGTAGAAGACCCGGCCGTCCTTGGCGACGTCCACCATCATCGGGTTCGAGGTGTTGTCGTCGAGCGTGACCTTCTCGAAGCTGGAGCTCTGCGAGGCCGAGCAGTCGGCCTTGACCGCGCCGGCGGCGGTCTGGATGCCGCCGAGCAGCAGCTTCAGGAAGTTGGGCTCGCTGTAGTTCTCCTTGAGGTGGCCGAGCCCGGTGTACCACGAACGGCCGCCGTCGTAGTCCTGACACCACGTGTTCGGGTGGTCGGCGCCCATCGTGGCGCCCGTGTAGGACTTCTCGTCCATCGAGGTCAGCACGTGGACCGTGCCACGCGGGTTCGCCTGGTAGTCGTACCACTCGTCGGTACGGGTCCAGGTCGTCGGCAGGTCCTTGGTCGACGGGTGCGCCGGGTCCTCGACCTTGACCGTGGCCTGCTGGATCGCCGGGTGCTGCTTGAAGTACGCCCCGACCAGCTTGCCGTACCAGGCCCAGTTGTACCCGCTGTCGGCGGCGGCGTGGACGCCGACGAAGCCGCCGCCACCCTGGATGTAGCGCTGGAAGGCGTCCTTCTGGTCCTGCGTGCCCAGCGGGTCGCCGGTCGTGGACATGAAGACCACGGCCTGGTACTGCGCCAGGTTCTGGTCCGTGAACAGCGCGCTGTCCTCGGTGGTGTCGACCGCGAAGTTGTTCTCCTGGCCGAGTTTCTGCACGGCCGCGATGCCCTCGGGGATCGAGTCGTGCCGGAAGCCGGTCGTCTTCGAGAAGACGAGCACCTTGAACGCGGGCTCCGCCGCCGTGGCGGCCTCGGCGCTCACGGGCGCCGCGAGGAGCGTGATGAAGGGGGCGATGATGGCTAAGGCCATCGTCGTCGCGATTCGACGCCTCGGGCGTCGTCCGCGTGCTGGCAGGGCCGCGTTGAGCAGCCTGGCCCACGTTCGATGACGTGGTGACATGGAAACCCTTCCTGACCGGGGGGACGTCAGGCAAGGCGCGCGCCGCCGCGCTGTTGCCACTTGGTGGTAGCGGATGTTGCGGGTGCTGGAGGGTGCCGTCTCCAGGTTTGTGGGGGCCGTCAGTAAGGTGCCGGCCTGGGTGGCGAATCCATGATCGTCGTCGGGTCGTCGATGATGTCGCTGACCACCATGCTCGCGGCGCCGCGGGAGGCGGCGCCGAAGCCGAGCGTGGAGGCGACGAATCGGCACTGGGCGGCGGGAGCGGCCACCATGAGCCGTTGCAGCTGGTCCTGCGCGTGGGGCAGCAGCCACTCGGCCAGCGAGGCGAAGTAGCCGCCGATGACGATCACTCGCGGGTTGAACAGGTTGGCCAGGATCGAGCCGCCGAGCCCGAGCCACTCGCCGACCTGTGCCACCGCCGTCGTCATCCGCTGGTCGCCGGAGGCCAGGCCCCTGGCGATGTCGGCCACCCTTTCGCCGGGGTCGGGCACCGGCATGCCGGGCAGCCCGTACGCCTGCTCCGGCATGGCCGCCCGTACGAGCGCGGCCAGGCCGACCTTGGTCTCCCAGCAGCCGATGCGGCCACAGCCGCACTGGGTGCCGTGCGGGTCCACCTGCAGATGCCCGACCTCACCGGAGAATCCGTCCGCTCCGCGCAGGAGCTCGCCGCCCAGGATGATTCCCCCGCCGACGCCGACCTCGCCCGTGAGGTACACCAGGTAGGGCGTGCCGGCGGCGACGCCGGAGGTGAACTCGGCCAGCGCGGCGAGGTTCGCGTCGTTGTCCACCCGGACCGGCACGCGCAGCGGGCCGAGCACGGAGCTCAGCTGGTCGGCCAGGGGCAGCTCGTGCCAGTAGAGGTTCGGCGCGAGCGTCACGACGCCGCGGGCCACGTCCACGAGCCCGGGGACGGCCACCGCGATGCCGGCGGGGGCCGCTCCGGCCCGCCGCATCGCCTCCACGGCCTCCTTGGCCACGAGCCCGAGCCGGCGGACGGAGCTGTCCGGGCCGCTGCCCATGGCGTCGTAGACGACCCGGCGCTCGACCAGGACCCGGCCGCTGAGGTCGGTGCCGTGGACCGCGATGTAGTCGACGTTGATCTCCATGCCCAGGGCGCCGACGTGCGCCCCGTGCAGCGCCACCGCCCGTCTGGGACGCCCGACCGCCCCCACGTGCTCGACGCCGACCTCGCGTACCAGGCGCCGTTCCAGGAGCTCGGCCATGAGGTTGGAGACGGTGGCCCGATGCAGCCCGGTCGCCTCGGCGACGTCGGCGCGGGACAGGGACGTGTGCTCGCGCAGTTCGCGCAGCACCAGAGACAGGTTCGCCCGGCGCAGCGCGGCGGGACCCGCCGGCGGAGCGCCGCCCGGAGCGCGGTTGGGCGGCTTGTACGTCATGCGCACCACCTGCCCCTTTGTTTGTCTCCGAGATCAATTAATCGGAGTTGTAACACGCGAATGTCCGGCCGTGCACCCCTCACATTCGTAACGAGTTGGCATCGCTGATCTCCGTGCACTTCAGCGGCCATTCCCGGGCCAGTTACCGGAACGTTACCGAAATTGCAACCGATTTCAGCCTTGTGTCCTCAGAAGCCGCCCCCTTTAATTCGGCTAGCCATCCGCACTAATCGAGGAGGAGCGTGGACCACGACCGGGCCGACGGCCACGCGACCGACTCGGCGAGTCGCGGCGGACCCGCGGGAGCCCCCGCGGACCAGGCCACCGTGCGCCGCTCCAACCTCGCCCTCGTGCTGCGTCACGTGAGCGCGTGCGGCCCGTGCTCCCGGTCGGCCGTCGCCGTCGCGACCGGGTTGAACAAGGCCACCGTCACCAGCCTGGTGAACGAGCTGCAGGCGCGCGGACTGGTCAAGGAGATGGGGCCGCAGTACGCGGGCTCCGTCGGCCGCCCGGGTGTCGCGCTCGGCCTGGACGGCTCCCGGGTCGGCGCCCTGGGCGTGGAGGTCAACGTCGACTACATCGCCGCGATCGCCACCGACCTGGCCGGAAGAGTGCTCATCGACCGGCGCATCGGCTTCGACGCCATGGGTTCCGGCCCCGGACGCTCACTGGACGAGCTGGCCCGCATGGTCGAGAGGACCGTCGCCGACCTCGACCGGCTCGGGGTCACGCCGGCCGGGATCACCGTGGCCGTCCCCGGCCTGATCGACACCACCACCGGCACCGTCGTCGTCGCCCCGAACCTCGGCTGGCGCGGGGTGGCGGTGGCCGAGCGGCTGTCGCAAGCGGACATCGCGGGGGACATCCCCATCGCGGTGGACAACGACGCCAACCTCGCCGCCCTGGCCGAGTACACCTCGGGCGTCGCGGCGGGCACCTCCGACCTGGTCTGCCTCACCGGCGAGGTGGGCGTCGGGGGCGGCGTCATCTCCGGCGGCCGGCTCCTGGGCGGGGCGGACGGCTTCGCGGGAGAGGTCGGCCACGTCATGATCGATCCGTCCGGCGAGCGGTGCCGGTGCGGCCGCGTCGGCTGCTGGGAGACCAAGGTCGGGCTGGCCGCGCTGGTCCGCATGGCCACGCCCGACCGCGCGTACGGCACGGGCCCGCAGGTCGTCCGCGACCCGGAGGAGCGCCTGGCCGAGATCGAGCAGCGGCGAGCCGAAGGAGATCCCCGCGTCGACGCCGCCGTCGCGGAGGTCGGCCGGTGGCTCGGGATCGGAGCGGCCATGCTGATCAACCTCTTCAACCCGCGGGTGATCGTGCTGGGCGGCTACTTCGCCCGGCTCGCCGACCCGCTCATCCCCGCGGCGCGGCGGGAGCTCGCCCGCATGGGCATGAGCGACGCCGTCGAGCGCTGCCGGTTCGCCGCCTCCGACCTGGGCTTCGGCGCCGCCTCACGCGGAGCGGCCGGAGTCGTCGTCGAACGAGCGCTGTCCGACCCCACCAGCATCTCCATCCGAATGTCTCCGGCCATCGGGGTGATCGAGGGAACCCCGACGGCCTGGTCGCCCCACTCACCCTGACCCGCGCGCCCGCCACGCGGTCCCGACCCGCCCCTGAACAGCCCGCCCCTGACCGCCCCGTCCGCCTGACCGTTCCGTTCCGTACCGGCTCGGCACATTCCGCGTGCCGCGGCCATGGCGTATGCCGTCGAGCGGACGGGCACCGCCGTGCCCTTACCCTGCCGTGCCTTCTCTGACCAGCGCCTTTCCACCTCAGTGCCTTTTCCACCCAGCGCCCTTTCCATCCAGTGCCCTTTTCCGCCCAGAACGTCCCGCCCGCCTGATCGGCCGTCCGAGCCGCACCGGCACCGTTGACGCCGACCTCGGTGCTGCCGCGGTGGTGCCAACCGGCGCCATCAGGCGGGCGGGGCACGGCCACACCGAACCGAGGGAGGCCCGTGTGCCGCGGTCACCGTCCGACGTCCGCGCTAGCGGGCGGTTCGGGTGAAGCCTCAAGACACACCCCTGACACCAGAGCCGGACCGTCACCCTTCCGGCTTCAGCAAGGAGAGAACAGATGGACAAGAACGTCGCCCGGCGCGGCTTCCTCTTCAGCGGCGCCGCCCTCGGCGCGGGCGCCCTGGTCAGCGCGTGCACCAGCAACGAGCCGGCCGCCACCCCGCAGGCGGCGCAGGCGAGCGGGCCGGCCGCCGCTCCCTCGGCGAGCAGCGGCAACGACACCCCCGGTGAGAAGGTCGTCATCGGCTTCTCGGCCCCGGCCGCCGACCACGGCTGGATCGCCGCCATCAGCAAGAACGCGGCGGACGCGGCCAAGCAGTACACCGACGTCGAGTTCAAGCCGGTCGAGCCGACCAACGACATCAACCAGCAGATCTCGGCGGTGGAGTCGCTGATCCAGGCGAAGGTCAACGTGCTGGTGATCCTGCCGAACGACGGCCAGCAGCTCAACCAGGTCGCCCGGCAGGCCATGGACGCGGGCATCCCGGTGGTCAACGTGGACCGCATCTTCCCGGACAAGCTGTCGTACCGGGCCTGGATCGGGGGAGACAACTACGGCATGGGTGTGGCCGCCGGCCACCACGTCGGCAAGACGCTGAAGGACAAGGGCGTCTCCAACCCGGTCATCCTGGAGATCCAGGGCATCGCCACGCTGCCGCTGACCCAGGACCGCAGCAAGGGCTTCGCCGACGCCTTGAAGACGTACGGTTTCACCGTGACCGCGCAACAGGACGCCAAGTTCACGGTGGAGTCCGGCACGCAGGTGGCCAGCAACCTGCTGCAGGCGCACAAGAAGATCGACGCGATCTGGAACCATGACGACGACCAGGGCATCGGCGTGCTGGCCGCGATCAAGGAGGCCGGCCGGAACGAGTTCTTCATGGTCGGCGGCGCGGGCTCGGCCAACGCGATGCGTGACATCCAGGCCGACAGCGGCGTGCTGAAGGCCACCGTCACCTACCCTCCGACCATGGCCGCCTCGGCGATCAAGATCGCCCGGCTGATCGCCCAGGGCAAGGGCATGAGCGACCTGCTGGAGCAGCAGGTCCCGCAGTCGATCACGCTGGCCTCGGAGACCATCACCAAGGACAACGCCGCCCAGTACCTGCCCCTCGGGTTCGAGTCTTGAGACCCGTCATCGGGATCGGCACGGTCGGCTACTCGTTCACGGGCCGGCCCCGTTCCCAGACGTGGCGCAGCATGGTCGCCCAGCGCCGAGCACGGATTCCGGCGGGTGCAGGTCACCGAGCCGGCCACCCGTACGCCGGGGCGCGGTGGCCGCCGGGTCACGGCCTCGGTTACGAGCACGCCTTCGTCCATGAGATGAAGGACTTCGGAGACGATCGCCGCCGGCACCGACCCCGCTCCGTCCTTCGAGGGCGGTCCGCGGGCGCCGGCGGCCGTCGAGCAGAGCGCGGCTGAGCAGCCGCTTCACGACTGTGGAGGATTCATGACGAGACCGGTCACGTTGTTCACGGGGCAGTGGGCGGACCTTCCGTTCGAGGAGGTCTGCCGGCTGGCTTCCGAATGGGGCTACGACGGCCTGGAGATCGCCTGCTGGGGCGACCACTTCGAGGTCGACAAGGCCATCGCGGACGACTCCTACATCGAACGCAAGAAGGAGACCCTGGCCAAGTACAACCTCGGGGTGTGGACGATCTCCAACCACCTGGTCGGCCAGGCGGTCTGCGACCACCCCATCGACGAGCGGCACAAGGGCATCCTGCCCGCCCGCATCTGGGGCGACGGCGAGCCCGAAGGCGTACGGCAGCGCGCCGCCGAAGAGATCAAGGACACCGCCCGGGCGGCGGCCGCGCTCGGCGTCACGACCGTCGTCGGCTTCACCGGCTCCTCGATCTGGCACACGCTGGCGATGTTCCCGCCGGTGCCGCCGTCGATGATCGAGGCGGGGTACGCCGACTTCGCCGACCGCTGGAACCCGATCCTCGACGTCTTCGACGAGGTGGGCGTGCGCTTCGCCCACGAGGTGCACCCCAGCGAGATCGCCTACGACTACCACACCACGGTGCGCACGCTGGAGGCCATCGGGCACCGGCCGGCCTTCGGCCTGAACTGGGACCCCTCGCACATGGTGTGGCAGGACCTGGACCCGGCGAACTTCATCCTCGACTTCGCCGACCGGATCTACCACGTGGACTGCAAGGACGCCCGGGTGGCCACCCGCGACGGGCGGCGCGGCCGCCTGTCCTCCCACCTGGCCTGGGCCGACCCCCGGCGCGGCTGGGACTTCGTGTCCACCGGCCGGGGCGACGTGCCGTGGGAGGCGTGCTTCCGGGCGCTCAACCACATCGGCTACGACGGCCCCATCTCCATCGAGTGGGAGGACGCGGGCATGGACCGGCTGCACGGCGCGCCGGAATCCCTCGCCTACATCCGCTCGCTCAACGCCATCACCCCGCCTGCCGCCGCCTTCGACGCCGCCTTCTCCTCCGAGTAACCCGTCACGCTC
>NZ_JBQQCB010000077.1:0-53332 GCF_052246675.1 Nonomuraea sp. KM90 | reverse complement strand
CAGCCCCGAGATGGCTGCCAGCCGCCGGTTGATCGTCGTGGCGGCGTACTGATCCATCCGACGGCCCGACAAGGTGACCACGTTCGGGCCGCCGCGACGCCCGGGAACCTTGGCCTCGCGACAGGCGCGGCGCCGCAACGACCCGCTGGACGTGCTCAGCACGCGCGAGCGCGAGGTGTTGTCGCTGATGGCCGAGGGCCGCTCGAACGCCGGCATCGCCCGCCGGTTGTGGGTGACCGAGGGCACGGTGGAGAAGCACGTACGCAGCATTCTCACCAAGCTCGGCCTGACCGAGGCCGACGACGACCACCGCCGGGTGCTGGCCGTGCTCACCTTCCTCGATGCCCGCTGAGCAGCTCGCGGATCGCCGGCCCCGACAGCCGCGCCTTCGGCAGGAACCCGACCGCCTGGCTCGCCTCCACCAGCTGGGCGAAGTCGTCGGCGTCCTGGGTCGAGATCATGATGACCGGGACGGCTTCCAGGCGGCCGGCCACGTCGAAGCCGCTCTCCTCGCCCAGCCCGACGTCGACCAGCGCGACGTCGGGCCGCAGCGCCGAGGCCAGCTCCAACGCCTGGCCTCCGGTCTCGGCCGTCCCGACGACCCGGACGCCCTGCAACTCCAGCAGCCGGCTCGCGGCCTCCACGAACCGCCGGCTGTCATCGACGATCAGGCAGCGCAACTCCACCTCCCCAGGCTCCCACCCCGGCAGGGCGCGGGGCATTCCCGCTAGCTGGAACCCTCTCGTGCGTACCGCCGGCGCGGTCATCGGCCCAGGCCCGCGACGAGGTTGATGGTCAGGGCCACGATGACCGTCCCGAACAGGTACGACAGCAGGGCCTGGCGCAGCACCGTCGAGCGGAACGCGGAGGTGCGCAACTCGGTGTCGGAGACCTGGAACGTCATCCCGACGGTGAAGGCCAGATAGGCGAAGTCGGTGAAGCGCGGCTGGGCCCCGCTGGGGTCGCCGGTGTGGAAGTCGATGCCCTCGCCGCCCGAGGAGTAGTACATCAGCGCGTACCGCAGCCTGAAGATCGTGTGCACGACCGCCCACGACGCCACGACGCTGGCGACGCCAAGGCCCACGACCAAGGCTTCCCCGGTTCCGGCGATCATGATCATGTAGCCCACCGCCGCCAGGCTGGCCACCGCCGCGACGACCACGGCCACGTCCGCACCCGCGCGCGTGGGATCCTCCCGGTCCACGTCGGCGGCCGTCTGCGGGCCGTCGAGCCAGGCGATCCGCGCCCAGGTGACCGCCAGGAACACCACGGCCGCCGCATCCCAGCCGATCAACGGCACGTACGGCAACGGCACCACCGCCGCGGCCATAGCCACGGCCAGGAGCCCGCCCGCGGCAGCGGTCAGCGCGGCCCGCCGTACCGAGGCTCCGAGCATCTCGGACACCCGCGTCATCAGAATCGCCCCTATCCTCTGTTCTCGTGCTTCCAGCCTCGCCGCGAACGGGCCGGCGGGCATCGCGGCCAGCGCCCGTCCGGGGATGCGGCCAGCGGTAAGCCGCCACTACCTGCTAGCCGCCAGGGCTCCGGCGGCGCGGGACGGTCCGCGCCGATCGGTGCGCGGATTACCTGATAACCCTTGAGTTCCATTGGGCTTTTTCGGCCTCTCTAGCCCCAGGACCTGGGCGTTTTTGGTTGAAGCTCCGGCTTCTGCAGACGTTGATGAGATTTCGGGGATTCTGAGGATCTGTCGTCCCTGGTCGTTCGTCTTCCTATGAGGGTGAAGGCGAGGCGGCCGGAGTTGGCGGTGGCCGTGGTGAAGGATCTGCGTGTGGCGCGTGCCCTGGCCACTGTGGAGGACCTGGAGGCGCTGGAGACCGACGTGCTGGCCGGGTTCGTGCTGGCCCGGGCGGCGGCGGGGCTGTCGGACGGGACGATCTCCTCCGACATGGTGCATCTGGAGCAGGTGCGGGCCTGGTTCGGCCGGCCGCTGTGGGAGATGGAACCGGCCGACGCCGATACGTACTTCGGCAAGGTGCTACGCGCCACCGCCAAGGGCACCCGGCCGGCCGGGGCCCCGGCTATCAAAACGTTCTTCCCGGCCCAAGCCACCCCCACTGCCTGAGGTCCGACGTGGTGTTCGATTCGCCGTCCGGCGCGCTCTGGTCATCGTGTTGTCCCAGCATACCTGCCTCGACGTCGTCTACTACTCGGAGGTGTGGCCCCCGCGCTGCGCGCGCTGGGCATCACCGTCGAGCGGACCCTCGAGGTGCTCCAGGAGATGGGGGCGTTCGGCGATGACCGGCCGCCGGCCTTTGACGGGTGGCTGGAAGCCAAGCTCGGAGGACTCGCCCCAGGCATCCGAGACGACGTCGAGGCCTGGGCCCGGGGCTCTGCGCGACGCCGCCCCCCGGATCAAGCCCCGCAACATCAAGTCGGTCTGGATCCAGGTGAACCGGCTGCGTCCCACGCTGCTGCACTGGTCGGACCGATACGAACACGTGCGGGAAGTCACTCGGGAGGACCTCACTTCGATCCTCGACGGGATGCAGGGATTTCACCGCTCGAACTTCCTGGTTGCGGCCCGATCGCTGTTCGCGTTCTGCCGCAAACGGCGCAGCATCCTCCGCAACCCGACCCGCGGCATCCGCATCGGCCAGCATCCTTACGGGCTCGTCCAGCGGCTCGACCAGGACGACATCGACCGGGCGATTCGCTGCGCCACCGGTTCCGTCGGCACCAGTGGATCAGCTCGTCGAACTGCTGGCCGGGGCCGCCGTCAGCCTCCTGGTGACCAGGATGGACGACCTCTTCGCGCTGTTCGCCCGCAGCGCGCAACCCGCACAGGAGAACCGATGGGAAACATGATCACCTTTTGGTCGGACTGCTCGTCGCGGCCGACCTGCTGCTCACGTTCGGTGTCGTACGCCGGATGAGCGAGCACACCGCCGTGCTGCCCGACCTGCGCGCCAAGGCACAAGGGGCGAACGTACTCGGCGGCGAGATCGCGCTCGCCGCCGGCTCGCCCATCGCGGCGTTCGAGGCGACGACGACGGACGGTCAGTCGGTCACTCTCGCGGAGCTGGGTGACCACGCCCTGGTGGGCTTCTTCTCCCCGCCCTGCGGTCTTCGCAAGGAGCGCCTGCCCGACTTCTTGCAGTATGCCGCTGGCCGCCAGGAAGGCAGCGGCTCCGTGCTGGCGGTGGTGGCTGGTACCGCCGACGAGACGGGCGAGTTGGCCGAGCCGCTCCGGCAGGTGGCCTCCGTCGTGGTCGAGCCCGACCACGGACCGCTCCAGCACGCGTTCGCGGTGACAGGCTTCCCGGCCGCCCGCTGATCTCGCGGTCGTGTCGATACGTACGGGGGGACAGGCGCTGGCGTTCGTCTGGCGAGCCGCGCCCGGCCCCATAACCGCCTACCTCCTGCTCTCCGTCCTGGGCGGTCTCGCCCCGGTGGCGATCGTGTGGCTGACCAAGCTGGTGATCGACCTGCTCGCCTCCGGTGTCACCGGCTGGTCCGAGTCGTTGACGCCGGCCGCGGCCCTTGCTGCCGTCGGCGTCGCCTCGTTCCTGCCTCACGCGGCCCGCTACCTGCGGGCGGAGACCGAGCGGAGGGTGTACCTCAACGCTACTGTCACGTCAGGCAACGTTTGCCCTGTCCGCTACCGGCACCTCGAGGCGATGTCCCCCGTCGATATGTCCGCGCGTTCGGGGGCACGGCCAGCGCGGCCAACATGCCAGAATAAATCACGTCAAGCCGTAACTCGCGTGGGCCGGTATCGCAGGGCGACCGCCCCCGACCGGAACTCACGGCGGTCCACGGGCTCAAGCTGGATGCGCTCGCGCAGACCGGCGAGCAACGTCGGCCCGTGTCCGGCAAGGACCGGCTGCACAAGGAACTCGTACTCGTCGATCAGTCCCAGATCTGCCAACGCCAGGGGGAGCGTCACGCCACCCACCCACAGGCCCTCGCCTGACTCCTGCTTGAGCCGCTGAACCGCTTGCCCCAAGTCGCCTCGCAGCAGCTCGGCATTCCAATCGACCCCGCTCAGCGTGCTCGACACGACGTACTTCTTCGCCCGGTCGATGGTCTCGGCGAACGGGATCTGCCACTCATCCATCCAGTCAGGCCACGTGTCCGTGGCAGGCTTCCGCCACGCCGACTCCATCATCTCGTAGGTCACCCGGCCGAATAGCAGGGCATCGGCTCGCTCCATCTCAGCGGTCCAGTAGCGCATCGACTCCTCGTCCGGGGGGAGCCCTGCCTCGTGATGGCAGCAGCCGTCGAGCGTGACGTTGATCGAGTATCGAAGTGGTCTCATCTTGTTGCTCTCCCTTGATGCGCGCAGCGCGTTTTCACCGGACGTCTACTTAGACGACTGTCGGCGCCATTTCTCATCGGCGCCCGATCCCACCTACTCAACACCGTCGTGATGCGAACCAGACCGCAGACCGAGCGCGCGACCAATTCGGCGCTCGGGGCGTTCAGATTCGCAACGGGACGGCGCCCATAACGCTCGACTTCGATGCACGGTGCCACGTCACCTACCGTCGGCTCAGGGTCAACGACGAACGTCGCAAACGTTGCCTGACGCGGCACTACGCCTAGCCTGTACGCCGCCGGTGACCGCTTCGTCGGGCTGCCGCGTTTCGAGGACCCTCGCTTTCTCGACCGCATCCAGCACGCCCGGTCGAGCGGAGCGAGCGGTCCCGGGGCCGTCGTGGACAGCGGCCTGGGCATCGTCCAGGCGGCGCTCACGGTAGCCGGCTTCGCCGGCACGCTGGTGCTCCTCGGTCCATGGATGGCAGTGACCGTGCTGCTCGCCGCGGTGCCTCCGCTGCTCGCCGAACTCGCGTTCAGCCGGCGGCGGGCGGAGATGGTAGCGCGGACCGGGCAGGCGACCAGGCGGGAGGTCTTCTATTCCGACTTGCTGACCAACGGCCAGGTGGTCAAGGAACTGCGCCTGTACGGCGCCGGGCCGTACCTGTGGCGGTGGATGGCCGGCGAGATCCGTACGATCCAGACGGCGAGCCGTCGCATCAACCGGCGGGAGGGGCCGTCCAGGGCGGGCTCGCGGTCCTCGGCGCCGTCGTGGCCGGCGGCCTGCTTCTGTGGGCGGCGCGCTCTGCCGCGTCGGGCCTGCTGAGCGTCGGCGACGTCGCGCTGGTGGTCGCCGCCATCGGGGCGGTGCAGGGCTCGCTGGCCACGATCGTCTCGCACGTCGTGTCCGCGCACCAGGCGCTGCTGCTCTTCGAGCACTACCTGGCCGTGGTCGGCTCCGCCCCTGACCTGCCGCTGCCTCCTCTGCCAGCGCCGACGCCCCCGTTGCGGAAGGGGTGGAGTTCCGGGACGTGTGGTTCCGCTACGGCGACGACCAGCCGTGGAACCTGCGCGGCGCGAACATCGTGCTGCCGGTCGGGCGCCCCACCGCGCTGGTTGGGCTCAACGGCGCGGGCAAGACGACCCCCTGGTCAAACTGCTCTGCCGGTTCTACGACCCGACGCGGGAGGCGAACCTGCGGGACGGCGTCGACCTGCGGGAGCCCGAACGAGCTGCGGCACCGGATCCGCGCCGTCTTCCAGGACGCCACCAGCTACGACCTCACGGCCAGGGAGAACATCGCCCTCGACGACATGGAGCGCGTCGAGGGGGCGGCCCGCCGCGCCGCGATCCACGAGGTCGTCGCTGGCCTGCGACCGATCCTGCCGCGACAGCCAAGGGGGGCGGGTGGAGACACTGTTGGCGAAGTAGATCAAACAGAGGCGACCCCGTGATCGCCTACGTGATCACGGGGCGTTCATGTTGGAAGGTGATTGGGTGGGTCAACATTTTGGCTCGTCAAGAACGAGGGCTCCCGTCTGGATGAGCAGGGGAAGCACCTGGTTACGAACCGCTGGGGCCAAGCGAGGTCCATAACTGTCACGCCCATCGGTCCATCCCAGAGCGGCAAGCTCCGCGGCGGCCTTCGGACGTCCGGCCAGTCTGGCCGTGAAGACCGTCATGCGCATCGGCACGCCCTCAATCGCTGCCATGTCCTCGACCTGGCCGAGCAGGTCCATATCGCGCGGCGCGACCCCGAGTTCCTCGTTCAGTTCCCGAACCAGGGTCTCCCGCGGGCTCTCCCCGGCTTCAGGCTTTCCTCCGGGTAGGTAAAACACCTCCGGCGCCACCTTCTTGCTTACGACGAGCAAGCGCCCCTGATGGGTGACGGCCGCCGCCACCACGTTCATTACACGGTCACCAAACACGCCTGCCAGCATTCCAGATCAGGCGAACCCGGCTGCAGCGGAGAAGATTCTCTTGTCTCCTACCTCGAGCACGCGGGCGGGGACGCCATAGGCCGCGGCGAGATGCCGGCTCGCGCCCTCGGCGAGGCAGGTTCGATGGCAGTCCAGCAGGATGTGCAGGCCGGAGCTGTCCATGAAGGACAGTTCGGCCAGGTCGGCGACCACGTGATCACCGGGGCGGCGGGCCTGTTTCAGGTAGGCGGTCAGCTCGCCGCTGTTGGTGCGGTCAAGCTCGCCGGCCAGCGCGAGCACGCACACGCCGGGCAGGTACTGGTGATGCAGCAGGAACGCCGGGGTCATCGCGCGGGATCGCTGCGGCGGGACGGGCTGCCACGGGAGAAGCTCCGGCGCACCGCACGCGCACGCGGACGGATCTGGCGGGCGTGGGGCTTGCTGCAGGACATCACCGTCGGGTACGGCTACCAGCCCGGCCAGGCCGTCGCCGGCGTGCTGGCCCTGCTTCTGGCCGGCACCCTCCTGTCCACCCACGCCACCTGCGGACCCACAGCGGGCCTGTGCCCGATCAAGGCCGACGGGCATCCGGCCTGGGACCCCTTCATATACTGCCTGGACCTGCTCATCCCGCTGATGAGTCTGGGACATGACACTGCTTGTTGACCCTGTCGGGCCGGCGAAGATCGCCACACTGGTGCTCACGGTCGCGGGCTGGGTCCTCGCCACCACGATCGGCGCCGCAGCGGCACGTGTTTCCGGGTTATCTGGCAACTCGGCGGATGATGGGGGCGTACCGAATGGATCCAGTCATCGCCGAGCAACTCGGCCGTGCCCACCCGCTCGCCCGCCATCTCGACGACTTCCTCACCGACCTGGCCAACGCCGGCGCCTCCGCCCACACCCGGCGCGCCTACCGCGGCAACCTGATTGCCTTCGCCGCCCACCACGGGGAGGACATCGCCGAGCTGACCGCGCCCCCGTCCGGGCGTTCCTGGCCGAGCTCACCGAGCTGTCGCCGGCCAGCCGCAAGCGCAAGCGCGCCACCGTCGCCTCCTTCGCCAAGTGGGGCGTCCGCCACGAACTGCTGGCCGCCAACCCGATGGACCGGATCGACACCGTCAAGGCCGTCAAGGACCTCGACCTGCGCCTGGACGATGAACACGTCCGCATCCACGGCAAGGGCGGCGGCGTGCGCACCGTTCTGCTGGACGACCGCGGCTACGTCGCCCTGCTCAAGCTCTACCTGGCCCGCGCCGGCTACACCGCCGGGCCGCTGTTTCGCGCCTCGATCAACGGCCGGTGCGGGCCGCTGTCCTACGACGCCGCCGTCTCGGCCACGCTTCTGCTGAGACGACGCAACTGTACGCGCTGCTGGACGACAAGGTCGCCGACGCCGAGATCCGCGCCGCCCGCCCGCGACCGCGACTGGGCAGCGCGTTGAAAACCTTCACAGCCAAGAGAGACTTCACTCGCCGGATTCACCGTGGCCTTGGAGTTCGGGGCCCGTGACCATCAGGCGATCCGGTAGGCGGCGGCGCCGTTGTGCAGGAAGCGGGCGCGGCCGTGCCCGTCGGAGCCGACCAGGGACAGGACCTGGTGGCCGCCGGACTTCGGTTCGACGGTGATGACCGAGCT
This sequence comes from Nonomuraea sp. KM90, assembly GCF_052246675.1. Lineage (NCBI taxonomy): Bacteria > Bacillati > Actinomycetota > Actinomycetes > Streptosporangiales > Streptosporangiaceae > Nonomuraea > Nonomuraea sp. KM90. Next base: position 45,497 of record NZ_JBQQCB010000077.1, on the reverse strand, counting down.
GTCGTTGAGACGGACCACCTCGACCCGGTTCTCGGACCCGCCGAGCAAGGACTCGGCGATCTCGTTGCGTGGGCGGTAGGTGAGGATCGCGCGGTCGTGCTCGCTGGTGAGGGTGATGTCGTACAGGGTGGAGCGGTAGGTGCCGCACATGCGGTCCGCGTCGATCCCTGTCGGGTTCAAGGGCGGCACGGGTAGTGGCGCCGTCTCGACGCCGGCAAGGTCCCTGAGCGCCGCACCGAAGATCTCGTAGGCCAATGGCGCACCACCCGTGCTGTTGGTCAGCACGGCCACCGCCACACCCGCCGATGGCACGACGCGAAGCCATGCCTTCTGACCCTTGGAGACACCGGTATGGCCGACGACGCCGTCCTGGTAGAGCATCCAGCCAAGTCCCCAGCCGATGACACCGCCACCGAAGTCCGGGACGGATTCAACCTGGGGTTCGCGCAGTGCCGCCAGCGCAGGGTCGGTGAGGTGCAGGAGGACGAACTCCAGCAGGTCGCGCGCGCTGATCGCGAGGTGCGAGCCGCTGGGCGCGCAGTAGTAGCGGACCGCCCACTCCTTCGCCGGAACGACCTCTCCGCCGGTCTGGATGTGGCCGACCGCGGCACGGTGCAGGATCGCCTCGTAGGTGTCGGTAGCGGCGGTGTGCAGGCCCAGTGGTATCACCAGGCGTTCGCGGAGCACGTCGTGGAAGGGCTTGCCGCGCAACACCTCCACCAGCCTGCCGAGCACCACGTATCCGCTGTTGGAGTAGGAGAAGACGGTGCCCGGCGGGAGGAGCTGGTCCGCCTCGGCGAGGGTGGCGACGAACTTCTCGATCGCGTCGTCGTTGCGACCGGTGTCGGTGAAGTGGTTGCCGTCGATACCGCCGGTGTGGGTGAGCAGGTGGCGGGCGGTCAGGAAGGCGGTGGCAGCTGGGTCGCTCAACCGAAAGCCGGGCAGGTAGTCGCGGACAGGACGGTCGAGATCCAGCACACCGTCGTCGACCAGTTGCTGGATCAGCGTGGCCGTCCAGATCTTGGTGATCGAGCCGATCTTGAACACCGAGTCGGTCGTGGCCTCGACCCGGGTGCGCAGACTCAGCACGCCCGCAGCCTCGTCCCGGATCTCCCCGTTGGCCAGCACGGCAACCTGTGCGCCCGGTACGTCATACTTCGCGACAAGCTCGCCCAGATCCCATCCCACCCCGACAGGTTAGTGGCCGGCCTCCACCTGACCCGGGACGGGTGCCACCCTGGACGGACAGCCGCTCGATGCCGCTACGGTCGCACGCGACAGAGCGCTGATCGTCCGACCGCCTGGCCGTTATCCTCGCGTTTCCGAGATTAGTGCAATCTCGGAAATACACTCCCAGATGTGAGTTTCGAGATTATGCGCTCCGAACTCTCATAGGCGTCCGGATTCACTTCCGAGATTACGAGGCGCCGTGCGGGCCCGGCCGAGGCCGCCAACGTCGCCAAGGTACTGGTGGTGATCTGCTCGCGGAGGCCGCGCGAGGAGGCGCCGCTGGACCGGCTGCGCGACCGGGTGCTGTTCGAGACCGCCTACGTGTGCGGCGCCCGCTCCCCCGAGGTCTGCGGCCTGTACGTCGAGGACCTGGATCTGCGCCTGGACGACGAACACACGCGGATCTGCGGCAAGGGCAGCAGCGTGCGCACCGTACTACTGGACGACCGCGGCTACGTCGCACCGCTCAAGCTGTATCTGGCCCGCGCCGGCGGGGCACGATGGACCGTCGCGCCGATCCGCGGCCTCATCGCTGTTGCGGCAGTCGAGCCGCTGGCTGTCACCAGCCGCTGGGACATGCTGGGGGTCGCAATGTGATCGCCTCGTGGGGCCCGGATCGTGGCCTGCGGCCGCTGGGGCTGGCACCGCCGCTCGAGACGGTTCCGTCGACGTCGTGGGTGGCGACGGCGACGGAACGCCGACCGGTGACCATGCTGGTGTGTCGTGGGCGCGGGCCGGTCATGGCACCACGACAAGCCGCCTGCCCTTGAGGTCGGTTCGCTGCCAGGCGGTCTCGATGTCGCTCAGCGGGACCTTCTCCACGTCGAAGGCGAGCTCGCCGGACCGCGTCCACGTCACGACCTGCTGGTACACCTCGTCCATGGTCTGCGGGTCGAGGCCCTTGGCCGCGCCGTAGATCTCCACGCCGGAGGTGCGCAGGCTCGATGCGGCGAGCGCAAGCTCGGTGCCGGCTGACTCGCCGACCTGGACCACCCGGGTCGGCTTGCCGAACGCGAACGACCGCGGCACCAGGGCGCGCAGCAGGATCTCGCTGGGCCTGCCCCACAGGTAGTCCACGACGACGTCGTAGCCGTCCCCCCTGGCGTCGAGGTACGCCTGCGCCAGCGCCTCGTCGGAGACCGCGGTGTTGATCAGCGTGTCGGCTCCGATGGCCCGCACCGCGCGCAACTGGTTGTCGTCGCGGCCGGTGGCCACGATCCGGCCGGCGCCCAGCAGCCGGGCCACCTTGACCGCGAGCCGCCCGGCGACCCCGGTGGCGCCCTGCACCAGCACCGTCTGGCCGGGAACGAACCCCGCGGCCGTCTTCATCGACATCGCGGTGACGGCCGAGGCCATCACCGCTACCACGGCCGGGTCGATGCCATCGGGGATCGGCATGTAGGAGCCCTGGGGCACCACGGCCTTCTCGGCGAGCGCGCCGTAGGGCAGGCGGATGTTGCCGAACCCGACGAGCGTGCCGTCCGGGAGGGCGCCGATGCCGTCGAAGGCAGGGATCACCGGAAGCCGGCCGATGTACTTCTCACTGGCGTAGTGCGCACCGGATGCGATCGCCTTGTCGACGTTCTCGACGGCGACTGCCTTGACATCGATGATCATCTCGCCGTCGTCGGCCACCGGATCGGGGAAGTCCTCATAGCGCGGGATGCCGCCGACCTCGTGGAGCACCGCTGCCTTCATCCCAGCTCCTGACCGAACAAGCGGGCGATCCGCGTCTGCCACGCCGCCAGCACGCGAGGCGGACGGGCCGCAGAGTGGTTGAACCCGTGGTGGTGCGAACGATGGTGCGTGAGCGGGTGCCGCCACCCACGGCCGTGGCGGCGCCACCCATGGCCGTGGCGGGCCTGGCCCTGGTGCCCGGCCGGCCGCTCGGTGTGCGCGGGAACCCCCGGAATGTGATGGGCCGCCCAGTGCAGCAGGTCGCGAAGCGAGTGCTGGTGTCTCATCGTTTCCTCCTCCGGCACGTAATTCTCTATCACCGATAGAGGACTCTATCACTGATAGAGTCCGGAAGGGAGGTGCCGGAGTTGGCTCTGGACAAACAGCGGATCGTCACCGAGGCCGTCGCGCTACTGGACGCCGAAGGTCTCGACGGCGTGACCACGCGCAAACTGGCCGCCCGGCTCGGCGTACAGTCGCCGACCCTTTACTGGCACATCCCGAACAAGGCAGCGCTGGTCACCGCGATCGCCGAGGCGATTCTTGAGCAGCAGTTCCCCGAACTGGCGTCGCCCGCGCCGTCGGAACGCTGGCAGGACTGGCTGATCGGCCTGGCCGGGCGGCTGCGGAACGCGTTGCTGGCCCACCCGGACGGAGCCCGGATCATCGCGGCCTCCCAGCTGTCCCTCAAGATGGCCGCCATCTCCGAACTGGCGATGAGCACACTGGTCGGGCGGGACATTCCCCTGCGGCAGGCTCGCCTGATCGTGTTGACAGTGTTGCGCTTCACCGTCGGCTACGTCCTGGAGGAACAGGCCGGCCGCCCCGACGCGGACGCCCTGGGCGGCTTCGACATGGCCGCGTACGCCACGGCGTACCCCACCGTGATGGCCGGCGTGACAGAGTACTTCCAGGATGGCCGCACCGTCGACGATCTCTTCCGCGACTGCCTGGAACAGATCATCCATGGTCCTGCGGCGCAGTCCGGCCCCACGTCCTGACCAGTCAGCCGCTCCGCAGGCGAGTGAATCGCCTGCTCCGCAGGCGAGTGAATCGCCCCGATGCTCCTATGGTTGTCAAGTGGGTGCTGGGAGATCGTTGTTCGTACAACGGATGATCTCTTTCTTGGACTTGCCTTCAGTGGTGCGGCGGGTGGCGTATGCGCGGGTACGCGGGCACCAGGCCATGCGGGCGAGCGCGATGAGATAGAGGGCGCGGTTGACTTGCCGATCACCTCCGCGCGATAGCCGGTAGCGAACGGTTTTGCCGCTGGAGGCGGGGATCGGGGCGGCTCCGCACAGGGCGGCGAAGGCCGCTGGGAAGGTTAGCCTGTCGGGGTTGTCGCCACAGGTGATCAGCAGTTGGGCCGCGGTCTCAGGCCCGACTCCGTGCACCCCGAGCAGGTCTGGACGGGCTTGGCGGATCAAGGCCTTGAGATGAACGTCGAGGTCTTCGATCTCAGAGGTCAGAGCTTGCTGCTGGACGCAGTCGTGCGCACGTGGTGGCGAGCATCTCGGCCGACAGGCCCCGAGCTCGTTGACGCAAGCAGTGCGGGCCTTCACCGCACCGGAGCGTGCCAGGTGCACGGCGCGGATCGACTCCACAATCCCGTCGCCGCCTTTGGGCAGCGCGCGAGCGCGGCCGGACAGAACCGCATCGGCAGCCTCTGCGTGCCCTTGCCGGCCTGTGCGAAGCCAGCGAGCTACGGGGCACTGCTCTGGCGGCTACTCCGGCAGGTGATACAGCCATCGCCGATCCGCTCATCACGCCTATCCACGTGCCCGACCGTTTCCTGGCCGGCTGGCCGGGCGGGGGCACAGCGTTGGAGGGGCGCGTGGCCGAGTGGCCGGCGCGCAGCGCGTCCAGCCCGGCCGCGAAGTGCCAGGTTAACTTGACGCTTCTTCCCGTCGCCGGTCATCGCCGGCTGTGGCGGGGATGGCGTTGTCGATGAGGACCGCGGCGATGGCGGCGGCGGCGGGGAAGGCGTCGGCGTTGAGGACCCGGGTACGGGCCGCGGCGCCGTCGATGAGCAGCGCGAGCTGCTCGCCGAGCTGTTCAGGGTCGGCGGCGCCGGCTTCGCGGGCGGTGTCGGCGAGCCGCGCGGCGACGGCTTTCTTGTAGTCGCGCGCGTACTGGGATGCGGGGTGCTGGGGGTCGTGGAGTTCGACGGCGGCGCCGATGTAGGGGCACAGGGGGGTGGTGGGAGGGACGTCGAAGGCGGCGAGGAGCCGTTCGCGGGGCGTGAGGTCGGTGCGGTCGAACACGCCGGACAGAACGGAGGGGTCGAACCGGCGCAGGTACTCGGCGACGAGTTCGTCCTTGCCGGTGAAGTGCTGGTAGGCCGTGCGCTTGGACACCTGGGCCGCCGCGCAAAGCTGGTCCATGCCGGTGCGGTTGATGCCCTGCTCGCGGAACAGCTGCTGGGACGCGCTGAGGATGCGCTCGCGGGCGCCCCGGCCGCGGCGGCGGCCCTGGGGACCCTTCTCCAACTCCGACATGGGTCCATGGTACCCGAGCTTGGTAACGATCGGTGTACATAGTTTGCGTCCCGGCCGGGCGCCCCGTACCGTAAGCACACAGATCGGTGTACATAACTCCGTCATCCCAGGTGCACACGGCACCACCGACCCAAAGGAGCGACTATGGGAAAGCTTGACGGCAAGGTAGCGGTCATCACCGGCGGCACCACCGGCATGGCGCTGGCCGGCGCGAAGCTGTTCGTCGACGAGGGAGCGCACGTCTTCATCACCGGCCGCCGCCAGGACGCCCTGGACGAGGCCGTGAAGCAGATCGGCCGCAACGTCACCGGCGTCCAGGGCGACGCCGCCGACCTGGACGACCTGGACCGCCTGTACGACACCGTCAAGCGGGAGAAGGGCAGCCTCGACGTGCTGTGGGCCAGCGCAGGCGGGGGCGAGCCCGCCCCGCTCGGCGAGATCACCGAGGCCCAGTTCGACACCTGGTTCGGGCTCAACGCCCGCGGCACCCTGTTCACCGTCCAGAAGGCCCTCCCGCTCTTCAACGACGGCGGCTCCATCCTCATGACCGGCTCCAACGCCTCCCTCGGCGCCTTCCCCGGCTGGAGCGTCTACGCCGGCAGCAAGGCCGTCCAGCAGGCCTGGGCCCGCGTCTGGCTCAACGAGCTCAAGGACCGCCGCATCCGCGTCAACGTCCTGACCCCCGGCCAGGTCGCCACCGCCAAGCAGGAAGAACTCTTCGACGAGGCCACCAAGCGCCAGTTCGAGTCCCTCATCCCCCGAGGCGAGATGGGCCGTCCCGACGAGATCGCCGCCGCCGCCCTCTTCCTCGCCTCCGACGACTCCAGCTACGTCAACGGCATGGAACTCGTCGCCGACGGCGGTACCACCGCCATCTGAACCGAACAACCACCACCAGGGCAGGACATCTCATGAGCAACATCAGCATCATCGGCACCGGGAACATGGCCCGCACCATCGGCGCGCGGGCGGTAGCGGGCGGCAACACCGTCGAGGTCATGGGCCGCGATCAGTCCAAGGCCGCCGACCTGGCCAAGGCTCTCGGCGGCGGCGCCACGACGGGAGAATGGGGCACCACCCCGGCCGGGGACATCGTCATCGTGGCCCTGTTGTACGACGGCGTCGTACCGGTCGTCGCCCAGTACGGAGACGCTCTCGCGGGCAAGGTCATCGTCGACATCAGCAATCCCTTCAATTCCACGTTCGACGGACTGGCCCACCGCGAGAAGACCTCGATCGCGCAGGAAGCCGCCAAGGCGGCCCCGGCCAGCGCCAGCGTGGTGAAGGCGTTCAACACCATCTTCCGTCATGTCCTGGAGAAGGGTCGGCCCGACGTCTTCATCGCTGGCGATAATGCGCAGGCCAAGGCACGTGTGGAGGCATTCATCGAGAGCCTCGGGCTGCGCCCGCTGGACGTCGGCGGCCTGAAAATGGCGCACTGGCTGGAAGGAGCCGGCGTGGTCACGGTGGGCCTCGCCAACCACGGGGTGGGGAACTCGGACTTCGCCCTCAGCATCACCGAACTTCCCGTCTGAGCAAACGGTTGACGGATCACCGAAAGGACTCACCAATGAAGCTTGGTTTCACACTTCCCATAGTCGGGTTACCAGCAGCGCCGCCGGCCTGAGCGCGGTCTGCCGCGGGATCGAGGACCTTGGCTACGGCACGCTGTGGGTCGGCGATCACCTGGTCCAGCCGGTCGATATGCATGGCATCTATCCGGGCAAAGAGCAGCCGTACCCGCCGTAGATGAAAGCGTTACCTCGACCCGGTGCTGCTGTGGACCGTCGCCGCGACGGCGACCAGCCGGGTGCGGCTGAATGCCAGCACGCTCTGCACCTTCTCCTACGAGCCGCCGCACCTGGCCCGGATGCTGACCACGCTCGACGTGCTCAGCGACGGCCGGCTCGAGGTCTGCGCGTAACGCAGGCGATATCGGAGGACTGCCGACCGGCATCGACCTCACGACCAGCTTCGAGCCGTTGCCATCGAGGAAGGCGGCCTCCTCGGTGGAGGGGTGCTCGCGACCGACCTCGGCCTTGTCCACGTAGCCCTTGGCCACGACGTCGGTGAGCTTCTGGGTGGACTTGACGAAGATCGCGTCGCTGAACTTCGCCTGCCCGGCCCTGCGCTTGATCAGAAAGTCCGGCTGCCTGCGGCCCCATTCTTAACGTACCGACATCAGGAGGCACGCCGGAAACCGGCAGGAACAACGCGCTCTGCGCCAGGAGGCCGGCAGACAGCTGCGACCACTTACCAACGACCGGCACTGGCCTAAACCTTGACGGCGACCGCTGGCAGCCGCGTCCCAGCCCGATCACCACCCCCTGATCTGCCAACCCGCGCGGCACGCCGAACCGACGATCAATCGGCGGAACCACTGCTGCGGCCGGCGCCGGGCCGGCGTGAGCTTGCAAGTGGGGCGCAGGCCAGCGCAATCAGAGTTGACGCTGGCGAACACAAGGGCGGGAAGGGTGACCACGGTGCGGACCAGGCCCCGCGTGACCGCCTCCTTGAGCAGGCGGGACACGCGGGGCAGGGAGAGGTCGAGTGCGGCGGCGATCTCCGGCCGGCGGCTGCCCTGCTCGTGGTACATGCGGGCGACGCGGGCAAGGAGCCGCAGGTGGTGACCTCGCGCCCCCGGACCACCGCACCGCCTTTCTCCGCAGAGTCGGACGTCCGCTTCAGTGTAGGGGGCGCCGGGCCCCGCTCATCTGCTCAGGACCGCACGGTCAGCACCACCCGCTGGTACGAGGTGAGGGCCGGGGTGCCGGCGTCCGTGCCTTGCAGGATGAGGTGGATGGTCTGGCCAGGCTGCGCGTCACGCGGGATGCGCACCCGGGCGGCGCCGTCGCGCTGGGTCAGCGAGACCGTGCCGGGGTAGGTGCCGGCGTCGGTGTACTGCCACCACGTGGCGGTGACGGCGTTCCCGTCGGGGTCGGTGATACGCCCGTTCAGCGTCACCGTCCGGCCGGGGCGGATGTCGCGGTCCAGCCGTCCGGAGACGGTGACGTCCGGCGCGTGATTGACGGCGGCGTGACCGCGGGTGGTGGTCCACTTCAGCCGGGTGGCGAAGTCGTGCTGCGCGGCGCGGAACCAGCGGGTGGAGGCGTAGTCGGCGGACGCGGTGCCGTCGGGGGCGACGTCGGTCCCGGCGCGCCCGCCCCAGCCGCCCCAGCTCGCGTCGGTGCCGGCGCGCAGGCCGTTGTCGAGGAGGTTCATGAAGATGGAGGTGTCTCCTTCGGAGATCCACGATCCCTTCTCCTGGAGGGAGGTCCACACGATGTAGCCCTTCTCCCGGAGTTGCTCGGCGGTCAGGCCGGAGAGTCCGAAGAAGTCGAAGATGTCGTCGGGCACCATCTGCTTGCCATCGCCCCACACCCGGTAGAACGACCCCAACGGGCCGACATCGGACACGTTCGCCTTGGTCCAGGCGGCGGACAGCAGCTCGGCGTCCTGCGGCAGGACGGCCCGGCGGGCGCCGTAGCCCCAGATGGTGGTGGCCATCTGGCGAAACTCGACGTCCGGCCAGGTGGGTCCGATCTACTTGGCGTAGGTGTCGTCCTGGTCGCCGAACGACTGGATGATGGCCTTCTGCGACACCTTGCGGTAGATCGCGGGCCAGGAGGGCGTGTGCTCGTACTGGTCCTTGATGGACTTCAGGGCGCGGGCGATCGTGCTCTGACCCGCCCCGGTGAGCAGGTACAGAGGGCCGGGCTCGTCGTCGAGGAGTTTGCGCTTGATGAGGCCGGAGCCGGGAGAGTCCTTGGAGATGTCTCCGTCGAACTCGATGTTGCCGTCGAGGATCTTCGACTTCAGCTCCTGCGGGCTCGGGTAGCCCTTGGCGTGCGCCCGCAGGTTGGGGTACGCGTGCGCGTACAGGTCGACGGCCTCGTGGATGAAGCGCTCGCCGGGCTTCCACCGCCAGGACGTGCACGGGCAGAGGTTCAGCCCTGGCCTGTCGTACTCGCGGCCGGGGACGAACCACGTGGTGCCCTTGCCGTCGCCCGCCCAGTGCACGCCGCTGCTGGCGTACAGCAGCCCTTCGGTGTCGAACTCGTTGCTGTAGAGCAGGTAGCGGATCAGCGTGTTCTGGTCGTCCAGCTCGGGGTCGTGCATCAGTATGACGCGCGGCCTGCGGTCCCCTCCCCCGTGATGTGCGGCGTCGGCTCCGGCGGGCGGCGCCGCGCCGCAGGTGACGATGACGGCCAGCGCGCAGGTCAGCAGGCGGCCCAGTAATGTCGCGGTCGGTCTCATCGGATTCTCCGCTCCTCGGGCTCGGGTGTTACTTCCTGGCGAAGACGCCGAAGTCGTCGGCGTTGTCCTTGGTGACGAGCTCGCAGTCGATGGACTGCTTCTCCTCCTTGCCGGTCTTGCCGGTCTTGATGAACTGGTCGGCCTGGTCCACAGCGCTGGTGGCGCCGAGCGCGGCCGGCTGTAGCGCGGTGGCGTGCATCTCGCCGGCCTTGATGGCGGCGATCGCGTCGGGGCTGCCGTCGAAGCCGACCACCGTGACCTTGTCCAGCAGGTTCGCTGCCTTCAGCGCGGCGACCGCGCCCAGGGCCATGGTGTCGTTGCCGGCGATGACGCCCTGGATGTCGCGGCTCTTCTGGATGATGGTCTCCATCTTGGTGAACGCCTCCTGCTGGTCCCAGTTGGCGCTCTCCTTGGCGACCTGCTTCATGTCGGGGTACTGGGAGATCACGTCGGCGAAGCCCTTGGAGCGCACGCTGGCGTTGGTGTCGGACTCCTTGCCGACCAGCTCGACGTAGTTGCCCTTGCTCTTCATCGCCTCGACGAACGACTGCGCGGCGAGCTGGGCGCCCTGGGAGTTGTTGGAGACGATCTGCGCCTTGGCGATGCCGGTGGCGTTGATCTCCCGGTCGATCAGGAAGACGGGGACGCCGCCCTCGGTGGCCTTGCGCACCGGGCCGATGGAGGCGTCGGCGCCGGCGTTGTCCAGGACGATCGCCTTGGCCTGGCGGGAGATCGCGGCGTCGATCAGCTCGCTCTGCTTGTTGGGGTCGTCGTCGTGGGAGGCCACGGACGTCTGGTAGCCGAGCTTCTCCGCCTGCGCCTTGGCCGCGTCGGCCTCGGCCTTGAAGAACGGGTTGTCGTGGGACGGGGTGATGATGGCGATCAGCCCGCCGGCCGCGCCGGTGCCGCTGCCGCTGCTCGCGGACGCGCTGGTCGAGGGCTGCTCGGCGCCGCCGCCGCAGGCGGTCAGGGCGGCGCAGCCGATGGTCAGGGACAGGGCCATGGTCAGGACACGGCGCATGGTGGTTCTCCTTGCGGGGGGTGGTGCTACTTAGTCGTGGTGCTTGGTCGCGGCGACCGCCGCGGCGGCGGCTCCCCGACGTTTGAATCGCTGCTGGCCCTGGTCGAGCATGACGGCGAGGATGATCACGGCGCCCTTGATGAGGATCTGCCAGAACGTCGACACGCCCAGGATCACCAGGCCGTCGGCGAGGAAGCCGATGACGAACGCGCCGACCAGGGTGCCGCGCACGGTGCCCCGGCCGCCGCTGAGCGCCGCGCCACCGATGACGACCGCGGCGATGGCGTTCAGCTCGTAGGTCTCCCCCGCCTGCGGCGCGGCTGAGGTGAGCTCTGAGGCGATGATGAGCCCGGCGACGGCGGCGCACGCGCCGGAGATCACGTACACGATGGTCTTGACCCGCCGGATCGGCACCCCGGACAGGTCGGCGGCCCGCTCGTTGCCGCCGGTGGCGTACAGCCAGCGGCCGAACGGGGACTTGGCCAGCAACAGGGTGGCCAGCGCCGCCAGCGCGATCATGATCCAGATCGAGGTCGGCAGGCCGAGCGGGCGGCCGCTGCCGAGCAGGCCGAAGCCGGTGTTGCCGAGGGCGGGGTGGCCGGCCAGGTTGGGGTAGGTGGCGCCGTCGGAGATGAGCATCGCCGCGCCGCGGGCCACGTACAGCATGCCGAGGGTGGCGATGAACGGCGCCACGTTGAAGCGGGTGACGAGCAGCCCGTTGACCGCGCCGACGGCCATGCCGACCGTCACGCACAGCACGATCACCACCCACACCGGCGGGTAGGCGATCACGCCGCCGACGTGCAGGCCGCCCAGCAGCTCACCAGCCACAACCCCGGACAGGCCCACGATCGAGCCCACCGACAGGTCGATGCCGCCCTTGAGGATGACCAGCAGCATGCCCAGCGCGATCACGGCGTTGATCGCCACGTGCTTGGTCATGGTGATCAGGTTCGGCACGGTCAGGAACGCGTCGGACAGCACGCTGAACACCACGATGAGCACGGCGAGCGCGATGAACGCGCGCAGCTCGAAGGCCACGTTGAGCACGGACAGCCGGCGTGCCGTGGCGGCGGCCCGGTCCGGGCGGGCTGTCTCGGCCGCCGGCCTGGACGCTGTCGAGGTCATCGGAGCGCACCTCCGTTCGTGGCGCCGTCGGATACGCGCATGAGTTCCTCCCGATCGATCTCTCCGCGCCGGTACTCGCCGACGACGGCGCCGCGGGCGAGCACGAGCAGCCGGTCGGGGATGTGCAGTGCTTCCTCGGCCTCGGAGGTGGTGAACAACACGGCCAGCCCGCGGCGGGCCTGAGCGGCCATGAGCTGGAAGATGTCGGCCTTGGCGCCGACGTCCACGCCGCGGGACGGCTCGTCCAGCAGCAGCACACGGGGCCCGGTCAGCAGCGCCTTGCCGATGACGACCTTCTGCTGGTTGCCGCCGCTGAGCGAGCCGATGGCCGCCTTGGCGCCGCTGGTCTTGACGGTGATGTCGGCGATGACGCGCCGCACGGCCTCGCCCTCGCGGGCGGCCGAGACGAACAGCCGCCGCACGTACTGGTAGAGCCCGGCCAGCGACAGGTTCTCGCCGACGGTCATGGTCTGCACGAGCCCGTCGCGCTGCCGGTCCTCGGGGACGAGCACGAGGCCGCGCTGGATGCGGTCGCGGATGCCCGCCCGCGTCAGCGGCTCGCCCGCCAGGACGATCTGGCCGGACGCGGGCGAAAGGCGCCCGGCGAGTGCTTCGAGCAGCTCCGTGCGGCCGGACCCCATGAGCCCGTAGACGCCGACGATCTCCCCGGCGCGCAGGGTCAGGGTCACGCCGCCGACGGCGAGCCGGTCGGGGTTGCCGGGATCGGTCACGACCAGATCGCGCAGGTCAAGGACCGGCTCCCCCGCCTGTGACTCCCGGTCGGGGAACAGGGTGTCCTGATCGCGGCCGACCATCTGCTCGACGATCCAGCGCAGGTCCACCTCGGCCGCCTCGGCGGTGGCCACCAGCGTGCCGTCACGCAACACCACCACGTCGTCCGCGATGTCGAGAGCCTCGTCCAGGTGGTGGGAAATGTAGACCACGGCGACCCCACGCGCCGTGAGGTCACGGATGACCTTGAACAGCACCTCCACCTCGGGCGCGGTGAGCGCGGAGGTGGGCTCGTCCATGATCAGCACTCGGGTGTCCTGGAGCAGGGCCCGCGCGATCTCCACGATCTGCTGCTGGCCGAGCCGCAGGTCGGCCACCAGCGTGTCCGGGTCGAGGTCCTCCTCCAGGGTGCGCAGCACGGCGAGCGCCCGCTCGCGCTGCGCCCTGCGGTCCACCGCGCCGAACGGGGTGCGCAGCTCACGGGCCAGGAACAGATTGTCGGTGATGCTGAGGTTCGGGCACAGACTCAGCTCCTGATGGATGATGGCAATGCCCAGGTCGGCGGCGTCCCGCGAGGAGGCCAGCCGCACCGGCCCGCCGTCCAGCTCGACGTGGCCGGTGGTGGGCTGCTCGATCCCGGCCAGGATCTTCATCAACGTGGACTTGCCGGCGCCGTTCTCCCCGAACAAGGCGGTGACGCGGCCGGGCGCGACGGCGAAGTCCACGCCCCTGAGCGCGTGCGTGCCGCCATAGACCTTGGTGACCTCGCGGGCCCGCAGCATCATGAGATCTCCACTGGGGTGATGGTCACCGTCTGCGGGGTGAGCAGCGTGAACGCGCCGGTGAAGGTGATCTCCTTGCCGTCCAGCGCCGCCACGTCCAGGCCGTTGAGCAGCTTGGCGCGCAGCTCGTTGTTCAGCGCGGTGGCCGCGTCGGCGTACTCGACCTGGTTGGTGAACTGGCCGAAGGTGATGAACCCGGCAGCGTCGCGCAGCGCGGTGCCGTTGATGGCCGGGCCGATCTGCAGCGACACCCGCGTGCCGTCCGGCACGCCCTCGACGGTGACCGGCAGCAGGCCCGAGCGCGCCTTCCCCGCCTCGCCCCTGCCCTTGACCGCGAAGGTGTACGGGCCGGTGCCCTGGCGCTTGCCGTACTTCTGCCCGGCCGCGTCCTTGTCGCCGGCCAGCGCCTTGAGCAGGACGGGCAGGTCCACGGCCGACTGCTTGATGGCCGGTACGACCTTGGCCTCGTAGTTCTGCGCGCCGAACGCGGCCGGGTCGAACTTCGCGGGCGCCGCCGCGGCGGCCGTCTCGGCGGTGCGGTACTCCGTGTCCACCGCCATGAGCACGACCAGCGCGGCGACGGCCGCGGCGGCGATCCAGCGGGCAGGGACGCGCCGACGGGCGGCCGGCGCCGTTGTGGTCATGTGCTGCTTCCTTCCTGCGCGGGCCGGGCGCGGCGGACCGCCTGCCGCCAGGCGGCCTGCCGCGCCCGGCGGTAGGGGTCGTCCGCCGCCGGCCGGAACTCCTCAACCGGCCGTGGACGGCGCTGCAGTTGCTCGGTCGTCCAGAGCTTGGCGGCGAGCCCGGCGGCGTCGGCCACGCCGAGCGCGGACAGATCGTGCTCGCCGGAACGCGCGACGGTCCGCCCGCTGAGGTCGGCCTGTGTCTGCATGAGCCGGGCGCTGCGGGTGAGCCCGCCGTCCGCCATGAGAACGCCTACCTGCCCGACCGCCTGCTCGATGGCGGCCACGACGTCCTCGACCTGGAAGGCCACGGCCTCCAGGGCGGCGGCGGCGAGCTGGGCGCGCCGGGTGCCCAGGGTGAGGCCGGTGACGACGGGGGTGGCGTCCGGGTCCCACCAGGGAGCGCCGAGCCCGCCGAACGCGGGCACGAAGTACACCTCGCCCGGGTCGGTGTCCTCCGCCTCGGCCAGCAGGGTCTCGGCGGGCACGTCCAGCAGCTCCGACAGCCAGGTGATGGTGCGGCCGGCCGCGCGGATGTTGCCCTCGACCGCCGGTACCGGACCGTTCCCGATGTCCCAGGCGATGCTGCGGCACAGCCCCTCCGATCGTCCGCCGCCGATGGCCATCACCGACGAGCCCGTCCCGTAGGTGGCCTTGACCACGCCAGGCCGCCAGCCGGCGTGGGCGAACATCGCCGCGTGCGAGTCACCCATCACCGCCAGCACCGGAACCCCGTCGGGCAGCGGCGCCAGCCCCCGGACCGCGGGGAACGGCCCGCACGAGGGCACCACCCGCGGCAGCACCTCGGCCGACACCCCGAACAGCTCCAGCAGCCGTGAATCCCATGCCCCGGCCTGAACGCCGAGGAGCTGGGTGCGGGAGGCGTTGCCGACCTCGATGAGGTGCTCGCCACCGAAGCGGCTGAGCAACCAGGAGTCAACGGTGCCCAGGCACAGCTCCCCTGCCCGGCTACGCTCCGGATCGTGGGTGTCGAGCAGCCAGCGGGCCTTGAGCGCGGAGAACATGGGGTCCAGGGGCATGCCACTGACCGCCCGCACGAGCTCGGCCTGATCGGCCAGCTCGTGGCAGCGGGCGGCGGTGCGCTGGTCCTGCCAGCTCAGCAGCGGCCCGAGGGGTTCGCCGGTGCGGCGATCCCACAGGACAAGGGACTCGCGCTGGGTGCTGATGCCCACGCCGGCGACCCGTGCGGCGTGCTCGGGGGTGACACAGCCGGCGACCGCCAGCCGCACGCTCTGCCACAGCTCTCCCGGGTCCTGCTCCACCCAGCCGGGCCGGGGCTGGGTCTCGGCGAGCGGGGCGGACGCGCGGGAGACCACGCGGCCTGTGTCGTCCACGAGGAGGGCCTTGGTGGAGCTGGTGCCCTGGTCGATGGCCAGGATGAGCGGGCTAGCCATGGCGCAGCAGGTCTCGTGCGGAGGCGGCGATGCCCTCGGGGGACATGCCGTAGCGGTCGAGCAGGAACGCCGCCGATCCGGTCGGGGCGAACTCGGGGATGCCGAGAATGGTGACGCGGGCCGGATGGTGCTGGACGACGGTCTCGGCGACGGCGCCTCCGAGGCCGCCGGCGATGGTCGACTCCTCGACGGTGACGATACCCGCGGTCTCCCGCGCCGCCGCCACGACCGCCTCCGCATCGAGCGGCTTGACCGTCGGCATGGACAGCACACGCGCCGAGATGCCTTCAGCTTCCAGCTGCTCGGCGGCGACCAGCGCCCGCCACAGCACGGTGCCGTTGGCGATCAGCGTCACGTCACCGCCGTCGCGCAACGTCACCGCCCTGCCGGGCACGAACGCGTAGTCGTCCGCGTTCACCTGCGGCACGCTCATGCGACTGACCCGCACGAACACCGGCCCCTCCACCCGCGCGGCCCAGCGCAGCGCGGCGCTCGTCTCGACGGGGTCGGCCGGGACGATGACGGTCAGGTTGTCGATGGCCCGCAGCCAGGCGATGTCCTCGATCGAATGGTGGGTGGCGCCCAGCTCGCCGTAAGCGACGCCCGGGCTCATGCCGCACAGCTTGACGTTGTGGTTGGAGTAGGCCACGTCGGCCTTGATCTGCTCCAGTGCCCGGGCGGTCAGGAAGCAGGAGGCCGCCGACACGAACGGGATCCGCCCGCCATTGGCCAGCCCGGCGGCCACGCCGACCATGTCCTGCTCGGCGATGCCGACGTTGATCAGCCGGTCGGGGAAGGACCTGCGGAAGCTGGTCAGCTTGCTGGAGCCGACCGAGTCGTTGACCACGCCGACGATCCGGTGGTCCTCGTGCGCCAGCTCGGACAGGGTCGCCACATAGGCGTCCCGGCAGTCGAAGCGGGGCAGATCGGCGACCGAGGCTCGCGGCATCAACGCTCCTTCTCCAGTTCGGTCAGCGCCTGCTGGTATTCGGATTCGTTCGGCACCTTGTGGTGCCAGGCGACGTTGTTGCTCATGAACGAGATCGGATGTCCCTTGTGCGTGTGGGCGATGACGAAGGTGGGCTTGCCGGGCCGGAACGGCACCGATGACAGCACGTCCAGCAGCTCGCCGTGGTCGTGCCCGTTGACCTCGACCACGGCGAAGCCGAAGGCGGCGGCCTTGTCCGCGAGCGGGTCGAGGTCGTTGGTCTCCTTGACGGTGGCGCCCTGCTGGAGGCGGTTGCGGTCGACGATCACGGTCAGCCGGTCGAGCTGGTGCTGGGAGGCGGCCATCATCGCCTCCCAGTTGCTGCCCTCCTGCAGCTCGCCGTCGCCCACCAGCACGTACGTACGCCGCAGCGACACATCCAGCTTGGCCGACAACGCGTGCCCGACCGCCACCGGCAGGCCGTGCCCGAGCGGCCCGGTGTTGGCCTCCACGCCGGCCACCTTCGTCCGGTTGGGATGACCATTCAGCGCCGACAGCGGCTGCAGAAAGGTCGCCAGCTCGGCAACCGCCAGGAAGCCGAACGCGGCGAGGGTCGTATAGAGCGCACCCGCGACGTGGCCCTTGCTCAGGATGAACCGGTCCCGCTCGGGGTCGGTGACCCGGTCGGGGCTGATGTCCAGCACCGCCCCGTAGAGAGTGGCGAGGACGTCGATGGCGGAGAAGTCGCCGCCGATGTGCCCGGCCCGTGCGTGGTGGATGAGCTTGAGGTCCTGGATGCGGATCTGCCGCGCGGCCTCGGCGAGGTGCGCGACCTGCTCCGCGCGGCTCGCATGCCGGTCCAGCCTGCCGAACACCGGCAGGGTGACATGGCTCTGGACGGCCTCGGCGAGCTCGGTCATGCGTCCTCCAGCCCGGTCATCGAGGTCAGCAGCGCGTTCTGAACCAGCCGCTGGGCGGCCAACGCGTCGTGCGCGGCCTGGGCCCGGGCGAGCGCGTCGTCGTCCAGAACGTCCAACGCGCGGTGGATCGCCTTGAGGAAGCGGATGGCCTGCTTGGCGGCTTGGACGCTGTCCTCTCTAAAGGGGAACTGGTCGAGCTGCCACACGCCATCCCAATTGTTCTTGCGCAGGGTGTGGAAGAACTCGAACGTTTCCACCAGGTGCACCGAGCCGACGACCATGTCGTCGTCCCAGCCGCGCATGTTGTCGTTGACGTCGATCGCGAACAGCCGTCCGTAGTCGATGGCGAGCTGCGCGGCGTCGGCCGGGGTCTCCTGCCCGTACAGCGAGTGGCCGAAGTCGAGCAGGATGCCCAGGTTGGGCAGGCCGATGCGTTCGATGCCGAGCAGGGTCCGGGCCACGCTCGGGAAGATGATCTTCACACGTGGTTCGCGCGGCTTGTACTCGATCACATAGTTGATCTCCGGGTGCGCCGAGCACAACTCCTTCAGTCCGTCGAGCGCAAGCTTCCACACGTCGTGGTAGTTCACCTGGAACGGGTAGTCCCAGCCGTCCTGGCCCGGCCACAGCTTCACGTACGAACAGCCCAATTCCAGCGCCACCTCGGTGGCGTCGTGCATCAACGCCAGCGCATGCTTGCGAACCGCCGGATCGGGGTTGGTGAACGAGCCCTTCACGAAGTCCCGCGTGTAGATCTCGGGGGTGACCGCGATGGCCGTCAAATCGTTCTTGGCCAGCGCGGCCTTGACGTCGTCCAGCGTGCCGTCGAAGCCCACGAACGGCCAGTTCAGGTCCACCACCGACAGCTCGCCCACGGCTCCGGCGCGGTCGATCTGCTCCAGCAGGCCGACCGGCGGCCCGTACCCGTCGGTGGCGTAACGGTCTTTGTATGTGGCGAAATGCCAGATACCAGCGCCAAAAGTCGGCATATCCGTCATGTTGATCACTCCTCGTCAGTCATCCCGTGATGGCCTGGTGTGTCAGTTGGGTAGGTGTGCTAGGCGTGCTCGCGCCCGAAAGCCCGGATCTTGGCGAACATGTCCGCCAGTAGAAAGCGCACGTCGATCTCCTCGACGACCCCGATCAGGTGGCCGGAGCCGGGCAGGCAGGAGCCGTCGGCGCTGAAGCGGGGAGCGGGTCTCGTGCGAAAGTTTCCACTCATCGGGAAGAGCATCAGCGCGATGGCGGGCGAATCGCCCAAGGAGCGGGACTCGATCGGCTCGGGGTGATAGACGGCGTTCCACTCGTGCAGTTGCTTGATGAGGTAGCGGCCCAGCGTGCCGCCGCCACCGATCTTCTCCTCCAGTTCGGCGTAGCTCACCGACACCTTGGTGTAGACGTCGCGCGGCACCTGCCACACGGTGATGCCGGAGCCGAAGACCACGTTGGCGGCGTGGATGTCGTTGGAGAGGTTGAACTCGATTCCCAGGCCCTCGTCGTAGCCGCGGTAGCCAGGGCCGCCGATCCAGATCACGACCACCGGGCGCCGCACCAGCCCTGGGTCCAGCAGGATCGCGGAGGCCATGTCGGTCAGCGGACCAAGAAAGGCCACATAGAGCGGATCATCCTGTGTCGCGAGCTTCGATTCCTCGATGATCAACTGCGCGCCGGGCGAGTCCACCGGGGTGCGCTCGTCCGGCAGGGCGGTCGCCGCGCCGTCGGCCACCGTGACGGAGCCGGTCAGGTGGAGCAGGTCGAGCAGAAGGTCGATCTCCTCGCGGGACTCCTCCATACTCCGCTGTGATCGCCGGGTGCCGAAGTGGGCCGGGATCAGTCCCCTGACGTCGAACGTGGGTGACAACAGCCCATGGACGATGGCGAACTGGTCATCGGCTTCGTTCTTGGCGTCGGTGTTGATGATCACCCTGCGTTGGCGCATCGCAGTCTCCAAGTAGTGCATAATTATGCGATAGCGCATAATATTCCGTGTCCGTAGATTGGCTGATCCGCGCATGTCTGTCAATAACTCTGAGCAACCTTCCACAGTGCGAACCGCGTGTTCTCGCCGAAACACGCAGCCCCGGCCTGCCTGGCGCGCAGGACGGCGCGCAGAACGGAGCGGATCAGGCAGCAAGAACCTGGCCCCTGCGTGCACGACGAGTGACCTCGCGGATGGACAATGTTGGGCGATGGCACTCCGCGACGACGAAGGGGACGGATCCTGATGGCTGTCCAGGCGAGCGGCGCCGGCCGATCCGCCTCCGACGGGCGGGTGCGGCTGATCACCAAGGTCGCGCACATGTACCACGAACAGGGCATCCGCCAGGCCGACATCGCCGACGCCCTGCACATCTCCCAGACAAAGGTGTCCCGGTTGCTGAAGCGGGCCGGCGAGATCGGGATCGTGCGGACGGTGGTCGTCGTCTCCCAAGGCGTACACCTGGCCCTGGAGCAGGGCCTGGAGAGCCGGTACGGCTTACAGGAGGCCGTCGTCGTCGACGTCGACGGTGACGAGTCAGAGATCATCGCCGGCATCGGCTCTGCCGGAGCGGCCTACCTCGAATCGACCCTGGCAGGCGGGGAGCGAATCGGCATCTCGCCGTGGAGCCAGACGCTGCTGTCGGTCGCCGATCGGCTGCACCCGCTCCGCGTGGCCGGCGCCGACCGCGTCGTCCAGCTCGCCGGCGGTGTCGGCGAAGGCGCCGTCCAGGCCAAGGCCAACCGCCTGCTGAGCCATCTCGCCGAACTGGTCGGCGCCGAACCGATCTACGTCCAGGCTCCCGGCCTGGTCAGCACCGCCGAGACCCGCCGGAGCCTGGTCACGGACACGGCCATGCAGTCGATCACCAAGGAGTGGCAGAGCCTGACCATGGCTCTGGTCGGCATCGGCAGCGTGCAGCCCTCGCCACTGCTGCGCGACAGCGGCAACGCCATCGCCCCCGCCGACCAGGACCAGCTCATCGCCGCCCACGCGGTCGGCGATGTCTGCCAGCGGTACTTCGACAGCGCAGGCGAGCTGATCCACAGCGACCTGAACAGCCGCGTCGTCGGCATCGACCCGGAGATCCTGCGCACGATCCCGCGCCGCATCGGCATGGCCGGCGGCGAGCGCAAGCACGCGGCCATCCGCGCGGCGATCAGCGGCGGCTGGGTCAACGTCTTGATCACCGACGTCGCAACCGCCCGCACGCTGCTCGACGAACCCTCCCAGGGATGAACGACAAACAGCAACATGCCGGATGAGCGGATGTATGCGAGCGCCAGGGCAAGGGCCAGTGGCAGGTCTCGCAGGTGTTCGGCTATCGAATTCGCCTTTTGCCGGGTGGGCTGAGGGAACTGGCCGGTGATGAGTGTGATGCTGTCGTTTCGGACGAACGACTCGACGCGGCGTGCGGTACCGACCTGTTCCGGGCGAGCATCCCGGGTGGTGAGAACCACATGCCCGCCTGTCCGGCGGCAGGAAGTCTTGCAGCGTCTGCGGGTGTTCGGCGTTGTCAAAGGCTAGGAGGTAGCGAGTCGATTCTTCGTTTCGGCGGAGCGTATCGAAGACGTGCTGGACCCCCACGTCTGACAGGTCCAGCTGTTCGGCGAGGGGGCGAAGGCGGAACCGATCAGGGCCGGCTCCTGTGCCCGAATCCACCAGATGACGTCGTGAACGTTTGTAGCAGTATGCATACTCCAGGGCGATTTGGATCTTGCCCGTGCCTCCATGGCCGATGAGGCATACGGGTTTGGAGGTCGCCGCGCCGTTCAAGAGGTGCTGCGCAGCCGCGCGATCCCATCGGGGGTTGGTCGCGGCGCCGAAGCGCAGCAGGTCGGCGACGCTCCACCGGCGATGCAGCGGCTTGTCCTGGGCGACGAACGCGACCGCGGCCCTCTCCAGCGGCCGGCCGAAGACCTCCGCACGTCCCGTGGTGGGCGTCAGCAGGCCTGATACCAGTTCAGCAGCGTGGACTTGCCTGCCCCGTTCGGCCCGGCCAACGCGGTCCTGACCCCGACGGCTCGACGGTGTTCAGCCACCGCTCCAGCTCCGCCTGGCCGCTGTCGGTGATCGCGTACAGGGTGCGCTCGGGTCCGCCCTCCTGCTGCGTCTCGGCGACCTCTGCCAGGCCGTCGCGTTCCAGGCGTTGCAACATGGCATAGACCTGTCCGTACGCCAGTGGCCTGGCGCCGGCGAGACGGTGATCGTGCTCCTTCTTGAGCTCGTAACCGTGCTTCGGGCGCTCGGCGAGGAAGCCGAGTAGCACATGACCGGTTGACAGGATCGCGACTATGCATTCAATGAATAGTTGCGGACAGCGGCTGGTCCCGCGCCCGCTTCGGCTCCACACATCCCTGGGCGACAGTCACCGGCAGGCGGGCCGCAACGACTCCAGCAACCGCGAGCTTCCCGGAACGCACCGTCTCACCGGAACCCAAGTAGCCACAGGTCAGACCTGAATCCCCGGAGTTGTGACGATCGGTGCGCCGTGGGCTGATCGGAGCGCGCGTGAAGGCAAGCCAGACCTTCAGATGCCGCGGACGGAGGCGATGGTGAAGGGGATCCGCGGGAGGCCACCGTCCGGATCTACGATGCTGCCCTTATCGAGCTGTGAACGGACCACGTACAACCTCCCCTGCCGGTGCAGCAGATGCGTCGGGAGCTGCAACGCTTGATCGGTGATCCGTCCCTCCTCCATGGCTGCCCGCCCATCCGCCGTGACGCGCCAGCGGCTGATCGCGTTGGCCTTGATAATGGGATGCGCCACCCACAACTTGCCGTTCCGCAGTTCCATGCCGTCGGCCAGGGACATGTCGCCGCCACGTAGCGTGACCTTGCGGATCACGCCAGAGTGCAGGTCGATGCGGTAAAGGGCACCTCTCATGTCGGCCGTCAACAGGTAGCGCCCCGACGGCTCCGCGACGATCCCGTTGAGCGTGACCGTCTTACCGGGTTCGTACGGATCCACGACACCGGCCAAGTCGAAGGCGGGAGTAAGCGGCGTTTCACGGCCCCGTTCGCGGGCTCGTGCGAGCTGCCAGGGAGTGACCCGGTAGACCACCGTCCGGAAGCTGTCGGTGATGTACGCGGTGCCGTCCGGGGCGATGGCCAGATCGTTGACGAGGGGTTCGCTCTTGCCTTTGGCGGGCGGGGTGAAGCGAGCCAGTAGACGGCGGCTGGGGATGTCGTAGACCGCGACTCCGGTACTGCGGTCTATGGCCCACAGGCGTCTGGCCCGGTCGACCTCCAGCCCGAGTGCGACTGTGCGTCCGTCCGCTCCCGCGGGCAGGAACACCTCCGCGACACGATGCCCCGGCCTCATTGTGAAGATCGTGCCGTCCTCGCCCGATCCAGTGTAGAGATCGCCGGTGTGCGGGTCGGCGGCGATGCCTTCGGGATAGACTCGGTCACCGGGCAGCTCATACGCCACGGAGACCTGTGAGGGCGCAGACCGCTCGGCCGCCTGCGCGGTGCCGTCGGCAAGCAACGGTACGGCGATTGCTGCGAGAGCAAGAAGGCGTCGTCGAGTCGTGGAGCGCATAGGAGCCTCTTCCTGAGTTCTCACTGTTTCCAAGCGCTGACCTGGTCCAGCAGGGCGATCTCGTCGTCGGCGAGCCGCAGGGTCAGGTAGGGCAGCAGGTCGGCGAGCTGGGCCGGGTTGCGGGCTCCGGCAAGGGGGGTGGCGACGGTGGGCTGGACGGCGAGCCAGGCCAGCGCGACCGCGGCCATCGTGGTGTGATGCGCTGCGGCGACCTCGTCCAGGGCGGCCAGTACGGCCGGGCCGTTGCCGTCCAGGTGAGCGCGGGCCTGGTCGGCGCGGGGGCTGTCCACCCCGGGGCCGTCGGGGCGGTACTTGCCGGTGAGGAAACCACGTGCCAGCGCGACGTAGGGCAGGCAGACCAGTCCGGTCCGGGTGACGGCAGGCGCGAGGTCCCGTTCGTAGTTCTCGCGCTGCACCAGGTTGTATTCGGCCTGCAACGCGACGTACGCGGCGAGCCCTTCCCGGGCCGAGGTCTCCAGTGCCGCCGACAGCCGCGCCGCGGTGTAGTTGGACGCCGCGATGTGCCGTACCTTGCCGGACCGGACCAGCTCGTCGAACGCCCCGAGGGTCTCGGCCAGTGCGGTGCCGGGGTCGTCCACGTGCGCGTAGTACAGGTCGATGTGATCAAGCCCAAGCCGCCGCAGTGAGTCCTCGGCGGCGCGCCGGATCGTCTCCGGCCTCAAGTTGTTCAGCCCCGGGAGCGCACCCACCTTCGTGGCGATCACCATCTGGTCTCGGTTGCCGCGGGCCTTCAGCCAGCGACCGATGATCGTCTCGGATTCACCACCGCTGTTGCCGGGCACGTGGAAGGTGTACCTGTCCGCGGTGTCAATGAAGTTGCCACCGGCCTGGGCGAAGGCATCCAGCACGGCGAACGAGGTCTCCTCGTCCGCCGTCCAGCCGAAGGGATTGCCGCCCAGGCACAGCGGTGACACCTCCAGATCACTGTTTCCGATCTTCATGGCGGCAACGCTAACCGTCCGCAGGGAACCATCTGGTTCCCTGGGGGGTCAACCGCCGTCGGCGTCTGCGAGTTCGTCGGCGTGTTCCTCGGCCCACCGGGCGAGCACCGACACCGGCCCCAGCAGGCTCTCCCCCAGGGCAGTCAGCCGGTACTCAACACCCGCAGGCGCGGTAGGCAGGGTCCGCCGCTCCACCAGGTTGCCGCGCTCCAGCTTGCGCAGTGTCTGGGTCAGCATCTTGTTGCTGATCCCGCCGATCCGGCCGCGCAGCTCGGTGTACCGCAGCGGACCACGCCCGAGCCCGAACACCACGACGACAGACCAGGCATCGGCCACCAGATTCAAGGTGGTACGGGCCGGGCAGTCGGCCAAGAACACGTCGGATCTCATGCCTGCTCGCCGGCGGAGTCGGTGGCGAGGTAGCGGTGCAGCGAGGTCTTGGGAATGCCGGTCTTAGCGGCGATGACGCCGAGGGAGTTGCCCTCGGCTTCGAGGAGCCGGGCGTGTTCGATCTTGCCTTCCGCATGGGCGACGGGGCGGCCGATCTGGCGGCCGCTGGCTTCGGCGACTGCGCGGACGCGGGCGGCGCGTTCGGCGGTGAAGGTGCGTTCCATCTCGGCGAACAGGGCCAGTAGCAGGAAGGCGACGCGGCGCATGCCTTCGTCGGCGGTGTTGATCGGCAGCGGGTCGGCCAGCGACCGTAGGCCGATGCCCTTCTCGGCGAGGTCGTGGACGAGGTTGAGCACCTCGCCGAGGTTGCGTCCGGTTCGATCCAGTGTGTGCACCACGATGGTGTCGCCGCGGCGGGCGCAGGCCAGTAGCTGGGTCAGGCCATCGCGGTCGACGGTGGTGCCGGTCTTGTTGTCGACGTAGATCCGCTCGTCGCCGATTCCGGCCGCGGCCAAGGCGTCGAGCTGCCGGTCGAGGGACTGCCTCGTGGTGGAGACACGCGCGTATCCGAGTTCCATCCCGCCCATGGGGTGATCGCTGCCGTTGCCCATCCTCCGATCGTAGTGAAAATCAGCTCCGTACCGCCCTTTCGGAACAATGGTTGTGGAACGACTTCCGGAACGACCGGTGTTCGCTGGCGTCCGATTCTTCGAGGCGCGGGTGGGCGGGGTGCGTTGTCAGAGAAGATGTTGTCCGAGGAACAGTTGGAAGCGACTGCGCTCGTTCCCGGAGATCAGCGCTGATGAGTTGATCCGGTGTTTCACGCCGACGTCGGCTGACGTAGTGTTCGTCGATCCAGGTCGTGGGCGGCGCTCCGTGGACCAGTTGGGCATGCTGGTCCAGTCGGTTCGCGGCCGTGGCCCAGGTCGCGGATGGGCTGGGTGTGCCACCCGCGGCGGCGTCGTTATACGGCCATCCGGACCCAGGCCCGCTCGAACCATCTGGCGCAGGCCAAGTATCTGGAGTGGACGACCGCCCCGGCAGGCAGGCGATGAAGCAGCTGGAGCAGTTCCTGCTGGATCGGGCGATGGAGCATGACTCGCCGATGCTGCTGTTCAATCTGGCGCGCGAGTATCTGATGGCGGCCAAGGTGGTCGCCAGCGCGCGTACGGCGGCCTCTGATCTGACGTCGCAGCTGGTGGCGCACCTGCTGACGGTGGAGGTTGGGCTCCGATCTGGAGCGGATGCTGCTGGTGGATGCGGGGTTGGGGATGACCCGGCTGGAGTGGCTGTCACGCTGGCCCGGAATGCTCCGGCGACCTCGGTCGCACACGCAGGCTTCTCCTCCTGCGTGGGAGCCGATCATCCACAGCAGCCGCAGCCGGACCGGATCGGCCACCGCCTTGAGCAGCACGACGAGCTCGGCCGCCTCGCCTTCGCTGAGCGGCTGGCGGGCGATCGGCGCGCAGCACACCGCGTCCTTGCTGCTCGCGGCGAGGGGCAGGGTGGCGGCGGTCATGCGGAAGCCTTGCCTCCGGACCGGCTGGTGGTTCGATGCTTGTCTAAATGATAGGCGGTGGTTGCCGACCAGCGAGGCGGCGGCGACCAGGCACGTCAGCGTGACGGCGGCCATCACCCAGGCGTACGGCCGCGTGCGCGACGGCTAGCTGCTCTGTCCTGCGAGGTTGGGTACGCGCTTGGCGGTCGCCACAGGTGGGAGCGGTAGCAGCAGCCTTTGTCGGTGAGCACGCGGCGTACGGTGATGCCGCAGCTGGTGAAGTAAGCCTGGGCGCGTTGCCAGAAGGCGGCGGCGGTCTGCTCGGTCTCGCCCGGCAGGATCTCGGTGTAGGCCAGGCGGGAGTGGTCGTCGATGGCGTTGTGCAGGTAGCCGTAGCCGAGGTTGGGACGGCCGAGGTGAGCCAGGCGGGCGAGCCGGTAGCGGGTTGGCACGCGGTGCACGGTTGAGGGGTGCAGGCCGAGCAGGTAGGCGATGTGGGCCGGTCCCCACCGGCGCGGCAGGCGGATCTTGATGATGCGCCGCTCCGTGCGGGTCGGTGTGCGGCGCGGGCTGCGGTGCGGCCGGCTGGGAGCGGTCGCGCATGCCGGCCTCGCCGAGCTGGCGGTAGCGCTGTGCCCAGCGCCGGGCGGGGGTGGCGGCGACCTGGAAGCGTTCGGCGGCGCGGCGCAGCGGCCAGCCGTCCTCGACGTTGACCTGGTCGCCGTTGATGTCGTCCACCTGCACCTTTAGGCCGGTCACGGCGCCCAGGTCCTTCGCGCAGAGGCCGAAGGGCTCATGAGGTAGGACGCGGGAAGTCAAATCCTGGATCGCACACGCCCGCAGACGATCGGCACCCTGGCGCGATACATACACTTGAACATATATACACCGTCATGTATGTTCGGGGTGTGGTCAACAGCGTGCAACTGCGAATGACGGCGATCTCGGAGCCGAACCGGTTCCGGATCGTCGAGTTGCTCAGGGACGGCCCGCGGTCGGTGGGTGACATCGTCGAGGCGCTGAGCCTGGGCCAACCGCAGGTGTCCCGGCATCTGCGACTGCTGTCCGAGGCGGGAGTGGTCGAGGTGACCAAGCGGGCACAGCAGCGGATCTACCGGCTGCACCCGGGCGCGATGCGTGAGCTGAGTGACTGGGTGCAGGGGTTCGCCGTTCTGTGGTCGGAGCGGATGGATCGCCTCGGTGCCTTTCTCGACGACACGGCCGATCAATGAGGAGCTTGAGCATGTCCCCAGACACCGCAGACGGGATCGTGGTCGATAGGTCGGCCAACACCCTGCACATCAGCCGCACCTACACGGCCGAGCTCGAGCGTGTGTGGTGGGCCTGGACGGACGCCGAGGCGATCACTTGCTGGTGGGGGCCGCAGGGGTGGGCCGCGACCGTGTACGAGATGGACGTGCGGCCGGGAGGTCGCTGGCGCTTCGAGATCGCGCCAGTGGACGGCTCGGCCGCGCCGGTGCGCAGCATCGCCACCTACACCACCGTCGTCGATCGTTGCGAGCTCGCCTACGACGACGTGTTCGCCGACGCGGCGTGGCGGCCCGACGGCACGGGAACCTTCCCGACTTCGGTCACCTTCACCTCCACCGGCAACGGCTGCATCGTCTCCGTCGCCGCGAGCTTCCCCGACAGCCAAGCACTGCAACGGGCCGTCGAACTCCAGATGGCCGACGGCTACGCCGAAGCGCTCGACCGGCTTGGCGGCCTGCTGGACGGCCCGTCAACCAGCCAAGGAGAAACGATCATGTCCGAACTTTCCACCATCACCTCCGCCGACGGCACCACGATCGCGTACAAGAAGACCGGGTCCGGCCCGGCCATCATCGTGATCAGCAATGTCGCCGAAGACCACACCGGCGTCGCGGGCGTGGCCGAGGCGTTGTCCAAGGACTTCACCGTGATCAGCTTCGACCGGCGCGGCCGAGGGGCCAGCGGCGATCCGCAGCCCTACAACCCGGCGCGCGAGATCGAAGACATCGCCGCGCTCATCGAGATCGCGGGCGGCTCCGCGGCCCTGACCAGCGGTTCCGGTGGGTGCGGGCTGACCTTGGACGCGGCGAGCGCGCTGGGTGACAAGGTCACGGGACTCTACCTGTACGAGCCGCCGTTCATCGTCGACGACTCCAAGCCCCCGGCGCCCGCCGACTACGTCGAACACCAGAACGCCCTGGTCGCGGCGGGTAAGCGCAGCGAAGCCGTCGAATACTTCATGACCGAGATGATCGGTGTCCCGGCCGAGTACATCCCGGCGATGAAGCAGGACCCCTCCTGGGAGGCCATGGTCAAGTACGCCCACACCTACGCCTACGACGGCCAGATCATGCGCGGGCTTCAGGACGGCAAGCCACTGCCCACCGACCGCTGGTCGATCAAGGCGCCGGTCGCGGTGGCCGTCGGTGGCAACGGCGAGGCCTTCATACGCGCCGGTGCACAGGCGCTGGCTGCGATCCTGCCGAACGTGACCGTGCTGACGCTCGCCGACCAGGATCACTCCGCCTTCTGGATGGCCCCTGAGCCGGTCGCGGACCAGGCCCGCACGTTCCTGCTCGGCTGACGACCACAGGCCTGGCGGCCATGTGGGAGAACACCGCCGCCCATGCTCGCCACCCTACGGTGATCCATTCGAGCAGCTCGGACGCGGACCAGGCATGCCACACCTATGTTGCACGCTCCGTCTGCCCCTCCACCGCCCGGCCTTCGCTTGTCCCGTTCAGCAGGCGGTGGCGGGCTGGAGGAGTTCGATCTCGATGGCCAGTACGCCGAGGGCTTCCTTCCCGGGGCCGTAGATGCCATGCGCTCCCGCCGGGGGTGGGCCTGTCGGTAAGGCCGGCGCCACCAGCCGCCATCTGTGATGCTCCGCGGTGAACAAGGGCACGAGGATCCACGGGCCAAATCACGAAACCGGCTGACTTGGGAGAACCGGCTCATACAGGTCGTGCGATAGATATACCGTGAGACCGTTTCCCTTCCGTCGGCGCGCGGCCCCGGACGTCACTGCGGAAAGCAATGACGCCGACCTCATCACCGCTGTCGCCGCGCGGAGCACCGTCGCCCTGCGCATCCTCCACCAGCGCCACGCCCCCTGGCTGCGCGCCCGCCTGGCCCGCCGCTGCGCCGACGCGGACGCCATCGACGACGCGCTGCAGGAGACTTTTCTGGCCGTGTGGCGCTCGGCGGGTGGCTTCCGCGGCGATAACCCGGCCGGCTGGTTGTGGACGATCGCCGTCCGCCGTCTGATCTCCGCTCTGCGTGGCCGCGGCTCGCGCTGGGTCGGCTCCGGCATCGAACCGAACGACAGCTCGCCGGTCGCCTCGGCCGAGGACGTGGTCCTGCTGAGCGTGGAGCACGGTGACCTCGGCGCCGCCTTGAACAGGCTCTCTCCAGAGTTGCGCGCCGTCATCGAGGCGACTGTCCTCGACGGCCTCACCACCAAGGAGGCCGCCGGTCTCCTGGGCATTCCGGAAGGCACGATCAAGACCCGCGCCATGCGGGCCAGGGCCCGGTTGCGCGAGGAGCTGTCATGAGTAGCTGGCACATTCCCGATGACCTGCGCGAGCGCTACCTCGAAGGCACGCTCGAACCGGCTCTGGCCATGTCCGTGGACGCACATCTCGGTCGTTGCGCTGATTGCCGGGCGGCGGTGCCGTACGACAAGGACTGGCTCGAAGTGTCCTGGGCGAGGCTGGAGGCCGAGCTGATCACGCCGCGCCCGAGCCTGGCCGAGCGTTTCCTGCGGCACAGAGGGGTGCCCGACCACCTGGCCAGGCTGCTGACGGCGACACCGACGCTGAGCCAGGCCTGGCTGGCCGCCGTGGTGGCGGTACTGGCGTTCGCGGTCCTTGCCGCGCGCGCGCAGACCGAACTGCTGCCCGCTTTCCTCATCGTCGCGCCGATGCTGCCGCTGGCGGGCATCGCGCTCGCCTACGGGCCCCGCGTCGATCCCGCCCACGAACTGGTCGCCGCCACCCCGATGTCCGGCCCGCGACTGCTGCTGACCAGGGCCACGGCCGTGCTGGCGGTGTCGGTCGTGCTGGCCGGGCTCGCCTCACCGCTGCTGGCCGCACCTCCCGGTCTGGCCGCCGCCTGGCTGCTGCCCGCGCTGGCCGCCGCCTCGGGCTGCCTGGCCCTGTCGAACCGGCTGCCGGTGCCGATCGCCGCACTCACCGTGGGCGGGGTGTGGCTGGCCATCGTCGGCACGGGCCGCTTCATCGGCAGTTGGCTGGCCGTCTTCGGTCCCGCCCCGCAGATCGGGTACGGCGTGGCCGCCCTCCTCCTGACATACCGCTTCTACAAAGTGAGCACCAGATGATCCAGATCAAGGAACTGACCAAGACATACGGCGCCAAACGGGCGCTCGACGGCCTCGACCTGACGCTCGGCACCGGCGTGACCGGTCTGCTCGGCCCGAACGGCGCCGGCAAGACCACCCTGCTGCGCTGCCTGGCCACCACCCTCGCCCCGGACGGCGGCGCGGTGGACGCCTTCGGCCTGGACCCGGCCGACCGCGCGCAGCGGACCGCGCTGCGGCGCAGACTCGGCTACCTGCCGCAGAACCCCGGCTCCTACCCGCATTTCACCGCCTTCGACCTCGTGGACTACGTGGCGATCCTCAAGGAGCTAACCGACCGGAAGCACCGGCACGCCGAGGTACGCCGGGTGCTGGCCGAGGTGGACCTCACCGACCAGGCCAGGACGAAGGTGCGCAAACTGTCGGGCGGCATGCGCCAGCGGCTCGCGCTGGCCCAGGCGCTGCTGGGCGAGCCGCATCTGCTCATTCTCGACGAGCCGACCGTGGGCCTCGACCCGGAACAGCGGATGATGTTCCGCGCGCTGGTCTCACGGCTCGGCGAGAGCCGTACCGTCGTGTTGTCCACCCACCAGACCGAGGACGTCGCCGCGCTGTGCGAGCGGGTGGTGGTCATGCGGGACGGCCGTGCGGTCTTCGACGGCACCCCCGGCGAGCTCGCGGCCGTCGCGGACGGCCGGGTGTGGCTGTCGGACACAGCGCCCGCCACGTCGGAGCTGTTCTGGCGGACGGCCGACGGCCGCTACCGCACGCTCGGCCCGCGACCGCCGACCGCCGACGCGGCGGTGCCCGGTGTCGAGGACGGCTACCTCATGCTGCTCGGGGAGGCGGCGTGACGCGGCGGCTGTTCCTGTTCGAGACGCGCAGGCTGGTGCGGCACCCGCTCGTGTGGGGCGCGACCGTCCTGGTGCTGGCGCTGCAGACCTTCCTCAGCCGGGGCCAGCAGCCCGACCTCACGATGGACCCGATCAACGCCACCGGGCTGGCCACCTGCCTGGCCTCGGCGGTCCTGATCACGGCGAGCCTGGCCACCTCACGCGACGGGCGGCACGGCATGCCGGAAAGCCTCGCCGGCCTGCCCGGGCGGGCCGAGCACCGCACGCGGGCCCTGCTGTTGGCCACACCGCTGGTCGCGGCGCTCGCAGCGGCTGTGGCCGTAGGCGGTTACCTGGCGATCCGGCTGCTGAGCGGCCCCGCCGGAGGGCGGCTGGACGTGTGGGAGCCACTGACGGCGGTGGCCGCCACAGTCCTCGCCGCGACGCTGGGCGTGGCCGTCGGCCGTTGGACGCGGTGGCTGATCACCGGGCCGCTGGTGGTGGCCGTGCTCGGCTTCCTCATTTACGTGAACCCGACGAACGGACAGGCCCGCTGGCTGCTGCCGGTGATGCAGGTCCACCAGCCGGACTGGCCCGACCGTCCGTCGGCGCTCCACCTGGTGTACGTGCTCGCCGTCGCCGCCGTCTTCGGCGGGATCGCGCTGCTCAGGCATCGGGTACGGCCGGCACCCGCTGTGGCTGTGGTGGTGGCGCTGGCTGTCGCGGTGCCATCGGGGGCCACCGCGGCGTCCACCCGGCCACCGAGCAGGTTTCCCACGAACGTGGAGCTGAGTGTCGACCATGTGGACTCCCGCGTGCGTGAGCGCTACTTCGGCCCCGATGCCTACCGCTGCGCGGAGCGCCAGGGGCTCACCTACTGTGCCTTTCCCGGTTACGAACCGTGGATCCCGCTCTGGGAACAGGCGGTCCAGCCGGTCGTGGCGGCGCTGCCCGCCGCGCTGCGGTCCCGGGCACCCCAGGTGCGGCAGATGAGCCAGTCCTGGAGCTTCGCCGTCGATTCCGGCGTGATCCGGCCGCCGATGAGCTGGGGGCATCCCGACCAGCGCAGGATGCTGGCCGAGGACGTGGCCTTCTGGGCGACCGGGCTGTACGACTCGGCCGCCAAGCACTTCAACCCCTCCCGGCGTGCCGCACTGTGTGACGTGCGCGGTCAGGCCCGCACGGTGGTGGCGCTCTGGCTCATCGGCCAAGTCTCCCCTCCCGAGGCCCGGCGGCAGCTCTACATCGACGGCCACCTGGGACGCCTGTCCGGTCTGGACTGGGGCCCGGCCGAGATCGGCTACGCCAAGCTTCTGCTGGCCTCCCCTGGCGCCCGCGAGAAGGTCCAGGCCGACTGGGACACGCTCGTCAAGCCCACCACCACGATCGACCAGGCCTTGCCGCTGCTCGGGCTGGAACGGAAGTTTGACGCACCGATGGGAGCCATGCCATGCCTCTAACGCTGCCCGCCCGCCCCCAGGCCGCCGCATCCGCCGCGGCCGCACCCATCACCTCCGTCCCTGCCCCGCCACCATCCCGCTGGCGGGTGGCGCTCCTGCTGGTGCGCCCCCTCGCTCGGGCCATCGACTGGGGGCCTCTGGCCGTGGTCGCCGCCTTCACCGCCGGGCTGGTGAGCCTGCTGGAGTACGGGGAGGCACTGCCCGGGGGCGACGCGCTCGTGCTCATGCGCATCTGTGGCACCCTGCTCGGCGCGGCGGCGGCCTTCGGGCTGGTCGATGCCATGTCCGCCGACCTCGGCGCCGCCGCGGTCCCCCGATGGGTCCGGCAGGCGCTGCGCTGCCTGTTGTCCGGTGGCGCCGCGATCGCGATCTGGCTGGCCGCCTTCTCCTATATCTTGACCCGCCTGCCGGAGGGCGCCCTGTTCCCGGTCGGCGACCTGCTCATCGAGGTAGGCGTCTGCCTCGGCATCGCGCTGGCGGCCGCGGCGACCGCCGTGCGGTTCGCACCCGGACGACAGGCCGCCATGGCCGCGATCGTGGTCCAGCCGGCGATGGTGCTGGGGACCATCCTGCTCCCCGAGCAGGCCCGGCTCTGGCCACCGACCTGCGGGTTCGGGTACTGGGATCAGGCACACCTGTTCTGGCTGGCGATGCTGCCCCTGCCGTACCTCTGGCTGATCACCGCGGGGCGCGACCTGCGGCGCTGACCCGCCGCGCTGTCAGGCGACGACTTCGGCGGCCCGTACGGCGAGCCAGCCTCCCTTGAGGACCACCATCGACAGCAGGAACCACCCCGCGCCACACGACCATGCCCCAGATGCCGGCGCCACGCCCTGCAGCCGGGACTCCAGAAGTGCGACTCCACTGGCGGAGTGCGGAACTTCGCTCCCCGAACCGATGTGCCGACTTGCCCATTGGTATCGGCACTTCATAGATGTCCGGGACATCACATGGCGTGTACGTCCCATATGGGTGTGCAATCGGGGCCACCGCAGGCGTCCGTCTCGCTTGACCTCTTGCGCGTCAGTCCGGCAGCCAGTGCAGCTCGTGCGCCACGGTTTTGGCGACGGCACGGATGCGGCGGTGTAGTGGCGACTGCTCGCGTGGGAGGACCAGGTGGATCGTCAGGCTGGGCGCGCCCCGCAGCGGTCGCCAGGTGAGACCGGCCGGTGCTGCCGTGACCGCGGCTTCTCCGGCCGGGGCGAGGGTGGCCCCGTCGCGCAGGTCGCGCTGGGACATGTCGAAAGAGACAGCGGGCGTGTGGAATCGGGGGTGTAGTCGGGTGTCTCGGAACAGTGCGGACAGCTGATCGTGGATCACGGGGTTGGCCGCACGGTCCGGGAGTCGCAGCGGATACGCGGCCGCGTCGGCGATCTCGATCTCCAGGTGTTCGGCCAGCGGATGGTGCTGCGCCAGCTGGACCCCGATGCGCTCACGCCGCAGCAGGAACCGGCGCACGCCACGGCCCGGCTGTTCACCGCGGGTGATCCCGGCATCGATGCGGCCGTCGGCGACCGCGGGGGAGATCTCCGGTGTCGCCATCGGGACCGCGCCGACCTGGAGTCCGCTGTTGCCGCGAATCAGCCTGTCCACCAGGGCCGGTGCCGTCTCGGCCCCGGCGCTGAGGCTGTATCCGATGCGCAGCGTGCCCAGTTCACCGGCCGCCGCGCTCCGGGCGGTGTCCCATGCCCGGTCCAGCGCCGCCAGCGCGGGCGGCGCGGACTCCGCCAAAGCCGCACCGGCCGTGGTCAATACGACGCTACGCGTGTTGCGGACCAGCAGGGCCGTACCGAGTTCCGCCTCCAATCGGCGCATCCGGGCGCTGAGTGCGGGCTGTGCGATACCGATACGTGCGGCCGCGCGGGTGAAGTTCAACTCCTGCGCCAGCACCAGGAAGTACCGCAGGCTCACCGTATCCGGCGCCACGTGCCCTCCCTGCCGATTGATAACGATCCGTTCTGAGTCTATCCCGCACCGGTCTTTCCCCCGACCGCACATCAAGCCCTAACCTGCGCATATGACGATTCAACTGACCGCAGTACTGGACGTCGCACTCACGCACACCGCCGATTTCGAGTCCGCCCTCACGGCTCTCGCGAAGGCCACGGCCACCGAGCCCGGTGTGCTCGACCATGGATTCTGGCGCGACCCGACCCACCCGGGCCCTCCCCGATGTCGTAGCCTTCGTCGGCGACCTCCCGCTGTGGCTGGCCACCGACTCCCACGCGCTCCTCGAAACCACCTCCGTCCTCACCCAGTTCCCGATGCTCCGCACCCAGCGAGGTCGGCGGCAGTTCTTAGCAGGAGCTCCCAGGTCACCCGGAGTGTTATGGTCTCGTCTCTGGACGGAGGTCGTCATGCATAAGTTGGTGGTCCTGTATTCCAAGCCCGCCGACCCTGACCACTTCCGCGACTACTACGTGACCAACCACCTTCCGCTGGTCATGAATTGGCCCGGCCTGCTTGCGTGGCGCTACAGCTTCGACGTTGCGGCGACCAAGGGAGAAGCGCCGTATTTCGCGCTCTTCGAAGGCTACTTCGCTGACGCCGCCGCCATGGCCGCGGCGCGGGCGTCGCCGCAAGGCCAGCGGGTGGCCGCCGATGTCGCCAACTACGCCACCGGCGGTGCGGTCATCATCCACTATCCGGTGCAGGACGGCACCGGCTGAGGCAGGACGGTATGCTCCGGGACGCGTTCGGTCGGCCGTTGCGGCCAGGTCCGGCTCTCGGCGGAACGCCGTTCGCGGTTGCCGGTTCGTTGAGCGTCAAAGGTGGGCCGATGTCCTGGCCGGATGTCACGGTGGTTGACGCGTGCGTGCGGCGCGACGGCCGGGGCGGCAGCCCCACGGCCGTCATCGACGACGACCCGGCGGCGACGGACGCGGACCGGCGTGCGGTCGCTGCTGCGGCCGGCACCTCGCACGCGGCGTTCCTCGGCCCGGGGCGGACGCCGGACGGTGCCTGGCCGGTCCGGTTCTTCACCGCCACCGCCGAACTGTCCGGCTGCGGCCACGGCACCGTTGCCGCGCAGGCCGTCCGGTTGACCCGCACCGCGCTGGGCGAGCTGAACGACCGCCAACACACCGGCGGGCGCACGTTCGACACCGTCGCGATCCGCCGCCCCGCCGGCATCGAGGTGTGGTTCGACCAGGGCCTCGTCGCGCTGCGTCACCCGGCGCCGGACGAGC
Source organism: Nonomuraea sp. KM90 (assembly GCF_052246675.1). Taxonomy (NCBI): domain Bacteria; kingdom Bacillati; phylum Actinomycetota; class Actinomycetes; order Streptosporangiales; family Streptosporangiaceae; genus Nonomuraea; species Nonomuraea sp. KM90. The sequence continues at coordinate 10,064 of NZ_JBQQCB010000077.1, read as the reverse complement.
GCGCCGCGATCGTCGCCGCGCTCGGGCTCACCGCGGACGATGCGCATCCGACCGACGCGCCACGGATCGCCGCGCCCGGCGCGCCACGCATGCTGGTACCGGTCCACGACCGATCGGCGCTGCTCCGAGTCCACCCACACCTCGGCAGGCTGACAGCGGCGTGCCAGCGGTACGGGCTCCTCGGCTGTTTCGTGTACGTACCGCCGGTGGGCGACCGACCGGGTGCGGCGCGGATGTTCGCGCCGGCGATCGGTGTCGACGAGGACGTCGCCAACGCCAACAGCACCGGCTGCCTGGCCGCCCATCTGCTCGACACGACAGGGGCGCAGACGGTCGCGATCGAGGTGGAGCAGGGCGACACCCTCGGTCGACCGGCCAGCGTGCTCGCTTCGGCCCGACGCGGGCCGGCGGGCATCACGACCCGGGTCGGCGGGTTAGCGGTGGTCCGCGACGGACATCGAGGCGACGACTAGACCGTCCTCTTCTGCGATCCGCGCATGGGGCTGGGGCTGTCCGCTGCTGGACCTTGCCCCAGCTTCGCCACAGCGCGCTGCAGCACCTGGCCGAGGCCGGCCGTACCGCGCCGGAGCTGCAGGCCAAGTCCCGCCACCAGAGCCTGTCAAGGCTCGGCCGCTACATCCGGCTGGGCGAGGAGACCGCTGCCCGCATCACTTTAGTCCCGACCGGCGCGGCAAGGTGCTGGAACTCCTGGCCGCCCAGCCCTGGCGAGCGGGGGTGGACCTGCAACCGGAACCGTTTCGTACGGTAAGCGCCTTCCCGCAGGCCAGGGCGGATGCCGAACGGGGCCTGGGCGGGGTCGTTAGCGTACGTTCCGGTTCCGGCGCAGCTCGCCTGCAATCATGGTTTCGAGGTGGATCGGCTGGGTGGGTGACGCCTGGTGACGGTGATCTTCGTGTCCGGAAGTCCTCCGTAACGGACAAGATCAAATACAGGTTGCAGGGATCACCTCGAGCCCCTCGGAAGCGTCCGGAACTCCGTCCGGAATCAATGTCGTAAAAAGGGCCGTCGCAGAGCCGGGTTTCGGTGCATGATCGAGGGTCATGAGCCTGCCTGTACATCCTCTTGCCGGCCAGCGGGTCGGCCATGCCCGGATTTCCAGCGCGTCGCAGAACCTGGACGGGCAGACCGACGCGCTGAGTGCGGCGGGCTGCGAGAAGCTCTTCGCCGACACCGCGTCGGGGAAGCTGACTGAGCGGCCCGAGCTGACGCGGTGACTGGAGTATCTGCGGGCCGGGGACACGTTGGTGGTGTGGCGGCTGGACCGGCTGGGTCGCTCGTCGCGGCATCTGGTGGAGACCGTCAACGCGCTGGCCGAGCGCGGGGTGGCCTTCGCCAGCCTGCACGAGGGGATCGACACCAGCACCAGCACCGGCCGTCTGGTCTTCCATATCTTCGCGGCGCTGGCGGAGTTCGAGCGGGAGCTGATCGCCGAACAGGCGGCGGTGGGCCGGGCGGCCGCGCGTACTCGAGGCCGCCTCGGCGGCAGGCCTGCCAAACTGTCGGCCGAGCAGATTGTGTTGGCCCGGTCGCGCTATGCGGCGCAGGAGGGCACCGTGGCCGAGATCGCCAAGGCCCTGGGAGTCGGTCGTGACACACCTCAGACTTTCAACCGCTGTAGATGATTAGCCGTGAATCACGGTGCAGGAGACAGTGCCATCGACAAGGTCGATTCACTGATAGATGGCTATATCTCGCCGGAGCGCGCCCAGGAAATCTCGAAAAGATATCCAGCCGTCTCAAGTACTGTGGTGAAATGGATCAAAGAATCAGCGGCGCAGCGCAACTGGCGCCGTGTTGAACGGTTCGCGAATCTTGCCGCCGCGCTCAACGTAACCGGCCTCGGCAGCGCCGTCATCGAACTCGTAGATTCAGATGTCAAAGGACTTGACTACGAGGACCTCATAGATATTCTCGGGGAGATCAGGGAGGAGGCCTCAGCGAACAGCATGTTCCGGCTTGCAGAACGCTCGCGCGAGCATGACGCGCCAACGTTCTGGCTCTGCCAGAAAGTGATTCTCTCGCTTAGTGAACTGGACACAGATGAGGCGAGGGATAAATTGCGGATGATGACCACAGCAGCTTGGCCGTCAGCAGTTCGATGGCACGCTGCCGTTGCTCTCGGCATAGAGGAACAGCTCGGCTTCGTTGAGGAGCATATGCTTGGATACTGATAAAATCGCATGAACTAAGCTAAGCCGCTGGACCGGAGTGGACTGAACCAACGGTCCATTCTCCGAGATCCCCCGGGGCCCCCAAGGCCCCGGGGGATCTCGAATTTTGACGAGGTGTGGCGCTGTTGAGCGCCTGGCCAGGTGGAGTGTGAGACGGCGCCGCGAAGCTGGCCGAGGCCGCCACCGACAGCGTCAACATCGTCGCCAGGAACGGAGGTACGGCCGACGACATCTTAGCGGCCGTCAACGCCGCCAAAGCGGCCAAGAAGACCGAGAAAGCGGCCCGAAGGGCCCTCGCCGACGCCAAGACTCCGGTCACCAAGACCGTCACCGCCACGAGGGCGGTCAGCGTCAAGCAGCCCAGCGGCGGCGCCAATGCCTGCCCGGTCAGCAGCTTCGTGCCCGGCACCAAGGTCCTGCTGGCCGACGGCAGCCGCAAGGCGATCGACGGGCTGAGGGCCGGCGACCAGGTCATCGCCACCGACCCGGCCACCGGCCGGACCGCCGCCAAGGCGGTGCTCAAAACGATCACCAGCAAGGGCGTCAAGCGCCTGGTGTCCATCGCCGTCCACGTGGACGGCGACCAAGGCGGCAAGACCGGCACCGTAGTCGCCACCGACCGCCACCCGATCTGGGTACCCGAATACGACCGCTGGACCGACGCCGGCCAACTCAAGCCCGGCATGTGGCTGCAAACCTCCGCCGGAACCCACGTCCAGATCACCGCGATCAAACACGAGGTACGGCACGGCCAGCGCGTTCACAACCTCTCGATCGCCGACACCCACGCCTACTGCACGGCCGCAGGACAGGCTGACCTCCTCGTCCACAACACCGGCTGCGGCGAGACCTATTACCGCACGATGAGCGATGAACACTTCGAAACCCTGCAGAGCACGGGTCGGCTCCCGGCAACCAGCGAAACGTTTATTTCGCCGACGCAGGCCTTTTCCGAAGCGTACGGAGGAAGGCTTGTGGAGTTCACGCTAATTAGCGCCCGGCACCACTGATTCGTTGGCCGATATCGGCGTCCGGCACCTGTCACGGAGAACTTCGCTCGACTACCCAAATATGCCTCTGGTGTCGAAGGGCTGGGCAGGAAGGTCGGCTCTGTTCAAAGCGGAAGGGGATCAGGTCAACATCGGCCTCGGCGGGGGTCCGGCGCTTGATATCTTCAACGACGGCATGACCGGGATTCAGGGAGATCGCGAGATGACACCAGATCAACGTGAAGCGATCCTTGGCCTGGTCATCGCACCTGGACGCCCCCCGAAGGTCACTCCTGACGAGGTCCTGGGACGGTTCGGGACCAGCGACGGCACGGGCCTGGGCCTGTCGCTGCTGCGGGACGCGGTCGAGCGCAAGGATGGGACGGACGTCGAGCTTGCGCTCATTGTCTGCTTCACCTTCGGCCTGACCGCAGAGCACCTCCACGCTCTCATGGAGTTGTGTCGGACGGACTGGCATCAGTCGCACGAGGATGCAGTCCTCGCACTCGATCGCCTGCGATCACCGGATGCGGTCGACGCTCTGGTCCGGGCAACGGAATGGGTGCCGGATTATCTCGACTACGACGAGAGCCGGGCTCTGGCCGCGAAGGCGATCTGGGCGCTCGGGAAGACACCGGGCACCCAGGCCGACCTGGCGCTGGAGCGGCTGACGGCCTCGAAGGACACCATTCTGCGAGAAGCGGCCGAAGCACAGCTCAAGCGACGCAGGTAATAGACACAGTGAACCTTTTCCAACCTCCCCCGGCGGGTGCCCTGGTCACAGCATGATCGCGATGCCACTGTTCAGCCGGTGACATGAAGAAGCTCCTGGTAGACGGGTTGATCACCACAACCCACACCGTCGCAACCAGGAGCTTCCGGTGCTGTTCTACCACTGAGACTGGTGCCATCGGCACGATCTGTCGCCTCTTCTGGGGGAGCGCTCCCGAAGGTGCGTGTCGGGCTGGCCGCGTGTGGCTTGATAGAAGCCTCGGCGAGAGAGCCCGTCCCGTCACTGGTCCGCCTGCTCGGCTACCCCGGCGCGCACCGCCTTCGGATATCCCCCGAGCCGATGAGGGTGCACATGACGGAGTTCAAGAAGCCCAAGGCTCGACGGATCGTGGGCGGGGCCGACACACGTGCCGACACTCACCACGCCGCGGTGGTGTTGATGAACGGGCGCCGGGTCGCCGATCGCGAGTTCCCGGCGACCCGAGCGGGATACGCGGACCTGCTGGAGTGGATGCGGTCCTTCGGCCGGCTGCATGCGGTGGGGGTTGAAGGTACCGGCTCCTACGGTGCCGCCTTGGCTCGCCACCTGAGCAGCGCGAAGGTCAGGGTGATCGAGGTAAATCGCCCTGACCGGCAGCAGCGCCGGCCAAGGGCAAGTCGGATCCGCTGGATTCTACGCCGCTGCCGAAGCTGTCCTGGCCGACAGGGCTCGCGCCGTCCCGAAGAGCGGAAACGGGGTGGCCGAGTCGATCCGCGTGCTGCATCTGGTCCGCGCCGGCGCGGTGAAGGCTCGCACCGCCTGCCTCAACGAGCTGCAGGCGGTGCTCGTCACCGCCCCGGCGAGCTCCGCGAGCAGTTGGCCGGCCTGAAGAAGGCTCGGCTGGCCGAGGCCTGCTCCCGGTTGAGGCCCTCCGCTGATCTGGCCGACCCAGCCCAAAGCGTCAAGGTGGCGCTGCGGCACCTCGCTGCTCGTTACCGCGCCCTCAGCGCCGAGATCGACGCCGCCTACAACCAGTTGAAGGCGTTGATCGAGCAGACCCGGCCCGAGCTGCTCACCACCCAAGGCCTGGGTGTTGAGACCGCCGCGCAACTCCTGGCCACCTGCGGCGACAACCCCGATCGGCTGCGCTCCGAGGGATCGTTCGCGGCCCTATGCGGGGTGTCGCCCGTCCCTGCTTCCAGCGGCAACACACGACGTCACCGGCTTAACCATGGCGGCGACCGGCAGGCCAACCGGGCCCTGTACGTCGTCGTGCTGTCTCGCATGTCCTGCGATCCATCCACCCGCCTACGTTGAGCGCAGAACCACCGACGGGCTGTCCAGGAGAGAGATCATCCGCTGCTTGAAGCGATACGTCGCCCGCCAGCTTTACAAGATCATCACCCGCCCCCAGGCGTCGGTAACCGAATCGTCCGCCCTCGCTTGACAAACCATAGAAGCATCGTGCCGCCGTCGATTTGTCGCATCAGACCCTGAACTACGTCGCCGGGATGATCCGGCGCCACCGTAAGTCGATGAGGTCGCTCTGGCGGCGACTCAACCCCGGCCAGCAGGCCCTGCTGATCCTCGGCGCCGGACGATCACCATCACCGTGGAACCCGCCGCGTCCGGCACCCTGACGGCTGGCACGGGCGCGCGGTTGCCTTGCATGCTCGCTCGGTGCGCACGACGTTGCCGCAGGACGGTACGCACCGGTCCAGGTTGGGCCAGTCCGAAGTGCCTTCGCGGTGGCATAGGGCCTGCTTGCGGCGGTAGCGGCAGAGCAGGAACGCGTTCGGGTTCTCATAGAGCATGATGTCTTCGCTCGCGGCCAGCCGTCGGGCGGTGGTGGCGTTGATGGTCGCGCCGGCGAAGAACGGGCCGGAGGTGGCGGTCTTGATGGCGTGGCGGGCCGCCGGCCCCGATACTTCGCCGCCGGCCTCCAGCCCGTCGCGCAGGTCCGCGACCGTGTCGGCAACCGCGCGGACGGTTTCCAGATCTAGCAGCTCGTGGATGCCGCCGCGGCCTCGGGATAATGGTGGAGTCGGGTATTGGAACTACCTGAATGCCTGTGGTCCTGAGCGGCGGTGGCTTGCCGGACCTGGCATCAGCCGTCGTGCGTCGACGTGCGAGGCATTGGTCAGACCTGTTCGAAGTGGAACGCTTTGATGAAGCAGTCGCGGGGCTGGGCGACGGCGAAGAGGATGCACTCCACGAGCGAGTGCGCGGTGAGGGCGTCCTTGGCCTCGCGCGGGGTGGTCTTCCACTCCTCGGAGAGCGGGTCGGCGTTGTCGAAGTCGGGCGGGTAGAGCGAGATCACCCGGACCCCTTGAGGACGCAGGCGCTTGGAGAGGATCTCGGCGAACCCCGCCTGGGCGCTCTTGGCCGCGTAGAAGGCGTCGTGCGCGTCCGACCGGTGGTGGCCCGGTGTTCCGCAGGCGGAGATCATCGTCACGACATCCGGTATCTCCGAGTTGAGCAGGAGAGGGAGAAAGCTCTTCGTGATCAGGACCGTGCCAGTGGCGCCAGAGGCGATGGTGTCGACAATGTCGGCGTCGGTTGCGGACAGCAGGTCCGGCCCTGCGAGGTAGCGAGAACCGTTGTTGATGAGTACGTCGACGCGGTCCGTGTGTTCCGCGACGCTGGAAGCAAAGTCGCGGATCGAGGAGGGGTCCGTCAGGTCGCAGGCAAAGGCGTGCACCCGCTGATGGCCGCGGTTGCGAATCTCGTCGCGGACTCGTTGAGCGGCGGCGAGTTCGCGTGCCGAGAGGAAGATCTCGGCGCCGAGGTCCGCGAGGCGGATGGCCAGGGTTCGCCCGAAGTCGCGGCCGGCGGCCGTGATGACGACGCGGTGTTTGTCCCATCTCATGGTGTCGCTCCTGGTTCGTGGATCGGTTCGTGCGGTGCCTTGCGGCGGCCGGCCTTCTTCCCGCCGTAGTGACCGAACAGGTGCCCGGGATCATCGTTGAACTCCAGCAGCACTTCGACGGCGCGGTGGACCGGTTCCAAGACAACCCATTCGGCCTCGTCACCGGTGACCTTGCGGCCCTTGAAGACACGGCCGCGAAGCTTGCGTCGCAGGCCGCAGCTGTCAAGCACGGCGATGAGCGCGGCGTCGCGCGCGCCGGCGGGAGAGTCGTCGGCCAGGCACGCGGCCAGGAGCGCGCCGCCCAGCAGCCACACTTCCTCCAGCACGCGGCAAGGGGAGAAACGCTCATTCCGCCGGTAAGAAGGCTGAACGGCCGAACTACGCGGCGCCCCCAAGCAGGTCCAGCCGGCCCCGACCGCCACCGACCCCGAGACCTGCCGCCGACTGTGGGAGGTGTCCGAACGCCTGACCAGCGTCCGGTTCGCCCTTCCGCCGCTCACGGCTTCACCTTGAGCCTCTTCTTCGACGCGCCCGGGAACACGACGACCAGGTGCTCCTCCCCTGTCTCGCCGAGCCGCACGTAGACCCGGAGCCGGTAGCGGCCCTTGCCCGCGATCGCCAGGTTCGGCATCGGGGCGCCCGCGCCCACCTCGCCATCGCCCATCTCCGGCACGCTGAGCCGGCCGCTGCGGCTGACGATCGGCACCTCGTTGACCAGCTCCCACCCGGCCGTCCGCAGTGGCGGTGCCGTACGGAAGGCCTTCACGGTGAGGCACAGATCGGACACGTCCTCGACGTGCCCGACGAGCACCGTGCTGCCGGCCACCCCGATGGGGGAGCCGTCGTCGTCGTAGAGCTCGTCCACCGCCTGGTCCATCGCGCCTTCGGCCGCTTCGTCCTCGGGGTCGTGGACCACATAGCCGTGATCACCGTCGACGAACAGGAAGTAGTTGGCCGTGGCCTGCACGACACCCTTCCGCCGGGGCCACGGGTCGCGGCACTTCGCGTTCGCCTCGGCGATGTAGGAGTCGTTCGCCGCCTCCTTCTCCGCGGTCGACCGCAACAGCTCGGGACGGGTCGCTCCGATGATCTCCGGGCAGACGTAGACGAGTTCCCACGGGTTCGCGCCCCAGGCGGGCCGCTCGCTTCCGGCCCGCTTCAGAATCGCCTCCTGCTCCTCGCGGTCCTTCGCCCGGCACAGCGACCGTCCGTACGCGAGAACCCCCTGGTCCGACAGGCTGTCCGGGAACATGGGGGGCACCCCGTCAGCCGTGTTCCGAGCCAGGCACAGGAACATGGCGTCGCGTTCCTCGGGCTTCAGGTCGCCGAAACTGGGCCGGTCATAACACTCCGTCGACCAGCCGGAGTAGGAGAGGTGCGCGGACTGCTCCGGGTGGATCTGTGTGATGACCGGCAGCACGGCCACGGTCGCCACCGCGACCCGGAGCGCGCGCTGCCGCCCGGGCCGGAGGTCGGTCAAGCGCTCCTCAGTGGGCAATTCACGGGCGGTCGCCGCCATCCACACGAGGCTGACGAGTTGTACCGCGTCCATCACGACCCACACCACCGTGTGGCCGCCGGAGATGCTCTCAAGGAGAATGTTGAGCGGCAGCGCCAGCGCGAGCACGCCCACCGACAACCATCCGGCGGTCAGCGTGCCGCGGCTCCACCGGCCGTCACGCCACTGCCCCATGACCGTGATGACGGTCGCCGCCGGCCCGCTCAGCATCAGGAACAGCCCGACGCCGCCGCTCAGTGGAAGCTCCAGAAGGTCCAGCTGGTCGAGCAGATCGTTGGCCACCCCGGCCAGCTCGATCGCGAACAGCACGCCGGCCGCCGCGCGCAACAAGCCGGACCGCCATCGGATGACGAACAGGTAGAGGACGTCGATCGCGGCGAACAGCACGAGCTCGAACGCCAGGTCAACCCCATCGGGGAACAGCGCGATCGGATACCAGAGGAAGAGGGTATACGCCACCGCCAGATAAAGCAGCCAACGCAACGCCGTCGCCTGGCGGTTCATCGGTCCCGGCACGGGCGCGCGCAGGATCAGCCACAGGAGCGCGGCCTTCACCAGAGCGGACACGAACATCGCGACAGTCGTCACAATGTCGAACCTGTCGTGTTCGGCGAACCCCGCATAATTCGGCGGTGTCCACGTGGCGGCCACCCAGAGCCAGGCATCACCAAGCACCAGGCCCGTGACCGCCGCCACGACAATCAGACCGACTATTACGGTCCTGACAATCCGCCATAACCCACCCGGAAGCATGGGACGCGATCTTAGCGCCGCCCACCGACAGGGCGCGATTTCCTGATCGCCTCTGCCGGTTGGCTTCTCGGCACCGGGAATGCGGTTATCAAATCAACAGGGGCGTCGCACCCGCCAGAGCGTTTGTGAATCTCACCGAGCGTACGCAGGAAGTGGCCACCGTACGGATGACGACTTTCTCGGGAAGCCAGCCAATGGCGCGGGTAATACCGGCGTCCCGCAGGTCATCGCGGACACGGCCGGCGAGCATCGCGGCGACGTCCTGCCCGTGATGGCTGCTGGAACTGGATCTCCACGGTGCCGCGGACTTGTCCGGCGCTCACACCGCCCGATGGTCGTCTCCCGCGGGCGGCCCGTAGAGATCCCAGACCCGCGGCTCGGCCTCCCGCACCAGCACATGGCCGTCTTCGCCCACCACGGCAACGTACATGTGGTGGCGTGAACAAGCCGGATCCCGGGCACGGATCTGAATCCCAGCACCGCGCTGCGGTCTTTCAGAGCCAGGGAACACGCCTTACGTGCCTGACGAGATCATCCGACTCTGACCTGCGGGAAGAGGCCAAGAACGCAAGATAACCATCGGTCTACATCATCGAGGGGGGTCACGGGGCGTCGTCACCGGTGTCGGCACCGCCGTCGTCGGCCTCGTGGAGCAGGTGCGCTCGACGGAGCACGTCGACCTGCGCGGGGTTGTAGAGCGGACCGTCGCCTCGAGCTCGGCGTCGACGGTCCGGAAGACGGAGGCCTGCCCTTCGCCGCTCGTGCCCATCTCGGCCACCCGCGCGAGCGGCACACCGAGCCCCGGTCAGGCGCTTGATCTGCAGGAGCCGCGTCAGGTGGTGCACCTCGTAGCGCTTGTAGCCGTTGGGCTCGCGGTCGGGCTCGTCGAGCAGCCCGACCTGGCCTCGATTCTTCAGCGGGCGGTGCTGTGTGAGTGGCTCCGCGATTTGCCCGTAATGTCCCCGACGCGGTTGGGGCGGGCCGTCGCATGACGCTGCGGGGGCGCCGGGTTCCACGGACCCGGAGCAGG
>NZ_JBQQCB010000076.1:0-53503 GCF_052246675.1 Nonomuraea sp. KM90 | reverse complement strand
CGCCGACCAGACCATGACCATCGACCCCTGCAACCTGCAACTGCTCTACCAGGGCCGCAGCCCCAACTCCGGCGGCGACTACGGCCTGCTGCCCTACCGGCCAGGCGTGCTGACACTGCAGCGCTGATGCGGTGATCACCATGTGAACCGGGTCCTGGGTACGGCGTCTGGGAGCATCCGCCGTGCCCAGGGCCCTGCCGCGCCGATCGCCTCGGGGCGGCCCGGCGGCACCCGTACCGGCGTCGAGTGGCCGGCCCTGCGCGGTCAGTGTGTCGCCGAGCACGAAGGCAGACGTCCCGGCCCCGGGCGGCCGGGACGCCTTCCACGCCCACGTCCGGTACGTCGGAGCGAAGCAGCGGCACGGAAGGTCAGCCCTTGAAGGCGCCGTCCATGATCCCGGCGACCATGCGCCTGCCGACGAAGACGAACAGCACCACCAGCGGCAGCGTGGCCAGGAACGAGCCCGACATGGCCAGGCCGAGGTCCACCGAGAGGCTGTTCTGCAGCGCCTTGATGGCGATCTGCGCGGTGTACATCTCGGGCGACTTCAACACGATGAACGGCCACAGGAAGTCGTTCCAGGCGGTGACGAACCCGAGCAGCCCCAGCACGAACGCGGCCGGCCGCACCAGCGGGAACGCGATCCGCCAGAAGATCTGCCAGGTGGTGGCCCCGTCGATGCGGGCGGCCTGCAGGATCTCGTCGCTGATCGTGGTGGCCAGGTGCTGGCGCATCCAGAAGATGCCGAACGCGCTGGCCAGCCCCGGCACGATGAGCGCCTGCAGGGTGTCGACCCACCCCAGCGAAGAGATGATCATGTATTGCGGGATGACGGCGAGCTGGGTCGGCACGGTCATGGTCAGCACGACGATGAGGAAGAGCGCGTTGCGGCCGCGGAACCGCAGCTTGGCGAAGGCGAACCCGGCCAGCGAGCACAGCACGGCGTGCCCGACGCCGATCGTGCCGGCCACGACGAGGCTGTTGAGGATCGAGCGGACGAACGGCACGGTCGAGAAGACGAGCCCGGCCAGGTGGAAGAAGTTCCCGCCGGGGACGATCTCCGGCGGCAGCCGGGTGGCGGTCGCCGTGTCCGTCGTGGCCACCACGAACATCCAGTACAGCGGGAACACGCAGGCCAGCGTGGCCACCGCGAGCAACAGATAGGTCCACCACCGGACCCGGTCGGCCTTCTTCATCATCGCTCCGGGCGGATACGGGTGGACAGGACGTAGTTGAGCGCCGCGACGGCGATGATCAGCACGAACAGCGCCACGCCGATGGCGGCGCCGTAGCCGAACTGGAACCGGCCGAAGCCCTGCTCGTACAGGAAGAGCGTGAGGGTCTGGCACTGCCGGACGGGGCCGCAGGTGAGCGGGGCGGTGCGGGAGACGAGCAGCGGCTCGGTGAAGATCTGCAGGCCGCCGATGGTGGAGGTGACGATGGTGAACACGATGACCGGGCGCAGCGACGGGATGGAGATGTGCCGGAACTGCTTCCACGCGCCCGCGCCGTCCACCGCCGCGGCCTCGTAGATCGTTCGGGGAACGGCCTGCAGCGAGGCGAGGTAGAGCAGCGTGGTGTAGCCGAACCAGCGCCAGGTCGCCATCGCGGCGATCATCACATGGCTCCCCCACCCGGACTGCAGGAAGTCGATCGGCCCCACGCCGACGAGCCCGAGCAGCCAGTTGAGCAGGCCGTAGTCGCGGTCGAACATCTGGGCGAAGACGATCGCGGTGGCCGCCACCGAGGTGATGTACGGCACCAGCATCGACATCCGCCAGAACACCGCCAGCCGCAGCCGGGCGTGGTTGAGCAGGTGCGCCAGCCCCAACGCGATCAGCAGTTGCGGCACGGTCGACAGCAGCCAGATGCTGATCGTGTTCCAGGCCGCGTTCCAGAACCGGGTGTCGCCGAACAGGCGGGCGAAGTTGTCGAAGCCGATGAAGACGTGCTCGCCGATCGGGTTCCAGTCGAACAGCGCGACGTAGAAGGTGAACAGCAGCGGGACGAGCCCGAAGACCGCGAAGAGCAGGAAGAACGGGGCTATGTAGGCGTACGGGGCCAGCCGCTCGGCCAGGCCCTGCCGCACCCGCGTCTCGGCCTCGGGCATCGCCCGAGGCGGGCTGAGCGTCGTGGCCACGTCACGTGCCGATCGCGGTCTTGATGTTGGCCAGCGCCGCGTCCCACGCCTTGGCCGGGTCGCCCTTGCCCTGCTCGACGTTGGTGATCGCGTTCAGGAACTCCTGGCCGATGGCGGAGCTGTCCGGGCCGATGAGGAACGGCTTGAGCCCGAGCAGCGAGTCGGTGTAGATCTTCCCGGTCGGCGCGTCGGAGAAGAACGGGTCCTTGAGCCCGGTGAGCTTCGGATCCTGGTAGACCGACGGGGTGGTGGGCAGCGCGCCGGAGCCGGTGAAGTGCTCGAGCTGGCCCTGCGGCGACTGGGTCTTGGAGATGTAGTCCCAGGCGGCCTTCGGGTTGGCCGCGCCCTTGGGGATGGCCAGGTAGCTGCCGCCCCAGTTGCCGGCGCCGCCCGGGATCGTGGCGATGTCCCACTTGCCCTTGGTGTCGGGCGCGTTGTCGCGGATGGAGCCGAGCATCCACGACGGCGCGGAGATCACGGCGAAGTCGCCCTTGCCCATGCCCGCGCTCCAGCCCTCGGAGAACGAGCTCTGCTTCGCGGTGATCCCGGCCTGGGCGGTCCTGATCGCCAGGTCGAACGCGGTCTTGACCTGAGGGCTGGTGGCGTAGACGGCGTTGCCGGACGGGTCGTAGTACTTCTGCGGTCCCTGGTTGACGGCCTGGAAGAAGACGCTGGTCGCGGCGTTGTCGATGAACGCCTTGCCGGTGGCGGCGGTGTACTTCCGGCCGGTCTCGATGAAGGCGTCCCAGGTCGGCCAGAGCTTGCTCACCTCGTCGCGGCCGGTGGGCAGCCCGGCCTCCTTGAACAGGTCGGTCCGGTAGGCCACGGCCATGCCGCCGACGTCGGTGGGGATGCCGATGATCTCGCCGGACTTCGCCACCGACTGGCTGATCACCCAGTCGAGGTAGTCGCCCTTGACCTTGTCCGCGCCGTACTGCCGCAGGTCCTGGAAGTTCTGCGGCTGCTGGACGAACTTCGGCAGATCGTCGCCCTGGATGAGCACGAGGTCGGGCACCTTGCCGCCGGCCAGCGCCGTGGTGAGCGCCTGAGCGGTCTCCACCGAGGTGCCCACTTCCGTGAGCTTCACCTGCACGCCCGGGTTGGCCTTCTGGTAGTCCTCGACGGACTCCTTCTGGTTGATGCCGGTGAACGACCAGAACTCGAATGATCTGCCGTCGCCTGACGGCTGGGCTGGGCCGCCGCCTCCGCAGGCGGCGGCGGTCAGGACGAGAGCCGTGGCGAGCACGACCGGTGTGGCTTCACGGAGCTTCACAGATGATCTCTTCCTGGGTTCAGGAGCGGAGGGCGGAGGTGATCCGGAAGAAGGCCGGGCATCCGGGAGTGGCCGGCTGATCAGGAGCTGATTTACTGGACACCCGCGGATCAGAAAGTTTCGGAGTCAAGAGCGATCGTTAACGCCGGACCCTACGTGCGGATTCTGAAACTCGTCAAGAACCTCCCGTAAGATCGCCGAAATGAGCGGGACAGTTCGCCGAAACCTGCTCGCTAAACTGCCGCCATGACCACGGCCGAAGGCCCGTCCGACGACGGCGCCACCCTGTCCCAGCCGATGACCATCGCGCAGCTCGCCGAGCTGGCCGGGGTCTCCACGGCCACCGTGTCGAAGGTCGTCAACGGGCGCTCCGAGGTGGGACCCGAGACCCGTGCCCTCATCGAGCGGCTCATCCACGAGCACGGCTACCGGCCGCAACGGCGCCGCGCCACCTCCGCGCCCCTGGTGGAGCTGGTCTTCCACGCCTTGGAGGGCGAATATCCCAGCGAGATCGCCAAGGGGGTCGAGCAGGTGGCGCGCGAGCACCAACTCGCCCTGGTGCTGTCGGAGCTGCAGCACCGCGACACCCCGGGCAAGGGCTGGATCGAAGGCGTGCTGAGCCGCCGTCCCATCGGCGTGATCGCCGTGTTCTCCGGCCTGACGAAGGCGCAGCGCCGGCAGCTCGCGACCCGCGGCATCCCGCTCGTCCTGCTCGACCCGCGGGGCGACCCCGCACCCCAGGTGCCCTCGGTGAGCGCGAGCAACTGGAACGGCGGGCTCATGGCGACGCGCCACCTGCTCGGCCTCGGACACCGGCGTATCGCCGCCATTACCGGGCCCGACTACGCCCTCGCCAGCCGGGCCCGTCTCGACGGCTACCGGACCGCCCTCGACATGGCCGGCCTCCCCGTCGATCCGGAGCTCATCGGCCAGGGTGACTTTCTCGTCGAGGGCGGCCTGGCCCAGGCCGAACGCCTGCTGCGGCTGCCCGACCCGCCGACGGCGATCTTCACCTGCAACGACGGGCAGGCCACCGGCGTCTACCGCGCCGTCCATCGGCTCGGCCTGCGCATCCCCGGCGATGTGAGCGTCGTGGGCTTCGACGACCTGCCCGCGGTCCGGTGGATGAACCCGCCCCTGACCACGGTCCACCAGCCGCTCACCGAGATGGCCGCCGCCGCCACCGACATGCTGCTCAAGCTGGCACAGGGCGAGCTCCTGGCACAACACCGCGTGGAGCTGGGCACCGAACTGATCATCCGGGAGAGCACGGCTCCACCGGCGGGCTGACGAAACTTACGGCGATCCTCCCGAAAACGGCCGTACGGATCGACCGCTGGTGACGGCACGGACGGCCGGTCCACGGCGATCCGGCGCTGCCCGCCTGTCAGCGCTCCGTGACTAGACTGCCGCCATGACCACGGAGTCGTCCCCCCTCACCATCGCCCAGCTCGCCGAGCTGGCCGGAGTCTCCACCGCGACGGTCTCCAAAGTCGTGAACGGCCGTTCCGAGGTCTCGTCCGAAACCCGCGCAGCCGTGGAGGAGCTCATCCGCCGGCACGGCTACCGGCGACAGCGCCGCCGCTCCACGCCGACAGCCCTGGTGGAGCTGGTCTTCCACGCGCTGGAGGGCGACTATCCCGTCGAGATCACCAAGGGTGTGGCCGCGGTCGCGCGCGAGCACGAGCTCACGGTGGCGATAGCGGACCTGTGCCATGACCACACCGCCGCGGACGCCTGGCTGGAGAGCGTGCTGCGGCGCCGGCCGAGCGGCGTGATCGCGGTGTTCTCCGGCCTGACCGAACGCCAGCACGAACAGCTCGCCCGCCGCGAGATCCCGCTGGTCCTGCTGGATCCGGCCGACGCTCCTGCCGGGAACGTCCCGTCGGTCGGCGCCGGGAACTGGAACGGCGGGCTCATGGCGACCCGCCACCTCCTGGAGCTCGGGCACCGCCGCATCGCCATCATCACCGGGCCGGACTCCGCGTTGTCCAGCCGGGCCCGCCTCGACGGCTACCGGACCGCCCTCGACATGGCCGGCGTGCCCGCGGATCCGGAGCTGGTCGGCCGGGGGGACTTCCTCATCGAGGGCGGTCTGGCCGAGGCCCACCGCCTGCTGCGCCTGCGCGACCGGCCTACCGCGATCTTCGCCACGAACGACGGTCAGGCCATCGGCGTCTACCACGCGGCCCACCAGCTCGGCCTGCGCATACCGGACGATCTCAGCGTGATCGGCTTCGACGACATGCCCTCGGTGCGGTGGGCCATCCCGCCGCTGACCACGATCCGCCAGCCCCTCGCCGAGATGGCCGCGGCGGCCACCTCGATGCTGCTGAAGCTGGCCCATGGCGAGCAGCTGCCGCAAAGCCGCGTCGAGTTGGCCACCGAGCTCGTCGTACGCGAGAGCACCGCGCCGCCCGCGCTCCCGCCCGCCTGAGCCGGAGCGCGGCCTCCGAGGATCAGCGGGGCGAGCCGGGGTGGCTCACGCCCGGCCGTCCGTCAAGGGCACGCCGCGGCGCTCCGCTGGATCTTCCGAGGCGGGGGCGACGGACGTGGTCATCCCGTCCAGATCGAGTTCGAGCATGGGCGCGATGGTCCCGCCGAAGGCGGCTCGTGCCTGCGCCGGCTCCGCATCCAGGGGATTTCCGCCCCGCCGCGCTCGGTAGTTGGCGAAGCTGACCACGTGGCGGCTGGGCAGCACCAGCCACGCGTAGGCCTGATCGGGTTCGGAAGACGGGTTCCGGATCACCAGCCCGGAGCCGTTGAGCGGCTCGTACGGTCCCGTCAGGCTGGGCGCGGCGAAGCCGTAGAGCCCGGTGGGTGCGCGATCGGCCGGCTGGAAGGAGTGGCGCTGGGTGGTGAAGAACAGGTAGTACCGCGACTGGTGGACGATGACGTGCGGCCGTTCCAGCTCCCGGCTGACGCCCTCGGCCACAAGGAGAGGCGGGAGCAGCGACCAGCCGCCGGCCCGCGGTTCGGCCAGGGCGATGGCGCCGGTGAAGCCGTCGCCCCAGGCGATGGAGGCCGCGATGAGCAGGTGGTCGCGCCCGTCGGCCGGGTCGCGGAACCAGCCGGGATCGCGAAATGCCCTGATGCTCCCCGGCGACCCGTCGGCCTCCTCCGTCGGCAGGTACATCCGGCCGTCGGAGCGGAGGATCTCCCGATGTCCGGCGGCTTCGTGCGGCAGGAACCTGTCGCCGCCGGCGAGCCGGCGGAGGCGCGTCTCGATGACGCTCTGCCGGAACGTGGGACGCGCTTCGCCCCGCCGGCCGGCGGCCGTGTAGAACACCGACACCGTCCCGTCCGGCCGCCGGACCGCTGATCCCGACCACTCCCGGCTGCCGGGCGAGGCGCCGTCGGCGAAGGCGTTCCCGAGGTCCTCCCATCCGTCGCCGTGCCTGGCGAACAGGCGGATCCGGGCGTGGTCGTGGCGCTCTTCGGGGTGGCCGAGAGCCGGGGCGGACAGCACCATCCACACCTCGTGGCCGCCGAACAGGGCTGTCGAGCCGTCCTCCTCCTGGATCGGCCACAGATCCCAGAGATCGTGACCCGGCAGGAGCCGGGGCACGGCCGTGGGGTCGAAGACTGGCGCGGTGGTCGCGGTGGTCCCGGCGAGCAGATCGAGGTGCCGGCTGGTCCAGAGCGCCGGTCGGCCGCCGTTCACGCGCCGCCCCGCCCGGGGACGTGGGCATGTCCGGCGAACGGGCTGGATCCGCTCGCCGGTTTCCGTGCGCCGCCGGACCTTCCTCGTAGGACCATGAACGACCTCTGCTTTCACTCGTGGGGTGGGATGTGCGGGTTCCACCGGCCCTGGTGGGGCCGGGCGCGGTGCCGTCAGCCCTTCAGGGAGCCCTGGAGCAGGGCCTTGACGAAGTGCCGCTGGAAGATGAGGAAGATCGCCAGGGTGGGTGTCAGGATGAGCAGCGATCCGGCGCACAGCAGCGGGATGTCGGTTCCCCACTGGCCCTGGAAGGCGCCCAGCGCGCCGGACATCGTGCGCTTGGCCGGATCGTCGACGAGGACGATGGCCAGCAGGAACTGGTTCCAGGTCCACAGGAACAGCAGGATGCCCAGGGACGAGATCGCCGGCATGGCCAGGGGGACGTGGATGCGCCGGAACAGCTGCCACACGTTGGCGCCGTCCATCCGCGCGCTTTCGGACAGCTCCGCGGGCATGTTGACGAAGTGCGCGCGCATCCAGAAGACCGAGAACGGCATGAACAGGCCGATGAGCGGCAGGATGATCGCCCAGCGCGTGTTCAGCAGTCCCATGTCCCGCATCTGGTAGTACAGCGGCGTGATGATGCCCTCGAAGGGCAGCGTCAGGCCGAGCACGAACAGCAGGAAGACCACGCGCCCGCCGATCACGTGCAGGTGGCCGACGGCGAAGCCGGCCATCGTGCCCAGCAGGATCGAGATCGGCACCACGCCCAGCACGATGAGGACGCTCGACTTCAGCAGCTCGCCCATGTTCGCGGCCTCGAAGGCCCGCAGGAAGTTGCCCCACTGCGGGTCGCGGGGCCAGGCGAGTCCGGCCGGGTAGGTGCCGGAGGGGTGCAGGGCGGTGACGAACAGGCTGAGGAACGGCAGGAGCGTGACCGCCATCATGACGACGAGCAGCAGCCTGCCGGTCCAGGCCTCCCGCCACGCGAGGATCATCGGTTGCCGTCCTTTGCGAACCACTGGATGGGAAGGGCGCAGGCGATCACGAGGAGCATGAGGACCATGGCCAGGGCCGAGGCCGTCCCCACCTCGCGTTCGGAGAAGGCCAGGTAGAAGATCTGCAGGCCGGGCACCATGGTCGTGTTGCCGGGACCGCCCTGGGTGGAGATGTAGATGATGTCGAAGCTCGCCAGGGCCGCGATCACGGTCACGGTGACGCAGACCGCGATCTCCTGGCGCAGGCTGGGCACCGTGATGGAGACGAACTCCCGCCACGGCCCGGCACCGTCCAGCCGGGCGGCCTCGTACAGCGCCGGGTCGATCTTGCTCATGCCGGCCAGGAGCAGCAGCGTGCACAGGCCGAGCAGCACCCACGCGCCGATCATGCCGACCGCCGGCAGGGCGGTGGCGAAGTCGCCCAGCCAGGCCCGGGTGACCCCGCCGAGGCCGATGAGCGAGAGGAGCTGGTTGATCACTCCGGTGGAGGCCAGCAGCCAGCTCCACGCGATGCCGGCCGCCACAAGCGGGATCACCTGCGGCAGGAAGAGCACGGTACGGGCCACGAGGGCGAGCCGGCTCTGGGCGATGCGCCTGATGGTGGCGGCGATCGCCAGGCCGAGCACGACCGGGATCGCGCTGAAGAAGACGATCAGCTGGAAGGCGTTGACCAGCGAGTCGAACAGGTCGGGGTCGGTGAAGACCCTGCCGTAGTTGGCCGCCCCCACCCACGTGGACGGCCCGATGCCGTCCCACTCGTACAGCGAGTACTGGAACGTCAAGGCGATCGGGCGCAGCACGAAGACCGCGTAGAAGGCGAGCGCCGGGATGATGAACAGCCAGCCGACCAAGCCACGGGTGCCGCGCAGCTTGGTGGTGGCCGGCCGACGGTGCGCGGACCGGGCGGCGGCGGACCGGGGCGTCAACTCGTTCAGTTCCCTTCGAGCTGACCGGCGTAGTCGGCCTGGACCGCCTTCAGCAGCCCCTGCGGGGTCTGCTCTCCGGCCACCAGCTTCTGCAGGTTCGGGGTCCAGCTCTTGGCGTAGATGGCGCCGGTGGCGTTGGCGATGAAGTCCATCGCACCGTTGTCCTCGGCGATGTCCGCCCCGGCGGCCAGCGTGCTCGCGGTGACCTTGTCGGAGGCGACGGCCGGCATGTACGCGTCGGCCGGCCCCATCGGGCGCGATCCGCCGACCTCGACGCCGATCTCGCGGGCCCGCTGGTCGGTGGCCACCCAGTTGAGGAAGAAGGCGGCGCAGTCGGCGTTCTTGGCGTTCGCGGCGATCCCGAAGGTGAGGGGCGCCGACATGGCGGCCAGCTTGCCGCCCTGCTGGGCGGGCGGCATCAGCGTGAAGCCGACGTTGCCCGGCATCTGCTTGTCGAGGTTGCCCGACTCCCAGTCGCCGTTGAACATGAACAGGCCCTGGCCGTCGATGAAGCGGCTCATCATCGTCGCGTAGTCGACCGCGTTCACGTCCTTCTGGAAGTAACCCGCCTTGATCCACTTCTCCAGGTGCTGGGCGGCCTGCAGGTTCGACGGGGTGTCGATGGTGGCGCCGGGCTTCTGGAAGATCCAGTCGTTGATTGGTCCGGCCGGGCCGTAGGAGGCCATGAGGTTCTGCAGCGGGAACGCCAGCCCACCGGTGGCTCCGCCGTTGAACTGCACGATCGGCGTGATGCCCGCGCTCTTGGCCTTGGACAGCGCGGCGTCGAGCTCCGCCAGCGTGGCTGGCGGCGTGGACATCCCGATCTGGGTGGCGAGCTTCTTGTTGTAGAAGACGCCGGTCATGCTGAAGTTGAGGCCCAGGGCGTACAGGGAGCCCTGGCCGCGCGGCCGTCCGCCGGGGCCCAGGCGGAGCTGTTCGAGCTGGGAGGCCGGCCACTTGTCCCAGCCGAAGGCCTGGGCGTAGCCGTCGAGATTCTTCAGCAGGTTGTCCTTGACCAGCTCGGAGACCTGGGGCAGGCGCATCAGGTCGGGCGGGTTGTCCGCCAGGACGCGCGGGGCGTTCTGCGTGATGACCGCGAACTGGTCCTCGCGGATGTTCCAGGTGACGTTCGGGTGCTGCTTGGTGAACTCGGTCGTCAGCGCCTTGGGCAGCGGGAAGCCGGTCTCGAAGTAGCCGTTCATCGTGATCTGCGCCGTGCCGCAGGCGGGCGCGGCGGACTGCGGCACGGCGCTGGTGGCCGCGGGCTGCGGACTGTTGCCGCCGGGTGCCGCGCAGGCGGCGGCCAGCGTCCCCATGGCGATCACAAGCGCGGCCCCGGACCTGCCGGGGCGGACTCGACGAGCCATGTGCATCTCCTCTGCTGCCTGGGACAATCGGCACCGGGCTGATGTCCCGACTCCGTTGCTAAATCGGGTTAGCGCCCGATAGTCTCACCACGCGCGTCGTACGATGTCAACCCCCCGTAACGCACTCTTGACGATCGGAGGTTCTGGGTGAGCCCACGACGGGTCACGCTGGCCGATGTGGCCAAAGCCGCGGGCGTCTCCCGCACGACCGCCTCACTGGTGCTGTCGGGCCGCGGGCGCGAGTTGCGGATCTCTCAAGACGTCGAGCAGCGTGTCGTGCGGGCCGCCGACGAGTTGCAGTACCGGCCCAACATCGTCTCCGTGGGCCTGCGTACGGGCACATCCCGGACGATCGGCTTCATCTCCGACACAGTCGCCACCTCACGGCTGGCCGGCGACATGATCAAGGGTGCGCTCGAGGCCGCCCGCGAGCGTGGCTTCATGCTGTTCATCGGCGAGACGGAGGGGGACGCCGAGCTCGAGCGCCTGCTGCTGCAGGCCATGCACGACCGCCAGGTGGACGGGCTGATTCTGGCCTCGATGTTCACCCGGACCATCAAGGTGCCCAAGTCGATCACGGCCGCCCCCGCCGTGCTGCTCAACGCGCTGCCCGAACAGCCCACTCCCCTGCCGGCCATCCTCCCTGACGAGGTCGAGGCCGGCCGCCGCGCGGCCCGTGTCCTGCTCGACGCCGGCCACCGCGACGGCATCCACCTGATCGGCGCCGGCCCCGGCATCCGCGACGTTCCCCCGGAAAGCGTCGCGGCGGTGGAACGGCTCGTCGGCATCCGGGAGGCGCTCGGCGAGGCGGGCGTCAAGGTGGCGGGCGGTCGTACCTGCCCCGACTGGCAGCCGGAACACGGCTTCACCGCGACGCGGGAACTCCTGGAGACCGCGCGTCCACGGGCGCTGATCTGCTTCAACGACCGCATCGCGATGGGCGCCTACCAGGCGCTCGACGATGCCGGGCTCAAGGTTCCGGACGACGTGTCCGTCGTCTCCTTCGACGACCACCCCATCGCCTCGTGGATCCGGCCGCGGCTGACGACCGTGGCGCTGCCGCACTACGAGCTCGGCCGCAAGGCCGTCGACGTGCTGTTCACCGAGATCGACAACGACGCCACGGACCCTGATCGACCGGGCGAGGTGCACCGGGTCCCCATGCCCCTGCGCAGCCGCGAGTCCATCGCGTCACCGTCTGCCGCGCGATCCGGCTGAACGCCGCCGCGGGCCGCCGCGGCCATCCCGTCTCCGGGCAGCCGGCCGGAAGCCTGACCGGAGCGGCCGGCCTCACCGCGACCCCCGGCGTCTACAAGGGCTTCGACGGCTCCGGCACCCGGTTCAGCTCGGCGGCCACCTGGACGGCGCGCCTGCCCGCCGGATCGTACGAGGTGGCCGTCTGGTTCCCCGCGCACACGGCCGGCACCGGGCAGGCGACCCGCCGGGCCGGCGGCCTCGCCTCGTCGATGAAGGTCCGCGGGCGGTCAGGCCGCGCAGGGTCTTCAGCGCGGCGCTCCGGGCGATGGCCTGGTCCGGCAGGGTGGTGGCGAGGCCCTGGAGCCCTGCCGGCCGCCCGGGTTCTCGGCCGAGGCGGTTCAGACACCCGCACGGGTGAACGTCACATGCGTGACTCCGCTGGCGGAGGAGATGGACTCGACCTCGTAGTCCTTCTCCAGGCCCTCCAGTCCGTCCCAGAGGCGTACGCCTCGGCCGAGCAGGATCGGGACCACCACCGTGTGCAGGTGGTCGATGAGCCCGGCGGCAAGGAAGTCGCGGATCACGGTGGGGCCCCCGCCGATGCGTACGTCCAGGCCGTCCGCAGCCTTGCGGGCCGCCTCGAGCGCCTCGGCAGGCGAGGCGTCGATGAAGTGGAAGGTCGTGCCGCCCTCCATCTCGATGGACGGGCGCACGTGATGGGTGAGGACGAAGACCGGCGTGTGGAACGGCGGGTTGGGACCCCACGCGCCCTTCCACTCCGGGTCCTCGTGCCACCCGGGATGGCCGAACTTCCCGGCACCCATGATCTCGGCGCCGATTCCCGCACTGTGCTGGTGGACGAAGGCGTCGTCGACTCCGCCGGTGCCACCGGACTGGCCGTCCCTCTTGTGCCGCCACCACCGGGTGGCGAACATCCACTCGTGCAGCCTTTGCCCGGCGTGACCGAAATGTGCGTCGTGGCTCTGACCCTCACCGGTGCCGAAGCCGTCGAGTGAGATGGAGAAGTTGTGGACGCGGGCGAGTGACATGACTGATGCCCCTTCGGTGATCGGGGTCGGTTGTCGTCGGCGGTCCGGAAACGAAGGTCGGGTCGCGGCATTCTGTCATCGCCGCCCCAGATTCTGCTCCCACGCTCCGGGGAGTAACTGTGTCTCTAGGACACTGTGTATCATAGATACAGTTTTGGGGAGATGACAAGTGGGAGGGCGCGATGTCGGCCAACGAGGATCCGAGGGCAGTGGCCGAACTGCTGTGGGGCCAGCGGAAACCGCGTAGCAGAGGCCCCAGGCCCGCCTTCGACGTCGCCCAGGTGGCCGACATCGCCGTGAAGGTCGCCGACACCGAAGGGCTGGAGGCCGTCTCCATGCAGCGGGTGGCCGCCGAGCTCGGTCTCACCAAGATGGCCCTGTACCGCTACGTCAACGGCAAGTCAGAGCTGATAGCCGTCATGATCGAGGCGGCGGTCGGCACACCCCCCGACTTGGGCGGGGTGACCGGCTGGCGGGCCAGGCTGGAAGAGTACGCGCGCCAGTTGTCCGCCGCCTGGCGGCGCCACCCCTGGCTGCCGTCGGTCACCGTGGGCGACCGCGTCATGGGCCCACGCGAGACCGGCTGGCCGGAAAGCGCCCTCAGCGCCCTGGCCGACACCCCCCTGACCGAACGCGAACGGCTGGAGGCGGTCATGCTGGTGTCCAACCACATCCGCGCCACCCACGCGGCCGCCACTCCCGGCACTCAGACCTGGACGGGCGGCAGTGCCACCTCGATCATGCGCGACCTGCTCCTCCTCAACGCCGACCGTTTCCCGCTGCTGGCCACCACCCAGGCCGCCCCCTCGGCCACCACGACGCAGGAGTTCGGCCTGCGCGCCATCCTCGACGGCCTGGAACACGCCGTCACCCGGCACACCCGGAACAGTGCCGATGTCTGAGCCATCGCGAGGACAGGTCACGGTCAGGCGAGCGTCCGGGCAGGACCAGGAGCCCGGCTGACGGCGGGCCGGTCAGGACATCGCCAGATGTACCGTTTTGACACCTCCC
The DNA here is from genome assembly GCF_052246675.1 of Nonomuraea sp. KM90. NCBI lineage: Bacteria > Bacillati > Actinomycetota > Actinomycetes > Streptosporangiales > Streptosporangiaceae > Nonomuraea > Nonomuraea sp. KM90. Next base: position 39,881 of record NZ_JBQQCB010000076.1, on the reverse strand, counting down.
ACGGATAACCGCTATCTATTGGCCAACCGTTAGGGGGCAGGAGTGCAGGACGCAGTGCTGGCGATGCTCGCCAAGGAGCCGTCGCACGGGTACCAGTTGCACGCTCGGCTGCGGCGCAGCCTAGGCCCGCTGGGTGAGTCGATGAACCGCGGTCAGATCTATGTGACGTTGGCCCGGTTGGAGCGAGCGGGGCTCGTGGTCTGCGAGCGGGCGGACGGCCTGCCCGAGCGGCCGGAGCGCAAGGTCTATGCGCTGACGCCGGCCGGGCAGCAGCGGGTGGCGGCCTGGCTGGCCGAGGTGGGCTGGCCGAAACCGGACCTGGCGGAGTTCCATCTCAAGCTCGCCGCCGCCGCGGCGGCCCGGCTGGCCGACCCGGTGGAGCTGGTGGCGGCGCAGCGCCGTGAGCTGCTGCGCCGCTTGCGTGAGGCGCAGCAGGCGGCACTGGCCGAGCCGGCGGGGTCGGGCGCCGGCCTGCTGCTGGAAGGGGTCGCGCTGCGGTTGCGAGCGGACCTGCGCTGGCTGGATGCCTGCGAGCGGGCCTGGTCCAAGGTCGATGACGAAGTTGAGGGTGGATGAACGTGTCGAGTGCCGCGGTCCGGGCCTGCGGCCTGGTGAAGACGCACGGTCAGGGGCAGAGCCGGGTCCGCGCGGTGGACGAGGTCGACCTGGAGGTGCCTCAGGGACAGATGCTGGCGGTGATGGGGCCCAGCGGCTGCGGGAAGTCCACTCTGCTGCACCTGCTGGGCGGCCTGGAGCGGGCCACCGGCGGGGAGGTGTGGGTGGCCGGGCGGCGCGTCGACACCCTGAGCGAGCGGGCCCTGGCGCGGTTGCGGCGCCGGTCGGTGGGGTTCGTCTTCCAGGCCTTCCATCTGGTGGAGGAGCTGTCGGCGGCGGAGAACGTGGAGCTGGCCGCGCTGCTGGCCGGGCGCTCGCGCCGCCAGGCCAGGCGGCGCGCGGGCCTGCTGCTGGAACGGGTCGGGCTCGCCAACCGGGCCCGGCATCTGCCGTCGCAGCTGTCCGGCGGTCAACGTCAGCGGGTCGCCATCGCCCGCGCGCTGGTCAACGAGCCGCTGGTCATCCTGGCCGACGAGCCGACCGGCAACCTCGACACCGCGGCCACCCTCGACGTGCTGAGGATCTTCGAGGAGCTGCGTTCCGCGGGGCAGACCTTCGTGATCGTCACGCATGACGAGCGGGTGGCGGCCACGGCGGATCGGCTGATCTCGATGCGCGACGGGATGTTCGTCGACGACACCCGGCTGGCCGGCGCCCACCCGCGCGGACTCGGCGGGCTGATCGGGCTGGAGGGCTGAACGTCATGGGCTCCATCGTGCTCGTCATACGTCTGGTGCTGGCTGACGTGCGGCGGCACCGGGTCCAGGCCGTGATGCTCCTGCTCGCCGTGACCGTGGCCACCGCCACGATGGCACTGGGCCTGTCCCTGCGCGGCGTGAGCGACGCGCTGTACGAGCAGACCCGCGCGGCCACCGCCGGGCCGGACGTGGTGGCGGTCTCCGGCGACACGGGCCCCGACGTGACCTCGGCCCTGGCCTCGCTGGCGAACGCTCCCGAAGTGGTCGCCCACCACGGCCCCTATCGCATCGTCTACGCCAACCTCACCACGCGCGGCTCCACGTCGTCCCCGGTGGTGGTGCACGGCTTCGCCGAGACGCCCGGCACGGTCAACCGGCCGCTGGTGACCTCGGGTCATTGGGTACGGCCCGGCGGCGCGGTGGTCGAACGGGGCTTCGCCACCGCGCTGGGCATCGGCGTCGGTGACCGCGTCACCATCGCCGGCCGGTCGTACCCCGTCGTCGGGATCGCCGTGACCGCGGCCACCTCCATCTACCCCTGGGCGGCGCAGATCGGCCCGGGCGGCGGCCCCAGCGACTACACCGGACTGGCCTGGATGACCGCATCAGACGCCCGGACGCTGGCGTCGTCCCAGGATCTCCCGGTGACCTCGGCCCTGGACCTCAAGCTGCGCGACCCCGCCGCCACCGACGCCTTCCGCGAAGCCCACCGCGGCGCCACCATCAGGATCAACTTCCACTCCTGGCAGTTCAAGGCCGAACAGGACATGGTCATCCTCAGGAACAGCCAGCCGATCCTGGTCATCGGTAGCTGGCTGCTCAGCTTCCTGGCCATCACCGGAGTGGCGGCGCTGGCCGCGGGCCGCGCCGTCGAGCAGACGCGCCGGGCAGGGCTGCTCAAGGCCGTCGGCGCCACCCCGGGCCTGATCGCCACCGTCCTGCTCACCGAGTACCTGGCGCTGGCGCTGGCCGGCGACGCGCTCGGGCTGCTGATCGCCCGCCTGACCGCGCCCGCCATCGCCAGCCCCACCGCCAGCCGGATCGGCGACGCCGCCGGGCTGACCGGCGCCACCGTCGCCGCGGCGACCGTGCTCGCCGTGGCGGTGGCGGTGCTGTCCACGCTGCGTCCCACGCTGCGGGCCGTACGTACGGCGACCGTCACGGCGCTGACCGCCACCGCGCACCAGCCCCGTCACCGGCCCTGGCTCACCGCGCTGTCCGCGCTGCTGCCCACGCCGCTTCTGCTCGGGCTGCGGCTGACCGCCCGCCGGCCGGGCCGCGCCGTACTGCAGGCGTGCTCCACCGCCACGACGGTGATCGCGATCATCGCCCTGCTGGCCCTCTACGCCCAGGCGGAGCGGGGCTACGGCCTGCACGGCTCCTCCGCCCTGCCCAACCTGCGGGGCGAGCTCGACCGCCGGCTGATGCTGGCCGTCACCATCCTGCTGATCGCACTCGCCGTCGTGAACACCATCACGTTCACCTGGACCACTGCCATGGAGGCCCGGGCGAACATGGCCATCGCGCGTACGCTCGGCGCCACCCCGGGGCAGATCTCCGCGGGGCTGTCCGCCGCCCAGCTGCTGCCCGCCCTGCCCGGCGCCATCGTCGGCATCCCCATGGGCATCGCCGTGTTCTGGCTTTTCAGCGCGAGGAACGCGACCGCACCGCCCTTCTCCTGGATGTGCGGCGCCGCGCTCGCGATCCTCCTGGCCACGGCGGTGCTCACCGCCCTGCCCGCACGCCTGGCGGCGCGCCGGCCGGTGGCGCAGGCCCTCAGCGCCGAGACAGCGTGATCGGCCCCGCCCAGCAGGCGTCGGCAGCGGTGGCGCCCAGCGGGCCGGGCCCCCACCACCCCGCGGAGACCTCATCCGGGTTCGTGAGCGACCTGCTGATCCGACTGCTGCGGCCGTCGGTGAGCGGCGCGCCGCCTACTGGACCTTCGCCGGGCTGTCGGCCTTCGCCACCTGGTCGCTGTGCATCGGCATCGCCTCGGCCACCGGCGGCGGCCTGCCTGCCGTGCCCGAGCTGTGGACCGGCGCGCCGGTCGTCGCCGGGCCGGCCGCCTGGCGCTCGGGGCGCTGTTCCGGCCCGACGCGGCCGCTGCCGAGCCGGTCGGGCCCGGCGCCGGGCGGGCATGATCCGAGCAGGAGGTCCAGGCCAGGTATCCGGCGATCGGGACGTGCGAGTCAGGCCTGGAGGGTGATCGGGGCGGGCATCCCGTCGGTGAACAGTCGCGCGTCGACCTGGTCCAGGGCGACGCGCAGCGCGCCGAGGGCGACGCTGTCCGCGCCGAGATTTGACGCCCGGATCTCGGGGACGCGCAGGCAGAGGCGGCCCAGCTCGCGCTCGAAGGGCTCGATGAGGAGGTCCGCGGAGCGGGAGTAGCCGCCGCCGAGGATGACGACCTGCGGATCGAGGGTCAGCACGAGGGCCGCGGCGCCCACCGCCAGGTCCTTGACGTAGCGGCGGAGCGCGGTGCGGGCGTGCTGGTCGCCCTCGCGGGCGCGTTCGAAGACCCAGGCGGCCTTGTCATTGGGGTGGATGTCCTCGGGCACCCCCGGGCAGTTCTCGATGTGGGAGGGGGCGGCGAGCCAGCGGACCGCCTTGAGGGCGCCGATCTCGCCGGCCGCTCCCCCGTACCCGCGCCGCAGGGTGCCGTCGAGGATGAGGCCCGCGCCGGTCCGCATGCCCGCCAGCAGGTAGACGATGTCGTCGGCGTCCTGCGCGGCGCCCTTCCACCGCTCGGCGACGGCGGCGAGCTTGCAGTCGTTCTCGACCAGGATCGGGCAGCTGAAGCGGGCCGAGAGGTGCTCGGCGGGTGAGACGCTCGCCCAGCCCGGCAGCGGGGTGAACAGCGTGGTGCGACCGGTGGCGTCGACCGGGCCGGTCACGCCGACCGTCACCGCCCAGATCTGGTCGGGCCGCATCCCGGCGTCCGACAGGCACTGGGTGATGGCGGCGTCGACGGCCCGGAGCCGCGCGGCGGGGTCGGCGTCGGGCTCGACCGGGAGCCGGTGGCTGTGCAGCACCTGCCTGCCCTTCGAGGTCGGCGAGCAGGACAAGGATCTTGTGGCCGCCGACGTCGACGCCGAGCACGTGCCCGGCGCCGGCGTTGAAGCGGTAGCGGCGGGCGGGGCGGCCGACGCTGCTGCCGTCGGGCTCGACGACCTGCACCCATCCGTCGGTGACCAGCCCGCGGACCACGACGTCGGTGCCGGGCCGGGACAGGCCGGTGCGGGTGGCGAGCTCGGTGACGGTGGCGGGTGGCTGACCCCGCATCGCCCGGACGATGCTGAGCGAGTTGATCTCGCGGAGTCTGCTGACGTCGGCTCCGGCCGCCTCGGGCACCCCAACCCCCCAATTATGCTTCGTTATAGCGTAATTCTAACGGCCCTGTCACGTGATCGGATACTGCTGTCCCGGGTCCAGCGCAGTGGCGAAATCGACGGCACGGCCGTCGATGGCGAAACTGTACCGGCCGGTCGGGACGATTTCCGGCTGCTCGGCCAGGTAGGCCGACAGGTGTTCGAGCTCGTCGGCGTTGAGCCACGACGGCGGGTCGGAGACGGCCTTGAAGCCGCAGATCGTGGCCAGGTCCTGCAGCCAGCCCTTCTGCGTCTCGGTGAGCAGGTTGAGCCGGCTGCGGAAGTACACGATGTCCGGGTCGACCTGGAGCAGGCGCGACTGCCACAGCCGGTGCAGCGTGTTCACGACGGCGTTGTAGGCCATGGCGTCCGAGGGGTCGTCGCTGGCGTAGTTGGTCCACAGCGGGGCGACGTCGGGGCCGCTGCGCAGCCCGTCGGCCAGCCCGAGCGAGGGCAGCAGCAGGGCGCCGCTGCCGAGCAGGTAGACCTCCGGGCCCGCGACGCGCCGGATCAGGGCGAGCGCGTCCCGGTAGGCCTGCTCGCGGGGCGCCCCGGAGTGCCGGACGCCGGGGACCGCGCCGGCGTTGACGAAGTCGAGCTTGAGGTAGGTGAAACCCCACTCGTGCACGACCCGGTGGATCATCCGGCTGAGATGCTCCTGGACGCCGGGGTGGGTGAGGTCCAGGGCCCAGTAGGAGGTGCCCCAGTTGTGCCCGGCGACGACCGGCTGCCCGTCGGCGTCCCGCAGCAGGAACTCGGGGTGCTCGTGGGCCGTCGCCGACGTGGGCAGCACGATGAACGGCGCCAGCCACAGGCCCGCCTTCATACCGGCGGCGCTGATCCGCTCGGTCAGGGCGCGCATGCCGGAGGGGAACTTGTGGTTGGGCTCCCAGTCACCGACGGCCAGCTCCCAGCCGTCGTCGATCTGGACGACGTCGAACGGGAGGCCCGCCAGCGCGGCGATGTCCTTGTTCAGCGCCTCCTCGCTGATGCCTTCGTAGTACGCGTACCAGGTGCACCACACGTTGCCGGCCTGCCGGTCGCTGCTGCCCAGCCGGGCCGCGAGCTGGTCGGTGTAGTGGGCGAAGACCTCCTGCTCGGGACCGTAGGCGAGGAACCAGGGGGCCCCGTCGTCCTCGCACCAGCCGGCCAGGGTGTCGTGGTCGGCGGCCAGGCGCGGGGTGCCCAGCCCGAGTGAGCCCAGCAGCAGCACCTGCCCGTCTGCGCCCTGCAGCGCGGCCACGGCCGAGGAGTGGTGGCGGGCCGGGTCGTCCCAGACCGTGTCGTCCGCGGTCAGGCGCCGCTGGGGGTCGGCGATCCGCAAGGGGGGCTCGCTGAGGCGGCGCCACCCGCACGGGCTCCAGGAGTTCTGGCCGTGCCGGTAGAACAGGGCGTCGGCGAGGCCGTGCAGGATCGCGACCCGGCCGGGCGGCAGGACGAGACCGCCGGCGACGGGCGTGGGGGGCTCGGAACCCGTGAGCTCGACCGCGAATTCACGACCGGCCAGGTCGACGAGCAGGGGCATGGTTCTCCTTCGAGCAGCAGTGCCCGTCCGGCGGAAGTGCGGCGCGGATCCCGCCGGACGGGGCAGAGGACGGAACGATCAGGCGAACAGGCTGTTGACCTGCTGGTTGGCCTTCTTCAGCGCCTCGGCGGGCTCGATCTGGCCGAGGATGACCGCCTGCAGGGCGTCCTGCACGATCTGGCTGATCTCGGTGCCGTGCTCGGTGATCGGCAGGAGGAACGTGCCGCCGGGGGTCTTGGTGTAGTCCACGTACACCTGCACGTCCCGGCCCTTGGCCTTGTGGGCGGCCAGCGCCTTCTCCGCCGAGGTCTTGATCGCGGGGAACACGACGGCGTTGCCGGCCACCACGTCCTGGCAGTCGGTCGAGCCGAGGTACTTCACCCACTTCCACGCGGCGTCCTTGTTCTCGGTGCCCGCCCAGATGGCGTCCGAGAGGCCGTTGATGGCGCTCTTGCGGGTCCCGACCGGCCCGACGGGCAGCGGCGCGAGCGCGAACTTCTGCTTGGCGCCGTCACCCAGGTACGTGTTGATGGTCCAGGAGCCGGCGATGGTGAGCGCGGCCTTCCCGGAGTTCATCACGGCGTCGATGCCGAGCGTCGACTGCTTGTCGAAGCGGGGCGCGTACCCCTTGTCGGTCAGTGCCTTGTACCAGCTGATGGTCTCGATCAGCTTGGGGTCGTCGTACTTGTACTGGGTGCCCCACGGGTTCTTGTCGAGGTAGGTGAAGCCGTTGGCGGCGGCCAGCTCGCCCCAGCCGTTCTGGCCCTGGGAGCCGTCGTTCCACTCCGGCTGGTACCCGTAGACCGCGACGTTGTCCTTGTCGAAGGCCGGGTCCAGGCCGTTGCGGCCCTTCTCGTCGACGGTGAGCTTGGCGATGATCTCCCCGAAGGTGCCGCCGTCGGTGGGGTTCCAGGTCAGGTCGGCCAGCTCCGCGGGCTTGACGCCGGCCTTGTCGAGCATCTCCGCGTTGTAGACGACCGCCTCGGTGTCCCAGTCCTTGGGCAGCCCGTACCGCTTGCCGTCCTTGGTCCACAGGTCGGCGAGCCCGTCCTGGTACTGGGTCAGGTCGACCTTGTCGGCGTCGACGTAGGGCTGGATGTCGAGGATCTGCTGGCTGGAGACGAACTGCGGGTAGTACGACACCTGGTTGGTCCACACGTCCGGGGCCTCGCCGGCCGCCAGCTGCGTGGTCAGGTTCTGCCAGTACTGCGCCCAGGCCGTCTGGGTGATCTTGATGGTGATGTTCGGGTTCGCCTTCTGGAAGGCGTCGGCGCAGGCCTGGTAGGAGGCCATCTGGTTGTCGTCCCACAGCCAGTAGTCGAGCGTGACCTTGCCGCCCCCGTCACCGCCCGCCGGCTCGCCCGTCTCGGAACCGCCGCACGCGGTGAGCGTGGTGCCCGCCAGCAGCGCGCACAGCAGCGCCGCTCCGACCCGCTTCCTATTGATCATCGAGGTGCCTCTTCCTGGGGGATGGGGCCGAGGGCCCGAGAAGTTCCCTCTTGCCTTGTTGGCTCTCTCGAATAATGATGTGGCTCATCGAAAATTTGTCAAGGCCAGCTCATAATGCCTTGGCAATCGTCACGTGGAGGCTTCGATGGTCCACTCTCCGACCGGCCGACCTGCCCGGATGGCGCTCGTCGCCCTCCTGGCCGCGGCCGTCACGGCGCTGCCCACCCCGAGCTCGGCCTCGGCCGCCCAGCCGGGCTGGCGGAACCTGGCGGCGGCGGAGGCCCCGGACGCCAACCCGCTGGAGGGCTTCATCCCCTACGCCGGCGCCTATACGACGTTCCCCCACTCGATGGAGTGGTTCTACCTACCGCTGAACGCGGTGATGACCGGTGCGCACCGGTTCGACTGGCGGGCGCTGGAGGAGCAGCTGGACGCCATCGCCGCCCGTGGCCACCAGGCGGCCTTCCGCTTCTACCTGGACTATCCGGGCAAGCCCAGCGGCATCCCGCAGTTCCTGCTCGACCAGAACCTGCTGACCCGGCCGTACGACGACTTCGGCAACAACGGGCAGAGCGTGTCGCCCGACTACGACGACCCGAATCTGACCGCCGCGCTCGATCGGTTCATCGCCGCGCTCGGCCGCCGCTACGACGGTGACCCGCGGATCGGGTTCGTCCAGCTCGGCCTGCTGGGCTTCTGGGGCGAGTGGCACACCTGGCCGCACAACGGGGACCCCGGCACGGAGAACTGGTTCGCGTCCCCGGCCGAGCAGCTCAGGGTGCTGGACGCCTACGACAAGGCGTTCGACCGGACCAGGCTCATGGTCCGCTACCCCGGTGCCGACAACAAGGAACACGACCTGGGCTACCACGACGACTCCTTCGCCTACTCCACCCTGCCGGGCCCCGGCTGGCACTTCATGGACCTGATGCGGCAGGCCGGCACCACCGACAAGTGGCGGACCAACACGGTCGCCGGCGAGCTGCGGCCCGAGCTCCAGGGCTGCCTGTTCAACACGCCGATGGACTGTCCCGGCGACGGGGACAAGGACTTCGCTACGAGCGTCGCCCAGACCCACGCCACCTGGCTGCTCAACCACTACGCCTTCAGCCCCGGGTACACCGGCGCCGCCTACGACCAGGCGCTGAAGGGCGCGAAGTCACTGGGTTACGAGCTCAGGGTCACCGCGGTGCGGACCGAGCAGCGGCGCGGCGGCCTCGACGTCGCCGTTCGGATCCGCAACGACGGCGTCGCCCCGTTCTCCTACGACTGGCCCGTCCAGGTGGCCGCGGTCGGCCGGGACGGGCGGATCGCCCGCACCTGGACGACGTCCTGGAAGCTGACCCGCGTCATGCCCGGCGAGCCGGCCGAGCTCACCGCCGCCCTGCCCTTCGACGGACCGGCCGACGGGTTGCGGAAGGGCGAGTACACGCTGGTCCTGCGGGCCGCCAACCCGCTGCAGAACGGCATGCCGCTGCGCTTCGCCAACGCCGGCCAGGACACGACCGTTCCCGGCTGGCTGACCCTCGGGCGGATCCGGGCCTCCTGACGTCACCACGAAAGGGGTGCGGCGCCGGCCGCACCCCGCTTCGTCACTTGATGCCGGAGAAGTTCATCGACTGCACCAGCCGCTTGCCCAGGAAGACGAGCAGGATGAGCACCGGGATGACGGACAGCACCGATCCGGCCATGAGCCCGGTCCAGTCCGGCCCCCGGTTCGGCGACTGCTGGAGGAACACGCCCAGCCCGACGGTGAGCACCCGGGTGTCCTCACCCTTGCCCACCAGCAGCGGCCACAGGTAGTCCTTCCAGCTCCACACGATCGTGGTGAGCCCGATGGTGATCAGCGGGCCGCGGCTCATGGGCAGGACGATCTTCCAGAACATCCCCCACCGGCTGATGCCCTCCAGCGTCGCGGCCTCCTCCACGTCCCGGGGGATGGACAGGAAGAACTGGCGCAGGAAGAACACCGCGAACGGCGTCATCAGCAGGCTGGGCAGGACCAGCCCCGGAAGGGTGTTCAGCAGGTCCAGCTGCTTGACCAGCACGAAGTTGGGCAGGATCGTGAAGATCGGCGGCACCATCAGCGCGGCGATGATGACGGCGAAGGCCAGGTCCCTGCCCGGGAAGCGCAGCCGGGCGAAGGCGTAGCCCGCCATGGCGCAGCAGAAGGTCTGCACGGCGGCGATCAGCCCGCTGTAGATGATCGAGTTCATCGTGTACAGCAGGAAGTTCAGCTGCGCGCCCGACCCGCCCGCGGCCCTGGCCGTCTCGGCGTCCACCAGACCCAGCACCCGCGCGAAGTTGATCAGCGTGGGGTTGTCCGGCCACAGCGCGGTCGAGTTGGTGTAGAGGTCGCCCGCCGGGGTCAGGGCCGTGCGGACCATCCAGTAGAAGGGGAAGACGGTGAGCACGACCGCGACGATGAGGGCGAGCCAGGCGGCCCTCCTGCCGACTCTCATTCCGGAGAACATCCGAAGGCTCCTTAACCCAGGTCCGAACGCGACGCGCGCAGCATCCGCAACTGCATGGTCGTCAGCACGCCGAGGATGACCACGAGGACCATCGCCAGGGCGGAGGCGTATCCCATGTCGAAGTAGGTGAACGCCCGCTGGTAGATGTAGTAGTAGATGACCCGGGCCTCCGGGATGGGCGGTTTGCCGCCGTACACGACCGCGACCGTGTCGAAGATCTGGAACGAGCCGATCAGCGACACCACCAGCACCAGCGCCAGGATCGGCCGCAGGAGCGGCAGCGTGATCGAGCGGAACATGCGCCATTCGCCCGCGCCGTCGATCGCCGCGCCCTCGTACAGGTGTGGCGGTATCTGCAGCATCCCCGCGTAGAGCAGCAGCGCGGTGTAGCCCGTGTAGGTCCAGGTGTTGACCAGAGCCACCAGGGGCATCGCCCAGTCCGGCGAGTTGAAGGAGAGGGTCGTGTCGAGCCCGGTCAGGCCGACGAGGTGGTTGACGAACCCGAGCTCGGGATCCAGCAGCCAGGCCCACAGCAGGCCGATCGTCACGTTCGGCACCAGCCAGGGCACCAGCAGCGTCGCGCGCAGGACGACCGACCGGGTCAGCCGGTGCATCAGCGCGGCCAGCCCGAGCGCGAGCAGCGTCTGCGAGACGATGTTCACGACCACGTAGTAGCCCGTGACCTTGAGCGCGTTCCAGAACTGCCCGTCGCTGACCAGTTGCCGGTAGTTGTCCGCGCCGACGTACTTCGGGTCGGCCAGCAGGCTGTAGTCCGTGAGCGAGTACCAGACGCCCCGGACCGTCGGGTAGGCGTAGAAGACCGCGAAACCGAAGATCACCGGCAGCAGGAACAACCACGCGACCCGGCGATCGTCCCGCCGTCGCCGCGGGCGGCCCTGGCGGCCCTGGCGGCCGAGAAACCCTTGACGCCGGTCGGTCCCGGCATCGAGTCGTGTCCCAACCGCTTGCATGGGCGCTCCCTGTCGACAGCCACTCGCCGGCGTTCCATGGGGCCGGTCGTCGGTAATAATGATGCGAGCTATCGATATTTTGTCAAGGCCTAATCATATCCGACACGACGCTGACCACCCACACCTACCCCTACGCCCCCACGCCGGTGGGGCGGCCGCTGAAGGGCTTCGCCCCCTACCTGTTCCCCGGCGACGACTACGGCGCCAAGTACCCGGGCGGCGGAGTTCGTCGCCGGCCTGCGCGATGACGGCACCCCCGTGGATCTCGTGGACTGAGCCGTACGGCAACGGAGCTCCCGCACCGGACGGTGGTCTTGTCGACACCGTCCGGGCGGGAGCTCCGCTCCTCATCACGCCTGGCCACCCGGCGTGGCTACCCCGGGGGCTCCAGCGGCCTGAGGACCTGCCAGAGGCGCCAGAGGATCGTCGGCGTCTTCGAGGACGGGGTGTCCGACGTGTACGGCTTGGAGGCCGGGCCGTGCCCGGTGCCCTGGTCAGCTATCGTTTCCGTGTATTTCCGGGCGCTCCCCTGGTGGGAGCCTGTGGGATGGACCCTCCCCAACTGCTCGTCGACCGAGCGTCTCTGCGCGTCGGTCAGCCCGCGCGACTGGCTCTGGCCGGTGTTCGGCGGGTTCCGCTGTGCCTTGGGCGGGGACTGCCGTTGGACCGCCCTGCGGCTGGTCGGACGGACGGCGGGCCGATGCCTGACCGTGCTCCGGGGCCTGCTCGCACGCCTGGTCACCGCCCTGCGCGCGGCCGCGGCCCGTCGCCTGGCCGCCGCCGCCCGGCGCGCTGCCGCCGCGGCCCGCCGCCTGGCCGCCGCGGCGGCCGCCCGCTGCCTGGCCAGCGCGGCCTTCTTCCTGGCCGCCTGCGCCGCCCTCTTCTTGGCGGCTTCCGCGGCTCTCTTCCTCGCCGCTTCAGCCGCCTTCTTCCTGGCCGCTTCGGCGGCCCTGCGCCTGGCCGCCTCCAGGGCCCGCCTCCTGGCCGCTTCCGCGGCCCTGCGCCGCGCCGCGGCGAGCGCCGCCCGCCTGGCGGCGGCCTGCGCGGCCCGCCTGGCCGCCGCCTGGGCCAGCTTCCTGGCGATGGCGCGCGCCGCGAGCCGCGCCGCGATGCCGACGACGAACCAGACCAGCTGACCGTCGGGGTCGCTCATGGTGACGGGGCTGTTGCTGGCGTAGGCGTAGGCGTTGAGCTGTTGCGGATCGCTCTCGTCGATGATCGGGTCGACCGACAGGAAGCGGCCGTTCGTGGCGTCGTACTCGCGGGCGCCGAGGTGGACGAGCCCGGTGGTCGCGTCCTTGGTGCCGCCGACGAAGCCGCGTTGTCCCGGCCACCAGGACGGTGGTGTCCCGCGGTCCTCGCCGAACGGGGTCTGCCGGCGGATGGCCACGTCTCCGGTGCCGGCGTTCACCATGGCCTGTGCGGTGCCCTGGTGGTCGTTGGCCATGAAGAAGACCTGGTTGTCCGGCGTGCGCACCGCGATGGCCTCGCCGCCGATGGTGTAGTAGCGGGTCTGCTCGACGGCGTCCTTGGCGTAGTCGAGGCGCAGCTCCATGTCGTCGATGTAGAGGGTGGCGTCGGTGGGGGTCTTGCGGAGCAACCGGTCGCCGTCGGCGTCGTAGAGGAACGAGGTCGTCTTGCCGGCCTCGGTCACCGACTCCAGGTTGCCCTCGGCGTCCCAGACCAGGCTCTGGTCGGAGGTGCCGACCTTGCGCCTGGTGGTGTTGCCCGCGGCGTCGTACTCGAACAGGTCCGACCCGACGGTCTGCAGCGCGTGCGGCTGCTTGCCGCCCGCCGCGGGATAGGTGAAGGTGCGGACGCTCCCCGCGGTGCCGCCCCAGGCGTGCTTGGTCTCCTGGGTACGGTTGCCGGTGACGTCATAGGCGTAGCTGACCGCGTACGGGGCCACGCCGCCGATCGTGCCGGACTGCGGGCTGCCACTGGCGCAGTCGTCGGTGGCCGTCCACGCCGAGGTCAGCCGGCGCAGATGGTCGTGCTGGAAGCACTGCGTGTCCTGGCCGGCCCTGTCGGCGATCTTGGTGACGTTGCCGGCCGCGTCGTAGGTGTAGTTGAGGTCCAGATCGCTGGCGGCGGCACCGGCCCGGTCCAGGCGCATGCTGCTCAGCCTGCGGGTGCCCTCGTCGTGGGTGTAGGTGAGCCAGGTCTTCCTGGTGCCCTCGCCCAGCTCGTACTGGAGGGTCTCGCCCAGCTTGGAGTAGCGGGCCGCGCTCACGTACGCCGACAGGCCGGTGACCTTGGTCGGCTGGCTGAGCCCGTCGTAGCTGTAGACGACCTGCTCCTCCGCCAGCCCGCCGGCGGCCGGGAAGCTGATCGACTGGACCTGGTCGTCGAGCGTGTAGCGGGTGTTGAGCTGGTAGGAGCCGGCCAGCTTGCCCTCCCGTGCCGGGATGGTCACGGTCTGGCGCAGGGTGCGGTACTCGGCGTCGATGGCGTTGATCTCGGCCGTGTACGCCTGGCCGTCCACGTACCGGATGCTGGCGTTGAGCTCTCCCTTGGCCAGCGCGTCGTACTTCCACTCGGCCAGCAGCGGGCCGCTCGCCGAGCCTTCGCGCATCTGCGTCTTGCGGCCCAGGGCGTCGTAGCCGTACCACAGGGTCTTGCCGCGCGAGTCGGTGGTGGTGACGATCTCGTCGGCGTCGTTGTACGTGGTGGTCGTGACGCCCTTGTCCGGGTCCTCCGTCCTGATCTCCCGGCCGCGCAGGTCGTAGTGGTGGCGCCAGACGTTGCCCGCCGGGTCGGTCACCGTGGACAGCCGGCCGGCGTGGTCGTAGGTGTACTTGGTGGAGTCGTACTCGCCGGTCGGGGTGGCGCCCTTGTACTGGCGCAGCTCGATCAGCCGGTCCTGCGCGTCACCGATCCGGGTCGTCGCCGTGCCGCCCGGCGGCGGGGTGACGTGGAGCCGGTCGCCCTCCTCCTTGGCCGTCACCCGGTACTTCTCCACGCCCTTCACCTTGAGGATCTCGGCGTTGACCTCCCCCGCGCCGTCGAACAACGACACGACCTGGTTGGGGACGGCGGAGTCGGCCACCGCCAGCAGGTCGGTGGACGGCGTGCCCGTGGCGAAGTAGCCGGTGTTGGCCTTGTACTCCTCGCCCTGGGAGTTGTGGAAGGTGTCGGTGATCGTGCGCCCGTCGCGTAGCGCCGGGTCCTGCGTCTGGTCGTCCGTGGGCGCGGGTTCCTGGGTCTGGCGCTCGCGCATCAGGCCGTCGTACAGCTCGTGGCTGGTGGTGTAGCCGCCGTCCGCGCGCAACGTCCTGGTGGTGACGACGCTGGGCCCGTCGGTACGCACCGTGTAGGAGAACTCGGTGCTGGGCGACTGCCCGGCCGCCTTGCTGCGGTCGGCCTGCCAGACCTTGATCAGGCGGCCGAGCGCGTCGTACTCCATGTCGACGCGGCGGTTGTTGGCGTCGATCTCGGCGATGGGCTCGCCCCAGGCCGGTTCGAGCTGGGTGCGCTCGACGTGGCCGAGCTGGTTCGTCTCCGTGGTCTCCGTCGCCGGGGCCCCGGCGGCCGGGCTGTAGGTGGTGACGGACTTGGTGCCGACCGGGTCCGTCTCGCTGGTCTCGCGGCCGTAGGCGTCGTAGGTGCGGGTGGTGCCGGTGATCGTCTGGCCGTCGGCCGAGACGAGCTCCTGGACCGTGGTCACGTCGCCCTTGGTCGGCGGCTGGCCGTTCGCCTGGCCGTCGTACTGGATCTTCTCGTCGGAGATCACCTCACCGGCGGCCAGCGTGGAGACCGCGGTGCCGCAGCCGGCGGCGACCGTCTGGACCCTGCTGGGGTAGTCGAGCATCCAGGAGGTGTCGTTGCGGGCGTAGCTGTAGCGGGTGCACTCGTCGTCTTCGGTGCTGGCCAGGTCGCCCTTCTCGTCCACCTGGAGCAGCAGGCCCTTGGCGTCGTACGAGCGGTCCTCGCCGGTACGCCGCCACCTGGCCCCGGGCAGCGCGGTGCGGGTGACCATGGACTTGGGCTGGACCACGTGCGCGGCCTTGGTGACGCCGCCCTGCGTGGACTCGGCCGTCTTGACCGACCACGGCTCCTGCGCGGTCGCGGTCAGGAGCGCCCCGCCGTCGCCGTCGAAGAGGATCTCCTCCCGCTCGAACCCGGCGAGCTGGTCGAGGTCGTCCAGCTTGACGCCTTCCGTGTCCTCGACCTGGGCCACCCGCCTGGTGCCGTCGGCCAGCCTGTCGCCGTGCATGCCGCGGAAGAACCGGAACTCCGTCAGCGTGCGCTTGCCGTCCTGCCCGTCGCCCTGGCGGACGCGGACCCGGCCGAAGCCGCGGTAGTCGGCCCAGGTGCGGTGCTCGGGCTTGACCAGGATGTTGTCGGCGTAGTGCCAGGCGGCGCCGTCGAGGTACTCGTAGTCGGTGACCACGTTCGGCGAGCCGGCGACCCGGTCGACCTCGATGGTCTGGGTGACCAGGTACTTGTGGAACCAGTCGGTGACCTCGGCCTCGTTCGGCGGGGCCCAGCGCTGCGGGAAGCAGCGCCTGGTGTTCTTGTCCGCCGTGGGGACGTCGCCCGGCTTGCAGTCGGCCGCCGAGTAGTTGATCCGCAGCTCGCCGCCGGACTCGTTGTTGATCGCCTGGACGCGCCACTTGACCAGCGGGGCGCGCCCTTCAAGGGCGTCCACCCGGTTGGGCAGCTGCACGCCGGTGAACTTCACCGGGGGCAGCGTGATCGTGCCGCCCACGTGACCGGTCTGCTGGACCGAGGCCAGCCACAGCGCCGGGCTCATGCCGTCACCCGAGGCGGGGAACTGGTGCGCCAGCGCCCACGAGTCCACCGGCTTGTACGCGCCGGCGCCGTTGCTGATCTGGGTGGTGACCTTGGCCAGGCGCTTGCGGGTGAAGAACGTCGGCGCCAGGCGGTCGGTGCACGTCACCCCCGCGGCGCAGATCTGGTCGAAGGGCACGTCCGGCCAGTGGCCGGCGGTCTCCTTCTTCAGCTGGTCGGCGGCGCAGGTGACGGTCCCGCTGGGCAGGCAGCGCTCGGCCACCTCGAACACCACCCGGGCCGCGGGCGCCTTGGTGAACAGCTCGCTCTTCAGGTAGCCGTAGTCGATCCGGGTCAGGTACGCGCCGCGCACGTACTGGGTGCCCAGCTCCGGCTTCATGTTGCGGCCGTAGTAGTTCGTCTCGCGCTCGTACCAGTAGGTGGTGGCGTTGCCGTGCGTGTCCACCTCGTAGTCGAGGTTCCACCGGTAGCCCTGCTGGCACCAGGCGTTGGCCGGGGTGCTGTTGTAGCAGGGTTCGCCGCTGTTGTTGCCGAACACCGGCACCGTCTGCACCGACCTGGTCTCCGCCTTGCCGGTGACCCAGCCGGGCAGCCGGTTCAGGCCGAAGGTGTACTGGGTGCCGTCCGGCGTGGTGACCCGCCAGTACTCGCCGTTGTTGTCCCCGTTCGTGGCGCCGGTCAGCGCCTCGATCCTGGTGCCGTCGTCCCGCTTGGGCCGCCACTGCTTGGTGGTGGCGTCCTTGACCAGCTCCACCGAGGAGTCGCCCAGGGACATGGTGGCGTTGTCCTGGTCCCAGCACAGGTCGCCGGTCTTCTTGCCGTCGATCATGCAGGACTTGTAGCGGCGCTCGATGTAGCCGCCCGGGTTGAGCTCGAAGCCCTCCCCCGCCCAGGACGCCTGGTTGTTGGTGGAGGCGGTGCGGCCGTCCACGCTCTGGGAGGAGTAGCCCAGCGACACGCCCGGCTCCTCACCGCCCAGCGCCGGAGGCGTGCGCATCTCGTAGCCCCAGGTGAAGTCGCCCGACTGAGTGCCCACACTCCAGTCGGACGAGGCCGCCAGCGAGGTGGCGGCATGGTCGCCCGACGGGCCGGACGCCGCCGCGGTCAGCGCGTACAGGCCGCCGGTCTCGACCTCGGCGCTCACCGTGCCGCTCGTGACGTCGTTGTCGCTCTTCACCGGCTGCGGCTGAGCGCAGCCGGCCGCGCCGGTGAGCGCGCACTCCTCCAGCTTCACCATGCGCAGCCGGGAGCCGTAGTCACCGCCGTAGGCGTACCGGAAGCCGGAGTAGTCCACCTCCACGCGGGTTTTGACCGGCTTGGCCGCGGCCGTCGCCGCCACCCCCTGCCCCGGCGTGACCCGCATCGCCAGGCCGAGCAGGTCGGTGTCGAGCAGCTCGACACCGATCGGGGCCGCCGCCTGGGCCGCCTTGGCCGTCCCCGGCGCCAGCCGCACCGGGAAGCCGGCCGCCAGGGTCCTGGCGGCGGCGCCGCCCAGCTCCGCCTTCTGCGGCTTGGGCCAGGTGACGCCCGGTGGCGCCTTCCACGCCTGCTTGCCGGCCGGATCCTCCAGCGGCGGCTTGACGGGCACCCTCGTGCCCGTCACCGGCGCCTCCTTCTGCACGGCCGGCGCCGAGCGCGGGGCCGCGTAGGCGGGCACGGCGTACGCCATCTCCACCATCAGGACGATCGAGAGAACAGGCGCCAGCCTGCGTGGCCAGCGCGATTCGGGCTTTGCCTCTTCCTTCGCGAAACGATTCCACGACGTGTCCGGGCGATCCGGCTCCTGTGGCGTTTCTCGAAGGCCGTTCCATCGGGATTCGGGCAGGTCTAACTCATCCGGCAGATCCATTAAGCTTCTCCAGGGGCTTACGGGGCGGCTGGCTGAGCGAGCCGTGCGGTGCTCAGCGTGCCAACGGAGGCGCGAAAACCCAGGGGGTCTCGCTGGGTGAGGAGACGATCTCGACGGTGCGACCAGCCCTTCCCTGCCACCGTGACGCGATCGACGTCCGGTACACGATCCGCCACTCGGCCGTTCTGAGCCGGGATCACGCCCTGGACTTCGGGCACCCGGGCATATCCGCGGTCTTCGATCGATGATCGAATCGTCGCCGCCGGGGAGTCGTTGGTCCAGACTTTTGCGCCTTCTGCTCAAATATTCTTCACGTGTACGGACATGCCGGAAATTTTCTGCCATCCGTGCCGGCACAGCCGAGGCGTTCGCCGCGTTTGTCGCTCCACTCGTCCGAGGACACGATCAATGCGATACGTATCGATCGTGTGTCGGGGCTATGGCACGTCCGTGAACAGGGTCGTCGTGGCGCGCCGCACCAGGTCCTCGGGCTCGACGAGCTCCAGGCGAGGTGGCCCGTCAGCGCCCTGGAGGCGTTCGAGGAGCAGGCGCATCGCCAATCTCGACACCGCGCGGGGCCGAGGTGAGACATTCGTGATCGGCCGGGCATACGACAGCGCGGTGACGTCGGTGCAGACGCCCACGAGCGACACGTCCCGCCCTGGTACGAGATCCCGCTCCCGCAGCAGCCGGGCCAGCCATTCGGTGACCCGCGGCGTACGCCCGATCAGGCCCAGCCGGTCGTCGCGGCGGGCGAGCAGCCGATCCGCGCAGGCGACGACTCCGTCCCAGGTGTTGGACCGGCGCGGGACGACGCTCAGCCCGATGCCGTGGCCGGCCGCGCGCTCGCGCGCCCCGGCGTAGAAGTCCTGCACGAACCGGTAGGGCTCGGGATCCTCCGAGGGCTCGCCCAGGACCGCGACGTGCCGGTGCCCGGTGGCGGCGAGCTCGTCCACGAGCAGCTCGGCCGAGCGCCGGGTGTCGAAGTCGACCACGTCGAGACCCCGCGGGTCCGTCGGGCGGCCGACGAGGACGACGGGCAGCCCCAGCTCGGCCGCCGCCGGGATCCGATCGTCGTACGTCTGGATGTCCATGAGGATGAAGGCGTCGCAGATCGAGCGGGCGGCCAGGCGGGTGAGGCCCGCCGGCCCTTCGCGCACGGTGCTCAGCACGACGTCGTAGTCGACCCGGCGCGCCTCCTCGATGATCGTGTCGATGTACGGCACCGTCTCCGACGCGTCGATCTGCGGTCCCAGGTACACGATCAGCGCGATCACGTTCGTCTTCGCCGTGCGCAGCGTCCGGGCGCCGGCGTTGGGCTGGTAGCGCAGCGCGCGCATGGCCTCTTCCACGCGCCGGCGCGTCTCGGCGGAGACGGCGCGGTTGCCGCTCATCACCGCGGAGACCGTGCTCTGCGCGACCCCCGCGAGCGCGGCCACATCCCGGCTGGTGGGGGCCGTCCGACCGCTGCCCGCTCCTCGTGCCATGACCCCATACAGTAGTCGACCCCCTCGCGACGGCGGTCGCGTTCGCCGCCCGCCCGGTGACGCCGCCAGGTCGCCTGTTTGCCATTCGCCCGCGGAGTCCTCTAGCTTCGGTACCGACTGATCGATACGTATCGCGAGTGGCGTCTCGTCGATCCACCCCGCTGAAGAGGCACGATGATGATTTCCCACGCTCTGCCCGCCCTGCCGCCGGACCCGCTCCTGGAGCAGGCAGGGGATGCGCTGGAGCTGGCTCTGGAGGCGGACGAGCGCTGGTGGGGAGGCGCCGCGGAGGACGGCCTGGCGATGCCGTTCGGCGTACGGCCGTTCGCCCGCGACCTCGGCTCGCCGGTAGGGCACGGGTCCGGCGACGCCGCGCCGTCCAACCAGAGCAGCCCGGTGCTGCTGTCGAACCGCGGGCGAGTGATCTGGTCGGAGCGGCCCTTCGCGTTCGCGTTCGAGGACGGCCTGCTGCGGCTGTCGGGACGGGACATCTCCGTCAGCCGTGCGGGCGGCTCGCTGCGGGAGGCGTTCCTGTCGGCCTCGCGCCGGTTCTTCCCCCCGTCCGGGCGCACGCCGGCCCGTGAGCTGTTCTCGGGCCCGCAGTACAACACCTGGATCGAGCACCCCTACACGCCCACGCAGGAGGCGGTCCTGCGCTTCGTCCGCGACCTCCTGGACGCGGGAATGCCGCCGGGCGTCGTGTTCATCGATGACCTGTGGGCGTACGACTACGGCACCTGGCGGTTCGACCGCTCCCGCTTCCCCGACCCCGCGGCCATGATCCGGCAGCTGCACGAGTGGGGCTGCTCGGTCATGTTGTGGGTCGTCCCGTTCGTCAGCCCCGACTCCGCCGCGTTCCGCGAGCTCGAAGGGCGGGGCCTGCTCATCCGCGACCGCGCCGGGGACACCGCGATCCGGCGGTGGTGGAACGGGCTCAGCGCCCTGCTGGACCTCACCGCACCCGCCGCCGTCAAGTGGATGACGGACCAGCTCGACACCCTCAGGGAGGAGACGGGCGTCGACGGCTTCAAGTTCGACGCCGGTGACGTCCGTGACTACCGGGCGGACGACCGCACCGCCGGGCGGGCCGAGCCGGTCGACCTGTGCGAGGCGTGGGCGCGGGTGGGGCTGCGGTATCCGTTCAACGAGTTCCGCGCCTGCTGGCGGATGGGCGGCCGGCCCCTGGGCCAGCGGCTCCAGGACAAGCCGCCGCTGTGGGGGCCTGCCGGGATCGGGTCACTCGTCCCCGAGATGCTGGCCCAGGGCCTGATCGGCCACCCCTTCGTCTGTCCCGACATGATCGGCGGGGGCGAGATCGAGGCGATGACCGAACAGGGCGCGACCGACCAGGAGTTCTTCGTCAGGTATGCCCAGATCGCCGCGCTCAGCCCGATGATGCAGTTCTCGGTCCTGCCCTTCCGCGTCCTGGACGACGTCCATCTCGCCGCCGTGAACGAGGCGTTGGCCGTCCGAGCCTCGCTGCTGCCCCTCATCCTCGACCTGGTGGACGACGCCGCCACCACCGGTGAGCCGGTCGTGCGCCCGATGGCCTACCACGCGAGCGGGCTGGACGAGGTCACCGACCAGTTCTTCCTCGGCCCGGACCTCATCGTGGCGCCCGTGACGGCGAAAGGCGCCACGGAACGGAGCGTCGCCGTCCCGGCGGGGCGCTGGCGCGGCGACGGCGGCACCGTCGTCGAAGGGCCCGCGCGCGTCACGGTGGCCTGCGACCTGGCCCGCATCCCCCGGTTCGAGCGCCTGGCGGGCACATGATGATCGCCTTTCCGCGAGGAGCACCACGTCCTCCATGGGCGCGTACGGCTCCGTCCCCGTCACGCCGGAGCGGGTTCCGTTTCGTCGCCTCCCAGCGGGCTGAAGCGCCATGCGCCCTCGCCGAGCAGCTTGAGCTCGTGGGTGTGGTGCTGCTCGACCGTCGAGCGGTGGCTGACGCTGACGACGATGGTGTCGGGCAGCTCTGACCGCACCAGTTGATAGAGGACGAACTCCAGGTTCTCGTCCAGCGCCGAGGTCGACTCGTCGAGGAAGAGCGCCTTCGGCCTCGTCAGCAGAATCCGGGCGAACGCGATCCGCTGCTGCTCGCCCGGGGAGAGCACCTTGGCCCAGTCCTGCACCTCGTCGAGCCGGTCCACGAGGTGCGACAGCGCCACCTTCCGCAGCGTGCGGCGCAGGGTCTCGTCATCGATGTCGCCTTCTTTGCCGGGATAGGTGACGACAGCGCGCAGGTCGCCCAGCGGTACGTAGGGCAGCTGCGACAGGAACATCGTCTCGTTGGGTCCGCACGGCCGGGTCAGCGTGCCCGTGGTGAACGGCCACAACTCGGCGAGGCTGCGCAACAGCGTGGTCTTACCGCTGCCGGACGGCCCGGTCACGACCAGCGTGTCCCCCACGTCGAGCCGCATGTCGAGCGGCCTGATCAGCTGCCGGCCATCGGGGGTGCGGACCTCGACGGCCTCGAGCTGAACCGTACTGTCGGCGCAGGGCAGCGTCGTCACCTCCGGCAGCGCCCTGGCCTCCTCGTTGGCGACGACCAGCCCGTGCAGCCGGATGATCGCCGCCCGGTAGCCGGCGAAGGCGTCGTAGGCGTTGCGGAAGAACGACAGGCCGTTCTGGATCTGGTTGAACGCCGAGGCCGACTGCGTCAGGTCGCCGAGGCGGATCTCGCCGGTGAACAGCCGCGGCGCCTGCAGGAGGTAGGGCAGGGGCACGATGCTCTGGCTGATCGCGTAGTTCCAGGCGTTGAAGCCGATCGTCCTGTTCAGATAGTGCCTGTAGTTGCTGACGACGGGGGCGAACAGGCGCCGCAGGCCTGTGCGCTCCGCGACCTCGCCGCGGTAGAACGCGACCGCCTCCGACGCGTCGCGCAGGCGTACCAGGGCGTAACGGAACGCCGCGTTGAACTTCTCGTTCCGGAAGGCCAGCCAGATGATCGGCCTGCCGATCCAGAAGGCGATGACGGAGGCGATGAGGACGTAGACCAGCCCGATCCAGAACATCGCCCTGGGGATCTCGACCCCGGAGATGGAGAGCGTGCCCGAGAGACTCCACAGGATCGCCGTGAACGACACGATCGAGGTGACCGCGGAGATCGCGCCGAACAGCAGCGTGTTGGACGTCCCCCCGTTGCTCGGAAGGTTCGGCAGGGGTCCGAATCCGGCGGTGACCACGTCGATGTCGGACTGGATACGCTGGTCCGGGTTGTCGATGGTGTCGTCGATGAATCGCGACCGGTAGTAGGCCCTGCCGTCGAGCCAGTCCCCGGTCAGCCGGTCGGTGAGCCAGCGGCGCCAGGCCAGCACGAACCGCTGGAACAGGAACAGGTCCAGCAGCAGCCGGGCGATGTGGATCGCCGCCAGGACGCAGAAGACCCACAGGGACATCCAGAAGCCGCGTTCGCCGGAGCCCTTCACCGCGGCGTTGTTGACGGCGATGCCCTGGACCGCGACCTGGAGGCTGGACAGCATGTCGTTGCCCTGGTAACTGAACAGCACGTCCAGGCGGACACCGGTGACCACCGACAGCAGCAGGGCGCCGAGCCAGAGCCAGACCTTGAGGCTCTCCGGGCCGGTGAAGTACGCGCCGGTGATACGCCAGAATTGCCGGCCCCACGTCGTGGAGAGGCCGATCAGCACGAGGACCACCAAGGTGCACACCGCGGCGATCGCCCACGCTTCGGCGATCCACACCAGCGATGTCCAGCCCTCGGAGCCCCAGTCGAGCGTCGGGGTGAACGACTCCATTCCGGCACCGTATAGGCACAGAGTGTGACGAGCGCTCAGGAGGGCCCAACTCGCGGGAAGGAGTCGTCGCAGTGGCCCTCCATGCCGATCAGTACCGATCAGCACCGATCGTCGAGCGTGAACAGCGGGTCCGGAGTGCCGGCCAGGAGGTGGTGCACCGCCAGCAGCACGCCGGCTGAGCCGCTCCACAGATCGGCGCTCAGTTGCAGGAATCTGTCACCGACGAAGCGGACGCCGTCGTCGCCGGGGATCGCGTACTTGAACAGCGCGGCACCGGACCTGATCGCCTCGCCACGCAGGCCGGCGTCGCCGCGGAGATCCGCCGACTGCGAGAGAGCGAGCGTCAGCCCGGCCAGGCCCTGGAACAGGCCCACGCCGACGGTGAACCGGACCGTGCAGTAACGCAGGCAGCGAGCGAGCACGCCGGCGAGCTCGGCGTCCTCGACGACGGTCAGGTATCGGGACAGGACGGACGCGTAGCCCGCGCTTCCGGCGAAGAGGTAGGGCATGTTGCGCGAGTCGGCGGCGGACACCCGGAACCCCAGTGCCCCCGTCTCCACCGGGAGCTGGTGGCGCAGCTCGTCGCGGAGCAGCCCGAGGCCGCGCCGCAGCGGCTCGCGGTCGCCGGTCAGGCGGGCCAGGTAGTAGAGGGCGAGCGCGATGCCGGGGCGGCCGCCGACCAGGCCGGAGGCGTCGCCGGCGGCGAGCTGCCCGGTCAGCGCCTCGCCGTCGGGGATCGCGCTGAGGATTTCCCCGGCCCGGGCGAGCCGACGGTCGTCGCCGGTGTGGCCGTAGAGGGACAGGTGTGTCATGGCGAGTCCGGCCGCGCCGCCGCCGAAGGTCGCGCAGGTGCGGCTCAGCGGATGCCCGTCGGCGGCCGCGAGCAGCTCCCCGGCGGCGTCCAGCTCGCCCAGCTCGGCCAGCACCCAGGCGATGCCGGCGTTGCCGTACAGCAGGCCCGGCGGGGTGGCGTGGCGCTGCGCCAGCGACTCGTCCCGCAGCCGCACGACGACCTCCGGGTCGACCCCGCGCCCTGCGACGTGCAGGGCGTGCAGCACGCCCGCTGTCCCGTGCGCCACGCACCGGGTGTTGGAGGAGAACCCGGCCGGTGTCGTCGGGTAGACCCAGCGCGGATTTCCCGGCTGCGCCATCGCCCCGATCGCGTCGGCCGTCCGGTCGCGCAGCCAGCGCAGCGATTCCAGCGGCTCGCGTTCCACCTCCTCCGGCGCGGGCAGCCCCGGCCGGGCGGGGCGCCGGTGGACGCGCGTCACCTCGGCCCAGAGCCGGTCCGGCACCGGCGCGAGCGCCGCGAGGTCGTGGCGCATGTGGTCGAGGACCTCTGGCGCGCGGGTGACCACTTGGTGCAGCGGGAACAGCAGCATCTGCGCCACGGCCGACAGGGCGTACGCGTCGAGGGAGCGCGAGGCCGTGCCGGTGGGCCGCTCGCCCTCGTACGCCTCGCGCGGCAGATAGCCCGGTGCCCCCAGCGGCGTGACGGCCTGGTCGACGATCGGGCGGGCGGCCTCGAAGTCCACCAGCCTGACCCTCTGCTCGTCGTCGACGAGGATGTTCCTCGGGTTGAGGTCGACGAAGACGTACCCGAGCTCGTGCAGCGTGGCGATGGTCTGCTCGACCTGGCCGAGGATGGCCAGGCACTTCCGGTAGTAGCCGTCGAACGCTGCCCTGGGCCGGCCGACCTTGATCACCGGAGAGTTCGCGACGACCCACCTGTTCAGCGTCGTGCCCGGAACCAGCTCGGTGACCAGGTAGGTGTTCTCCCAGTGCGCGAAGAGCTCGATCGGCTCCGGGCATATCCCCGGGTGCCTGCGGTGCAGGGCCCTGAGAGTGTCGTGTTCCTGTTCCAGCCGCTGTTGCGCGTCCCGCGCGTCCGCGTCGTACCCGGTGTGGGCCCATGCCTCCTTGACGAAGACCGGCCGTCCGTCCGCCGCGCGGGCACGGTAGGCGCCGCCCGCGTTGCTGTGCTGGAGGACCGCCTGGAAGGTGTAGCCGCCGAAGCCGGCCGGTCCGCCGGCGTCCTCGTCGTGGCGCGGGGCCGCGAACGGGTCGGTCACGCCCGGCGGGAGCACGAACTCCGGTCGCCGCTCGTCCGGGATCTCCCGGCCGGCGGCGTCGAGCAGGGTGAGCTGCCGGGTGCCGTCGGCCTGCAGCCGGGATCGTTCGCGGAAGGAGCCGTACCGGTAGGAGACGCAGGACGAGGAGCCGAAACGCCGGTCGCTGCGGATGTACGGCCCGGTGAAGCCGGCGAGATCCTGCTCCAGCCGGATGAGCAGCTCGCGGGCGGCCTCCGTGGTCGGCGGGTACACCGCGCAGAACTTCCCGCTCTGCGCGCGGTTCCCGTGCTTGTTGTGGACCCAGAGGAAGAACGACTTTCCGCTCACATGCTTGAACGGCACAGAGAACGCGACGCAGGCGGCGGCGACGATGTCCAGCACCCGCTGCGCGTTCTCGATGGCGCTGGAGACGTGGATCTTCCACCCCTGGTCAGGGAGCACGACGCCGGGCGGCGTCCATTCCGTCCAGACGTCCCTGCTCGATCGCTCCCAGGTCGCCGGCATCCCGGCGGGCCGGTACGGGACGCCCGGCGGGACGAGGTCGAGTGGCTCGTAGTAGTCCGCGTGAGCCAGGGCGAACGCGAGATGCTGCAGCATGGCGACATTCCTCTCTCAGAGCCAGCCGCGTCGAACCGCCGCGA
The DNA here is from genome assembly GCF_052246675.1 of Nonomuraea sp. KM90. Classification (NCBI taxonomy): domain Bacteria; kingdom Bacillati; phylum Actinomycetota; class Actinomycetes; order Streptosporangiales; family Streptosporangiaceae; genus Nonomuraea; species Nonomuraea sp. KM90. The sequence continues at coordinate 14,219 of NZ_JBQQCB010000076.1, read as the reverse complement.
CGCCGGCCTCGAACCTGCTGGACGCCTCCAGCCGCGCGGTCAGCCGGGCGATCCGCCGCCGCAGGTGACGGACCGACACTCCGAGATGGCGAGCGGCCACCTCGTCGGTGTTGCCCGACGCGAGAAGGTCGAGCAGCCGGCGATCATCGTCGGTCAGTCCCGGTTCCCGGGAGATGTCCTGGAGATCCGGGGACAGCTCGCGGGCCTCGTCCCAGAGCCGGTCGAACAGCCGCAGGAAGCCGGTCAGCAAGCCGACCTGCCGGACGACGAGCGCGCCCTGTCCGTGGTCCTCCGGGTCGATGGGGACGACGGCCACCTGCTCGTCCATGACGATCAGCGGGTCGAGCCGCCGGTCGCTCACGCGGATCCGCGCTCCCTCGGCCATGAGCCGGTGCAGGTAGGTGCGGGTCCGCTCGTCGTCCAGCGCCGATCGCTCGTGGACCAGCCGCAGCTCGATCCCCCTGCGCAGGCGCAGGTCGAGTGCCTGGCAGACCTCCGGTCGAGGCCGGCCGTGCAGCACGCAGTACATGCTCGCCCGGGTCAGGGACGACAGCTCAGCAAGCCGCTCGCGGACGTCCCGCATGCCGTCGACCCACTCCACCCCCGGTCCACCGCCGCGCAGCCCCGCCATCCCCCGCGCGTCCAGCACCGAGAGCGCCCCCAGTTCGGTTCGCAGCCCCGCCACCTTGCGGTACTTCCGCAGCAGCTCGTCTTCCTTGTGCTCGATGAGCTGCCTCAGCGACGCGGTGGGATCGACGGCGACGACCCCGGACGGCGCGGCCGGGTGCGTCCGGGCGACGCCCAGGTCGACGAGGTGAGCCAGGGCAGTCCTGAGATCGTCTTCCACCGCGCCGACCTGGGCCTCCAGGGCCGTCAGGTCGTGCTCGGGCTTCTGCAGCAGCGCGCGGTACGTTCGTTCCGCCAGTTCGTCGAAGCCGAGATCACGTAACGTCATCACGCCGGTGTCATTGGCCTTACCCACGTAACCCCCATATTTGACGATGAGCCCCCTCGTCGGTATAGGCGTGACTCGTCCGTTCCACCGTGTTCCACCGCCCGTCACCCGTCGTCCGCGAGCGCCAGTCCGGTATGCCGGGCGATGAACGCGAGAGCGGCGGCCGTCTTCCAGATCCCCTGCTCGCCGCGGGCCCCCGTATGGCCCGCGCCCTCCACCACGTAGTGCAGGACCGGTCCGCCCGTCGTCGCGTGCTGCAACTGGGCGGCCATCTTGCGGGAGTGCAGGGGGTCCACGCGCGTGTCATTGCTCCCCGTGATCAGGATCGTCGCGGGGTGGCGGCGCCCGGCGGACACGTTGTGGTAGGGCGAGTAGCTCAACAGCGCCTCGAGCCCCGCCGGCTCGTCCGGGGAACCGTACTCCTCGCGCCACGCCTCGCCCAATCCCCAGCGTTCATAGCGGATCATGTCGAACGGCGCACCCGCGCACCCCACGACCGCGTACGCCTCGGGCCGCTGTACCGCGGCCGCCATGGCCAGCAGGCCGCCGTTGCTGCCGCCGAGCAGGGCCAGCTGGTCCCGCCGCGTCCAACCGTGCCGGACGAGCCAGTCACCGGCCGCGTGCAGGTCCGCGAGAGCGTTGCCCTTGTTCGCCCCGCTGCCCTCCTGGTGCCATCGACGGCCCCGCTCGCCGCCGCCGCGAATCCCGGCGACCGCGACGTACCCGCCGTTGAGCACCCACGCCAGCAGGTCGGGCTGGAACGAGGGGCGGGCCGGGATGCCGAAGCCGCCGTAGACCGCCAGCAGGGTGGGACGGGGACGCTCCGCGCCGCACCCGGCCAGGATGGTCAGCGGGACCTCGGTCCCGTCGGCCGAGTGGTAGACGTGCCGGCTGACCTCGACGTCCGGACGTGCCGGCGCCCCGTCGCACGGGGTCACGCGGCCGGAACGCACATCCAGCCGCCATGCCGACGGCGGGGTGTCCCACCCGGCATAGGTGAGGGCCAGGACGGCCGGATCGCCCGTCGGCCTGATCGAGCTCACCGTCCCGTCACCGGGCAGCCCGACCTCGGTGAGCGCGGCGCCCGTCGTCGCGTCGTGCACGGTCATCCGGCTGACGCCGTCCCGGTTGCGCAGCGCGACCAGGCGGCGGCCGCGCTCGGTGCGGGCGAGGGTCACGCCGGCCAGGACCCCGGAGGTGTCCTCGGGGAGCAGGACCCGCCAGGGCCCCCAGCCGTCGCCGGCGCGGTCCGCGACGAGCACCTGCCCGAAGCCGCCGGCCGTCGAGGACGAGGCCACCAGCCGGTCGTCGTCGTCCACCACCACGACGGCCGAGGCTCCGGCCCCTGGCGGCAGCGGGCGGAGCGGGCCGCCCGCTCGTACGTCGGCGACGCTCACCCGCGTGTCGCGCGCGGTCCCGTCCCGGACTGTGACGACCAGCCAGCGGTCGTGCCAGAGCGCCACGTGATAGCGGGTGGTCGCCGCCTCGTCGCCGGCGACCAGTTCGTCCGCGGTGACGTCGCCGCCGATCTTGTGGTGGTAGACGCCCGTACCCGGCCGGTCGAGGTGGCCGCGCGCGCAGAAGTACGCCTGCTCGTCCGCGCGCCACTCGATCGGGGAGTACCGGGTCCCGGACACGGTCTCCACGACGCGTCCGGTGGTCACGTCCACCAGCGACAGGGGGGTCCGGTCCTCGGCTCCGGCCACGAGGACCTGGATCGCGACGAGGCTCCCGGCGGGAGACGGCTGCCAGCTCGCGACGGTGGCGTGGGGATGCAGGTCGGTCACGCCCACGACCGTCCGCCACCCCGCCCGCTCCCGCACCTGTAGCGTCCAGCGCTCGTCCGGCCCGAAGGGACCGGCCCGGAACCCGCGGGAGCCCGCGGTCCTGGCCGGGGACGGGGACGGCCGGGGGGCGAGGTCGCGCAACATCGCGCTCAGCCGTCGCCTGCCCGGCAGGCGCTCCAGACAGCCGACGCTGAGCGCCTGCTGCTCGCGCAGCCATCGCCGGGTGTCCTCGGAGTCCGGGTCCTCCAGCCAGCGGTACGGGTCCGCGACGAGATGCCGGTGACGGCGCTCCGTCACCGGGTCCCGCCGCGCATCCGGATATCTCACGAGGGCACTCCCGCGGTCGTACCGGCGGGAGCGCCGGCCGCGCGCGCACGGCCCCGCCGCACGGAGATGAGGAGCATGGTCACCGCGACGAGGGCGATGGCCTGGCACAGCCAGATACCGTTGCGCACGCCGAACCGCTCCCCGAGCACGCCGCCCAGGAGGGCGCCGGCGGCGCTCGCGAGCGTCACGACCGTGGTGAGCAGCGTGGTCATCCGGCCGAAGTACTCGTCCCCGATGTCGTCGGACAGGATGGTGATGAGCGCCAGGTTGCCCGCTGCCCCGAAGAACACGGGCAGCCCGATGCCGATCGTGACCAGGGCCAGCACCGCCCAGAGCGGCCCGCCGGCCAGCGGCAACGCGAGGGTCGCGAGCACGGCCGCCAGCGAGCACGCCAGCAGGAGGCGACGCGGCGAGTGGCCGCGCTCCAGCAGCTTGGGCGCCGCCAGCGAGCCCACCGCGCCGAGGAGCGTGGCGACCACCATGGGGGCGCTGTACAGGGCGACGGGAAGGTGCAACGTGTCCAGCAGGAACAGGGAGCGCTGGGCGAGCGTGCCCTGGGTCGCCACGTTGAGCAGGAACGCGTAGGCCGCGAAGGCGGACAGCAGCGGGTGCGCGCGGATCACCGACACCCCGGCGCGCATCTCGCGCAGGATCCCGGCCTTGGGTTCCGGTTTGCTCGACCGCCGATCCGGTGATCGCAGGGCGCGCAGGCAGGAGGCGCTGAAGGCGTAGGTCAACGAGTCCAGGAGGAACAGCAGCGGAGCACCCAGCGTCGCCAGCAGGGGACCGGCGATCGTGCCCGCGACGGCACGCGAGATCATCTCGGAGGACTGCAGCCGCCCACGGGCCGCTCCCACGTTCTCCACATCGTCGAGGCTGCGCAGATGGGTGAAGTACAGAGCGAAGACGACGATCTCCGCCAGGCCGATCAGGAAACCCACCGCGCACAGCCAGGCGATCGTCAGCGCGCCGGTGAAGGCCGCGGCGGCACAGGCGAGCACCACGCCACCGCAGAGCAGGTCGATCAGCACGAGCATGCGGCGCGGCCGGACGATCCGATCCGCCAGGACACCGCAGATCGGCCCGAACAGCAAGGCCGGCAGGGTCGCGCTCACCACGATCAGGGAGATCTCCCGGGGGGTGGCGTGCAGGTTGATCACGGCGACCACGGAGGAGGCGGTGGCGGTGAGGCTACTGCCGAAGACCGAGGCGGCCTGCCCGGTCAGATAAAGCCGGAGGTCGGAAACACGTCTGAAGTGCACCATGGTCGGAGCTCGCCATTCTTTGTTTTTGACTTCGTACGGCACCAGCAATTCGAGAAGGGTGGGCGCGGGAATCGACGAGTCCCGCGCCCGGGACGACCTAGTTCTCGTTCGAGCAGTGCGACCAGCTCAGCGTGCTGATGGGCGCGTCCTCTTCGATGCCGGAGTCGCCGGCGTCGACAGTGGCCTGCATCTGCAGCTTCAGCACGTCGTTCATGCTGTGATCCTTTCGATCGATGGTCACCGTGAGCCCGCTTCCTGGATTCACGGAACTTGCCCGGTCATCATTACCGGCGCCGGTGCGCGGCGAAAGAGTTTTTCCGGTCAGCAAGCGGACATGCGCCATGTCATTTTCCGGACCTGTGGCCCGGCCGATGCACCGGCTAATGTGAAATTCGTGGTCGATATCTCGGTTGCCAATGAAGTCGAAAAAGGAATCGTCGTTGTCGGCGCCGGTACAACCGGCATGTCGGTCGCGATGATGCTCGCCCGGCACGGCCTGCCCGTGACGGTCATCGAACGTGACGAGTGCGCCGCGTTCGGCCGGCGCGAGGGCTATCCCGCCCTTCGCGCCGGAGCGGCACACGCCCGGCGCCCCCACCAGCTCATGGCGGGAGCGCGTGACATCCTGTGGCGATCGCTGCCCGACGTGACGCGCAAGGTCTACGAGCTGGGCGCCCGCGACGCGGTCGAACATCCCGGCGATTCACCGGCCGCCTTCATGGCCCTTCGCCGTGCCCTGCTGGAGCGGGCCCTCCTCGCCTGCGCGCGGGATCTCCCCAGCCTGACGCTCCGGTTCGGCGAGCGGGTGCTCGACGTGGTGACCGAGGACGAGCCCGGGGCGCGGGTGCGCGGCGTGCGCACGGCGAAGGCCGTCCTTCCCGCCCGGCTGGTCATCGACGCGACGGGCATCCACGCGCGGCTCGCCTCCGCCGCGCCGTACGTCAGCATGAGGTCGCACCTCTACTACACCTCCCAGCCCTTCCGGCTGACCGACGCGGGATTCGCCGCCGCGCGGGACGCCGTCGCGCTGTGGAGCCCCGCTCCGTCCAGGGATGTCGTGCACGTCCGGCTGTTCGTGCACGATCCGCCCTTCGCCTCGGTCCTGGTCGCCCTGCGCGGCGACCGGCATCCGCCCGGCCGGCAGGTCATGCTCGAGTCCTACCGCGCGGCTCTGGCGTCCGAGCGGCTGCGATCGTGCCTGCGGGACGCGGTCCCGCTCGCGCCGATCCAGGATTTCGGATTTCTGCGGAGCAGAATCCGCCTGTCCGCGTTCTCCGGACCGTGCGGGCTCCACCAGATCGGAGACGCGCTGGCGGCGCTGAACCCGCTCACCTCGCGAGGCGCGGGGCTCGGCCTCGTCCAGGCGGAGTTGCTGGCCGAGGCCATCGCCCGCGACCCGGACGACTTCGCGGGCCAGCGAGCGGTCATGATGCGCGCCTATCACGACTGGGTCGCACCCCATTGGGCGATGGGCGTGGTCCAGGGGTTTCTCCGGCCGGACGCGGACCCGCCGCCGGAGGTCGCCGAGCTCGTCGCCGCGGCTCGGCACAGGTGGAACCGGATTCGCGAGATCCGCCGGGCCTGGCACGCGCCGCCGGCCGCCGGCACGGATCGGACGCGGCTGAAGGACCACATGCGGACAGCCCTCGAGGTCCTGGCGCTCCAGGCTCCGCCATCCGTACTCGACTCCCTGCCGGAAACGGCTGGAAGGTGCGCACCATGAGGGCCGCCTCGCATGGACATACGCCGGCGTTCTGGTCGGGCGTGACGATCACGACGGTCGGCGTGCTGTTGCAGCTGCCGAGCTACTTCATGGCCCGTGACATGCACTATCACATGGCCGGCATGCCGGTGACGACCGAGATGGCCATCGGCATGATCCTGCTGTTCGTCGGCGTCGGCGTCACCGCCTACAGCCTGTTCCCACGGTCGGGTGGCAGGCGGCCCGAGCTGAGCAGGGTGAGCATCGCCCCTCTCGACGACGCCCGGATCAGACCCGCCCACGTCGGGCTGCTCCTGGTCATGGCGGCCGCCATCACGATCGACGTGATGAAGCCGACCGCCTTCGCGTTCCTCGTTCCCGGCGCCGCGGCCGAGTACGGGCTGCGCGGGCCGCTGAACCCCACGGCCGACGCGCTGCCGATCGCCCTCTACCCGCTGTCCGGCGTCACCGGCATCATGATCGGCTCGTTCGTCTGGGGCTGGCTGGGCGACCGCATCGGGCGGCGCGCGTCCATCCTGCTGGCGGCGATCATCTTCATCGCGACGTCGACGTGCGGCACGATGCCCGAATTCTGGATGAACCTGGTCACCTGCCTCGCCATGGGCCTCGGCGTGGGCGGCATGCTCCCCCTCACCTTCGTGCTGCTCTCGGAGACGGTGCCCAGGAGGCATCGCGGCTGGATGATCGTGCTCATCGGCAGCGACATCGCCGGCGCGTACATCATCGTGAGCTGGCTCGCCTCCACCTGGGCCGCGCCCGAGGCGTTCGGCTGGCGCCTGCTGTGGCTCGTCGGCCTGCCCACCGGTCTCATCCTGCTCCTGCTGAACCGCTGGATCCCGGAGTCGCCCCGCTTCCTGATCATGCATGGCCGGGACGAGGAGGCCAGGGCCGTCATGCGCAAGTACGGCGCCACCATCGTCGAGACGCAGTCGGAGCTCGCCGTCGAGCGCGACCTGGACCGCGGCACCCGGCTGGCGTTCAGCAAGCCGTTCCTCGGCCTGACCGCCGTCGTCGTCCTGCTGGGGCTGAGCATCGGCACCACCCAGTTCGGCTTCCAGCAGTGGATGCCGTCCAACCTCCAGCGGCTCGGCTTCTCCGAGGTGGACGCCAGCGAGATCCTCCGCAACGCCGCGATCATCGGCTTCCCGTTCAGCGTGCCGATCGCGCTGCTGTACGGGTTCTGGAGCAGCAAGAAGACCATCATCCTGCTGATCGCGCTGATGGGCGGATCGCTCGCCACCTTCGCCGCGCTGGGCGACCAGGTGGCCGCCAATCGCGGCCTGCTGTACGTCCTGCTCGTCGTGCCGGTGTGGGGGATCAGCATCCTGAACGCCGTGCTCGCCGCGTACACCGCCGAGATCTATCCGACCGTCGTCCGCGCGCGCACGAGCGGTCTGTCCGCGGGCGCGACCAAGGCCGGCGGGGTTCTGATCCTGGCCCTGGTGATCACCGCCGTCGCGGTCCCCTCGGTACGGGTGACCGCCGCTGTCGGCGTCGTCCCGATGGCCCTGGCCCTGATCGCCCTGATCGCGTTCGGCCCGGAGACCCGGCACAAGCGGCTCGAACGGATCACGGCCGAGGAACTGCGGTCGTCCGGCACCTCGGCTCTCCCCTGATCCGGCCGGTCGGGACCCGGCGAAGAACCCTGTCCAGCGGCCGTGAAGTGCAGGATCGCCCTCTATCTGCGGAACGTGTATCGTCGAGAACCATGTTCCGCCCCCTGCAGGCCGGCGAACCCACCCGGCTGGGTGACTACCGCGTCGTCGGCGGCCTCGGTGAGGGCGGGCAGGGCGTGGTCTACCTGGCCGAGCACGCCTCGGGCGAGCGGGTGGCGATCAAGGTGCTGCACGCCCGGCTGGCGGGCAGGAGCGAGGCGCGCGAACGCTTCTTACGCGAGGTCGACGCGGCCATGCGGGTGGCCGCGTTCTGCACGGCCCGCGTGCTGGACGTGGCGGTCGACGGCGACAGGCCCTACATCGTGTCGGAGTTCGTCGACGGCCCGTCGCTGCAGGATTCCGTCCGCGAGCACGGCCCCAGGTCCGGAGGCGCGCTCGACCGCATCGCGGTCAGCACGGCCACCGCGCTGGCGGCCATCCACCGGGCCGGGATCGTCCACCGCGACTTCAAGCCGTCGAACGTCCTGCTGGGCTCCGACGGCCCCCGGGTGATCGACTTCGGCATCGCGCGCGCCGTCGACGTGACCGCCACCGCCGGCTCGGTGGGCACCCCGGCGTACATGGCTCCCGAGGTGATCCACGGCGAGCCGGCGCTGCCCGCGTCCGACGTGTTCAGCTGGGCGGTGACCGTGGGCTTCGCCGCGACCGGGCGCCCGGCGTTCGGCCAGGACACGTTGCCCGCGGTGATGTACCGCATCCTCAACGACCGGCCGCGGCTGGACGGCGTCCCCGAGCCCCTGCGCGCCCTTCTCCTCCGCTGCCTGGCCAAGGCACCGCGGGAACGCCCCACGTCGGCCGAGGCCCTGCATCTCCTCCTCGGCCACGACCAGCGCGTGACCAGGCCCGTCGGCGGTGACTCGGGCGCGGCTCCACCGGCTGGAGCGGCACACGCCTGGACCTCGTCCACCGGCATGCCGCCGGCCGGGCCGCCCCTCGCCGGACCCGCCGCGACGCCCGGTCCCGGTACGCCGTCCGGTCTCGGTGCGACGCCCGGTCTCGGCGCGCCGTCCGGCCTCGGTGCGCCGTCCGCGGAGGGGGCGCCGCCTGCCGCCCTCATCACGGACGCACGCGGCAAGCGGTCCAGGCTCCTGGTGGTGGGCTCGGCCGTCTCCGTGGCGGTGCTCGTGAGCGTGCTGGTGGTGGTCCTGCGAGGGGGAGCGGGCGACTCGCCGGCGACGCCCGTGTCCTCGGCGACGGCGGGCACACCGTCGGCGACGGCCGGCGTCGCCGCTCGGCCGTACGGCCGGAGGATGGCGAGGGTCACCCTCGGCGGCGAGGTCAACAGCCTGGCGGTGAGCACCTACGTCGGACAGCGCGCGGTGCTGGCCGGCAGCACCAAGGGGGTGGCCAGAGCGTGGAAGTTCGGCACGCGCCCCAGCGAGCTCGCCGAGCTGAGGACCGCCGGCGGCGAGGAGACGGGCGCCGCCATCGACGTGGGCGAGGTGGACGGGCAGGCGGCCGCGTTCAGGCGGCTGCGGAACGGCGGGGTCATCGTCTCCCGCGCGGGGAGCACCGAGCCGGTCGGCCCCACCTACCGAGGCCACCAGAAGATGGTCTACACGATCGCCTCCGCGCAGGTGTCGGGCAAGACGGTCCTGATCAGCGGTGATGAGGCCGGAAAGGTCCACGTTTGGGACCCCACAACGGGCAAGGACTCCGGGCCCCAGCCCAAGGCGGCGGGTGGCGACCCGGTGTTCGGCGTCGCGACCGGCACGATCGACGGGCGTCCGTTCGCGGTGACCGCGTCGGCCGACGACACCGCGCAGGTGTGGCACCTGGAGACCGGCTCTGCGGGCGCCACCTTCCGCGGCCACAGCGGTGACGTCTTCGCCGTGGCGACCACCGCGATGGACGGCACGCCGGTGGGGATCAGCGGCGGCTCCGACCGCAAGGTCCGCGTCTGGGACGCGCGCAGCGGCGCGGAGTTCGCGGCGTTCTCCGGCCACACCGCCGAGATCGCCTGCCTGGCGGTGGGCAGGGTGAAGGGCCGCGCGGTCGTCGCCTCCGGCGGGTTCGACGGAACAGTCCGCGTCTGGGACCTGCGCAGCGGCAAGCAACTCGGCGACCCGCTGAAGTCCGCCGGTGGGCGCGTCTATTCGGTGGCGATCGCCGAGGACGACGGGGCGTCGTGGCTGGCCGCGGGCGACGTCAAGGGCAATGTCACCGGCTGGAGCCTCGGCCCGGCCTCCCCCTAGCCCTAGCCGGAACCCCGCTCCGACGCCGCCAACGCCGGAGGGCTCGGCCTGCTCTCCCCACCTGACGGCGCGTGGCTCATCCGGGGCGGCGGACGCCCACCCGTCGATCCGCGCGAATTCCCCAAGTCACGACATCTCCCGATGGTGGAGACGTTAGGCTGCCGTGACGGCAGGGACGTGGGCGGTCCGAGAGGTGGCGGTTGGCAGGGGAGGCTGCGGGGCTGCTGGTGCGCTTCGGGCGCAGGTACGCCTGCGCGGTACGTCTGGCAACGCTGGTGCCGATCTGCGCCATCGCCCTTTTCCGGGCCCCGGCCGAGCAACTGGTGAGCACCGCGGCCGTGGTCGGCGTCGCGGCGGTGTGGACCTGTGTGTTCGCGTGGTGGTTGCGGGCGGGGCGGGGCAACGCGCTCGTCGCCCTCGACGTGGCCGTCCTGCTGGGACTGTTCGGCAGCATCTTCTGGACCGACGCCGTGGAGGCCAGGAACACCGGGTGGCTGCGGCTGCTGGTCACCTTCGCCTGCGTGACCTACCAGTGGCACACCTCACCGGCGGCGGGCGGCACGGCGGCGTTCGTCGGCGGGGGCGGGGCGGTGGCGATCCTCTTTGAGGCGGGGGCGTGGGAGGTGGACGTGAGCCTGGTCACCGGGACGATGTGGGCGGTGCCGGCCGCCGCGCTCTCCAGAGCGGCCTGGATCCTCGTCCGCCATGCGGCGAAACGGGCCGACCTGATGGCGGCCGAGGCCCTGCGGGCGCGCGGCGAGGCCACGGTGGCCGAGGCCGTACGCGCCGAGGAACGCGAGCAGGTCAACTCCCTGCACGACACGGCGGCGACGACCCTGCTGATGGTGGGCCTGGGGCAGGTGCGCTCGGACGCCGGCTGGCTGGCCCCGCAGGCGCGGCGCGACCTGGACAGGCTGCGCTCCGTCAGCGGGCGGGCACCCGAGGAGGCCGACCTCGTCGACCTGCTGCGTGCTGATCTCGCCGTCACGCACCTGACCGTGGACTTCGACGGCCCCGAGCGGCTCCGCCTTCCGTTCGACGTCGCCAGGGCGATCACCGACGCGGCGGGCGAGGCTCTCACCAACGTACGCCGCCACTCGGGCACCGCCCGCGCGACCGTCCGGCTCCGGGGGGACGCGCGTGCGCTCCGCCTCGACATCGCCGACCAGGGGAAGGGGTTCTCGCCGGACGCCGTGCCGGGGACCCGGCGCGGGGTGCGCGAGTCCATACGCGGCAGGATGGAGCGCGTCGGCGGCACGGCCACGGTCACCTCCGCCGCCGGCGAGGGGACTCGGGTCCGGCTCGAATGGCGGGCACTGGCGGGTGACGCCGCCGATGCGTGACGCCGACGCGAGTCGTACCGGCGTGAGAGAGGCCGCCGCGAATGACGCCTTCCTGAGCGACGCCTTTCTGGGCGACGCCGTGAGTGGCCCCGGGAAGAGTGGCGCGAGGCCGGACGGCGTGCCGGGGGCGAGCGCGGCCGTTGCGGGTGACGCCGTCGAGGAGTCCACGCGGGCGCAGTTACGGCGCGGCCTGCGGGTGGCGACGCTGGTCATCGCCATGGCGATCGTGTTCGGGCTCGGGCTCACCAACCTGGTGCGCCACCTCGGCTCCTACGACACGCCGCTCACGCAGTTGGGCGCATTCGCCGTGCTCGGCGTCGTGCTGATCGCGGAGGCCGTGCTGCTCGTCCGCGGGCGGTCGTGGGGCCGGCTGCGCGGCGTGGCCATCGTGGTCGTGCTCGCCGCGTCCATGCTGTCGTACGCGACCCTGCCGGACGGCCGCACCTCTACCGGCACGGACTGGATGTTCGGCGCGGCCAACTGGGCGGGCCTCGTCGTGGTGCTGGACCGCCCGCTGCGCACCGCGGTGCTGTTCCTGCTGGCCCACGAGCTCACCGCGCTGCTCAACCTGCTCCTGCTCGAAGGGGCCTCCCGTGGGGAGCTGGCCCGGTTCGCGACCGGGTCGGTGACCGTGATCGGCTTCCCGCTGTGCGTGGCGGTGGTGGCGACCGTGCTGCGCAGCCTCGGCGCGGCGGCGGTGGCCGCGCGCAGGGAGATCGAGCGGGTACGCGTCGCGGAAGCCGTCGCCGCCGAGTCGCACCGCCGCAGGCAACAGCGCTTCGCCGAGCTGTCGGCCACCACGGTGCCGCTGCTGGAGGGGCTGGCCGACGGATCGCTCCACCCTGAGGACCAGCTGGTCCAGCGGAGCTGCGCCGTCGAGGCGGCACGCATGCGCAGGCTGTTCGCCGAGTCCGACACCGTCGCCAACCCCCTGCTGCACGAGCTGCGCCACTGCATTGACGTGGCGGACCGCAAGGGCGTCGTGGTGGAGCTGGACGCGCGCGGCCAGTGGCCGGCACCGCCGGTCGCGGTCAGGCGGGACCTCACCGAGGCGGTCCTCGTCGTCCTCGCCACCTCGGCCACCCGGGCACGCGTCACGGTCGTGGGCAGCGCCGCGCTGGTGTCGGTCAGCGTGGTCGCCGACTGCGGCGAGATCGACGTGCCGGCGCCGGCCACGCCGGGTGTCCGCGTCGAAGCGTTGACCTACGACGACACGGTCTGGATGGAAGCCCAATGGCAGCCGGCCAGGTGAGCACCGCCCTCATCGTGCCGTCCGAATGCCGCAGAGGAAGGCCATCGCGGCCTCGGGCGGTGTCACGCCGTGGGCCTCGCAGACGTCAGCGATGCGGTGCGCGCGCTCCAGCACCTGCGCGGGGGCGGGCCGGCGGTGAGAAGGTAGGGCCTCCGATGGCCGCCGACGTCAAGACGGCGGTTCTCCGGCATCCGGTGGGACGACCCGCACTTTCGGCAGCGGCCACGACCCCGGCGCGGCCTACGCGCCCAGCGGCTCCGAGCTGAGCGAGCGGGCTGCTCGGCGCCCGAACGGGCGGGGTCGGCCGGTGGGGGCCGGGTCGGTCAGTGCTCGAGCGGCGCCAGATGGGCACGCTCTCCCTGCGCGCCGAACAGGGTGAGCAGCTCCGCGGGCTGACTGCCGGCGCTGCCGATCCAGTGCGGGATGCGGGTGTCGAACTCCGCGGCCTCGCCGACGCCGAGCCGGAACTCCTGCTCGCCGAGCACGAACCTGACGTGCCCGTTGAGGACGTAGAACCACTCGTATCCCTCGTGGGTCTGCAGGTTCATCGTGGGCGACCGGCCGGCCGGGGGATAGATCACCTTGTAGGCCTGGATGCCGCCGGCCCGCCTGGTCAGCGGCACCAGCACCAGCCCGGATCGCCGTACCGGCCGCAGGTGGATGCGCGGGTCGCCGGTGGGCGGGGCCGCGACGAGATCATCGAGCGGGACGCCGTGGGCGCGGGCCAGCGGCAGCAACTGCTCCAGCGTGGGGCGCAGCTTGCCGTTCTCCAGCCGGGACAGGGTGCTCGCGGTGAGGCCGGTTTCGTCCGCCAGCGTGGCCAGCGTGGCGCCCCGCGCCCGGCGCAGGGCACGCAAGCGGGGTCCGACTCCGGCCAGAACGTCTCCTGCGGGGTGGTCCATGCCTCGATAATGCGGATCCGCAACTTTTCTTGCAAGTGGGAAACGGGGGTGGCGATGCTGTCGGTACATCACCGGCGCCGGACGTACGCATCGGATCGCGTACGGCACGCCGGCCGACGAAGGGGCGACTCAGATGGATCCCACCGGACACCGGCGACCCACGTCCGACGGCGCGGACGGACACGGCGCGGGTGGACACAGTGCGGACGGACACGGCGCGGCGGACGAGGACGCCGAGCTGTTCTGGGAGCGGCACTACCGTGCCCGGCGCACCTGGGACGCGCGCGCCAACCCGCTGCTCGCTGAGACCGCCGCCCCGCTGCGCCCCGGCTCGGCCCTGGACCTGGGCTGCGGCGCCGGCGGCGACGCCATCTGGCTCGCCCGGCGGGGCTGGCACGTCACCGCCGTGGACATCTCCACCACCGCCGTCGAACGGGTGCGGGAACGCGCCCGCGAGCTCGGCGTCGCGGACCGGGTCACCACCGAACAGCACGACCTGGCCGGCAGCTTCCCGGCCGGCCGGTTCGATCTCGTCTCGGCCCAGTACTTCCACACCCCGTTCCCGATGCTCCGCGACCGAGTCCTGCGCACCGCCGCACGGGCCCTGCACCCCGGCGGCCTGTTGCTGATCGTCGACCACGGCTCCACCGCGCCGTGGTCGTGGAACCAGGGTCCTGACGCCCACTTCCCCACACCCACCGAGATCGCCGCCGAACTCGATCTCGACCCCGCGCACTGGTCCGTCCTGCGCGCCGACATGCCCCGCCGCCAGGCCACCGGACCCGCCGGTGAGA
>NZ_JBQQCB010000075.1:0-54501 GCF_052246675.1 Nonomuraea sp. KM90 | reverse complement strand
GAGCATCTCCATGGGGCCGTTGTCGCGGAAGTGCGCCTGGCAGAAGGCGTCGCCCTCCGCTCCCGGGCCCCACGGAGCGGTCGCCAGGCACGCCTCGACCTCGGCGGTCAGCTGCGGCAGCGCCTTCTCCAGCTCCTCGGCCATCGTGGACCACTGGGAGATGCCCCGGTCGACCACGGGCCGGGCGATGTACGTGCCGTCCCACTCGTTCACCTGCCGCCTCCCATCTGGTCCGCCAGCCGGGCCAGGACCGTCTCGACGTCACCGTCGAGGTGCGCCTTGAACTGGTCGGGAGGGATCACCGGCTCGAAGATCTTCATGACGCGCTCCTGCGCCGTGGCGGCCGCGCGCCGCGCGGTCTCCGCGATCGTGTCGGCCAGGCCGCGGGCGTCGGGACGCCGGTAGATGCGCGGGTCGAGGTCGATCCGGACGAGCTCGCCGCGCGCGCCCACGGTCACCGAGACCAGGCCGTCGCGCGAGGTCTCGGTCGCCTGGACCGCCTTCGCCCTGGCGTGCAGTTCGAGGCCCTCGTCCTGCAACCGGGTGAACATCTCGCGCAGCTCGTCGGCGTACGCCCGCATCCCCGCCACGTCGGGCCGCTCCGGTGATCCCATAACCCCCTCGCGACGTTCGCGCCTGTTACGACACATCTGCCTAAAGAGTTAGTTTCTGTCACATGAACACCAGGAAACAAGGTCTTAACCTAAATGTGTTCTTCGCGGGAGGTGAGGAGCACGGCCTCCTCGCGCAGTTCGCCCGCCTCAGACCGGGGCACCCAGCGGCGGTAGACCCCCCGTTCGACCCGCTCCAGCCCCAGCTCGCGAGCGGTGACCGCGGACCCCCCGAGGTATTCCAGCAGCAGCCGCCCCTCCCGCTCGTCGTGCACCTGGAACGGCTCCCCGCGCCAGCGGCACACGACGGTCACGAAGTGCAGCGACTCGCACTCCGGCGCGGGGACGGTACGCACGTGGCAGCCGGGCTCGACCTCCTCGAAGCCCTCCACCGGCTCGGCGCTGCGCAGGCGTACCCACAGCTCCAGGGCGTGCGGCTCGGGGCTGGCCGGGTAGTCGACGCCGCGCCAGCGGGCCCGGTAGCCGTGCCAGGCCGTCATGACCGCGTCCCGATCAGCAGCCAGCGCCGCAGGTCGCCGTGGTAGATGGCCTTGCGGTGCTCGGTCCCCTCGACGGTGAGCTCCCAGATCTCGGAGCCGTGGGGCAGGCCCACGCCGTACACCTTGTACTCGCGGATGACGTTGTCGACGCTGGGCACCAGACCCATGCCCACGAACGGCGGCTCCTCGACCACCCAGCCCGCCACCGCCGCCCGGCCCTCCTCGTCCGTCCCGCCGTACGGGGTGCGGTAGAGGTCGAGGCCCACGGGACGCCAGCGCAGGATGTTCAGCGAGCCGCTGCCGGCCAGCAGGTCCGGCCGGCCGAGCGCGGCGGCGAGGACGGCCGGCGTGGCAATGTGCTAGACGTCCAGCGCGTGGTGGCAGTAGCCCGACACCCTCGGCTCGGCCGCGGCCAGCAGCTCCGGGATGTCGCCGGGCGCCAGCAGCTTCTGCACCACCGGCACGCCCGACCCGGGTTCGAGCAGCAGGTCCTGGGCCATCGTGGGCACCGCCAGCCGGGCCAGCGTCCCCGGCTCCAGCATGAAGGCCACCGGCAGCCCGGGATTGACCGCCAGCCCCCACCGGGGGTCCGGCCACCCGGCGGCCAGCTCGGCCATCGACCCGATCCGGCAGTGCGTGGCGGCGCCGCCGGTGGACAGCCGCATCGCCTCGACCGAGGTGTAGGCCAGCACCCAGGTGCGCCCGGCGTCGGCGGCGGTCGCCCAGGCGGGCGCCTCGCGCCCCTCGGCCGCGGCGGCGGTGATCGGCAGCGCGAGGTCGGCCTCGCGCAGCAGGCTCAGGCACAGCGCCCGCTGCCCGTCCCGGTACGCGGCCCACAGTCGCTCCTCGAAGGGACCGGCCGGTGGATGATCATCGGCAGTCATCCGCCCATTCTGTCCCCCCTTCCCGCCGGTACGGTCCAGCGAGGGGTTGCCCCTCACCCCCTTCCGGCCAACGATGGAGGTTGATGACCGGAGAAGGCGATTCCTCAGAGCGCTTCACCGTCTCGATCGGCCTGCACGAGAGCTTCATCGTGGCCCACGCGACTGGCGAGCTCGACCACCAGTGCGCGAACCTGCTGCACCGGCAGGTGAAGGACGCCTGGCAGGTGGCCCCCTACGCCGGACTGGTCCTGGACCTGAGCGGCCTGACCTTCTGCGACTCCATGGGGGCGGGGGTGCTGGTGCTGCTGCTGAACCAGAGCCGCGAGCAGGGCTCCCCGCTGGTCCTGTCGAGCGTTCCTGGGCGGCTGGACCGGATCCTGGCCGTCACCGGCCTGCGCGAGTTCTTCCTGATCGAGCCCTCGGTCGAAGCGGCCATCCAGGCGGCCGCCGCGGCCGTGACGGACGCGGCGGGAGAGGGCGACGCCCCGCGAACCTGAGTGCTACCGGATCTATCGACCGGAGCGTGCGCCGGTCACAATGGTCGTTCGATCCCTCGTCACCGGGAGGTGTGATGACCGCTGCCCCGCCTCCTGGCATGGACGCCCTCCTGGGCGAAGGCGGATCGATGGGGGCGCTCATGCGCCACCGGTGCTGGCAGGGCACGCCACTGGGGCCGATGGCCGACTGGCCGCAGAGCCTGCGGAGCTCGGTCGGCATCTGCCTGAGCTCGCGGTTTCCCATGATCATCTTCTGGGGGCCGGAGCTGGCCCAGCTCTACAACGACGCCTACGTCCCGATCCTCGGCAGCAAGCACCCGGCCGCGCTCGGCCAGCCGGCGGAGAAGTGCTGGCGCGAGATCTGGGACGTGATCGGGCCGATGTTGCGCCAGGTGCTCGACCGGGGGCAGGCCACGTACTCCGACGACCTGCTGCTCATCACCCAGCGGTTCGGCTTCCGCGAGGAGTGCTACTTCACCTTCTCCTACAGCCCCGTCCGGGACGAGTCGGGCGGCGTCGGCGGCGTCTTCTGCGCGGTCACCGAGACCACGGAGCGGGTGGTCGGCGAGCGGCGGCTGGCCATCCTGCGCGAGCTCGGCCAGCAGACGCTCGCGGCCACCTCCGCCGCCGAGGCGTGCGCGGACGCCGCCGCCGTCTTCGCGCGCAGCCTCGCCGAGGTGCCCTTCGCGCTGCTGTACCTGCTGGACGCCGGCGGCCGCACGGCCACCCTGGCCGGGGCCGCGGGCCTGCCGCCGGGCCACCCGCTGAGCCCGATCACGGTGGATCTCGACGGCCCCGCCTGCTGGCCGCTGGCGGCGGCGCTCGGCGGCCCGCAGGAGGTGCCGTGCCCGGCCGGCTTCGAGCCGGCCCGCCTGACCAGGGCGGGGTTCGACCCGCCCCACACGGCCATGATCTCACCGCTGCTGCAGGCGGGGGCCGAGCGCCCGGCGGGCTTCCTGGTGGCGGGGGTCAGCAGCGCGCGGCCGCTGGACGACGACTGCCGCACGTTCCTCGGCCTGGCCGCCAGCCACATCTCGGCGGCCCTGGCCAACGCCACCGCGTTCGAGGCCGAGCGGCGCCGCGCCGAGCAGCTGGCCGAGCTCGACCGGGCCAAGACGATGTTCTTCTCCAACGTGAGCCACGAGTTCCGCACGCCGCTCACGCTGATGCTCGGCCCCGCCGAGGACCTGCTCGCGGCACCGCTGCCGGACGCCGACCGCGAGCGGGTGCGGACCATCCACAACAACGCCCTGCGGTTGCTCAAGCTGGTCAACACCTTGCTGGCGTTCTCCCGCAGCGAGGCCGGGGCCATGCCGGCCGACCTGCGGCCCGCCGACCTGGCCGGGCTCACCGGCGAGCTGGCCAGCCTCTTCCAGGTGGCGGTCGAGCGCGGCGGGCTGGCGCTGGTCGTCGAGTGCGCGGCGCTGTCGCGGCCGGTGCTCCTCGACCGCGACATGTGGGAGAAGGTCATCCTCAACCTGCTGTCCAACGCGTTCAAGTTCACCCTGGAGGGCGAGATCAGGGTGCGGGTGGAGGAGGCGGGTGACCGGGCGCGGGTCACGGTCACCGACACCGGGGTCGGGATCGCGGCCGAGGAGCTGCCGCGGCTGTTCGACCGCTTCCACCGCGTGTCGGGCACGCGGGCCAGGAGCGGGGAGGGCAGCGGCATCGGGCTGGCGCTGACCCGCGAGCTCATCCACCGCCACGGCGGGACCATCGAGGTGGAGAGCACGCAGGGGAAGGGCTCCACCTTCACGGTGCTGCTCCCGTTCGCGCCCGACCCGGTGTGGGAGTCGACGGCGGCCGGTCCCGATCACGGGGTCCAGGCGACGGCCTACGTGCAGGAGGCGCTCGGCTGGACGCCGTCGTACCCGTCCTCGCCGGGCGAGCCCGCCCCCGAGGTGCTGATCGTCGATGACAACGCCGACATGCGCGCCCACCTCGTCCGGCTGCTGTCGCCGCACTGGCGGGTCTCGGCCGTCGCCGACGGGCGGGCCGCGCTGCGGGCCGTCGAGCTCGCGCCGCCCGAGCTGGTGCTCACCGACGTGATGATGCCGGGGCTCGACGGGTTCGAGCTGCTGCGCGCCCTGCGCGCGGACGAGCGTACGCAGACCGTCCCCGTCATCATGGTCTCGGCGCGGGCCGGGCAGGAGGCCACGATCGAGGGGCTGTCGGCGGGCGCGGACGACTACCTGATCAAGCCGTTCACCGCTGTCGAGCTCGTCGCCCGGGTCGGCGCGCACCTGCGGCTGTCCCGGCAGCGCAACCAGGTGGCGCGGCGTCTCCGGGAGCTGACCGAGATCACGGAACGGCTGCACGCCAGCCTCGATCCCGCCGAGATCGCCGGCACGGTGTGCGAGTGGCTCGTGCCCGACTACGCGGCCGGCTGCGCGATCTGGCTCCTCGACGAGGGCGGCGAGGGCGGCGCCGGGCCCTCCTCCGGCCGCGGCGTTCCCGTACCCCTGGCCCGGCGCGGCAGCGTGTCCGGCTCCGGCCTGGACGGGCCACCGGCCGGCCTCGGCGAGCACCGCTCTCCCCACCGGATCGCCGTGCCCCTGCGCGGCCCCGGCGACACGGCCGGCGTGATCGTCCTCGACTCGCCCACGCCCGTGGCCGACGACGCCTTCGAGCAGGGCTTCCTCACCGCGCTGGCCGACCGCGCCGCGCTGGCCCTGGAGAACGCCGCCGCCTACCGCAACGAGCGCCGGATCGCCCTGCACCTGCAGCGGTCGCTGCTCCCCCAGAAGCTGCCCGACGTCGACGGCGTCGAGCTGGCCGCCCGCTACGTGGCCGGCGCGGCCGGGCAGCTCGTCGGCGGGGACTGGTACGACGCGATCGCCCTGCCGGAGGGCCGGCTCGCCCTCGTGATCGGCGACGTCATGGGCAAGGGCGTGGAGGCCGCCGCCCTGATGGGCCGGTTACGCACCGCCATCCACGCCTACACCCTCGAGGGCCTGCTGCCCGCGCCGCTGCTGGAGCGGCTCAACGTCTTCCTGGACCGCGACGGGACCCGCCAGTTCACCACGCTGTGCTACGCCCTGCTCGACCCCGCCAGGCGGCATCTGGAGATCGCCAACGCCGGGCACCTGCCGCCGCTGGTGGTGCCCGCCTCCGGCCGCGCCCGGCTGCTGGAGGTCTTCCACGGGCTCGCGCTCGGCGTCGATCCCCGCTACACCTACCGCAGCCAGTCCTTCAGCGTCCCGCCGAACGGCACGCTGCTCTTCTACACCGACGGGCTCGTCGAGAACCCGGAGCAGCTGCTCGGGGAGCGGCTGCTGGAGCTGCGCCTGGCGGTCACCGGCAAGGACAACGGCGCGGAGAGCGTGTGCGCCCGCGTCATGCGCGCCATGGCGCCGGACGGGAGTGACGACGACATCGCCGTGCTCGCGGTACATGTGCCCGCCCGGCGGTCGCTGTAGCCCTGCACCCGGAGCGCTTCTTCGAGACCCTCGGCATCCCCACCGACGAGCTCACCCTGCCCGGCGACACCTGACTCACGAGCCCGGGGCGTAGCGGCGGGCGTGCGGGCGGTACTCGCCGTAGTGGTCCGCCCGGCGCAGCGCGTCCAGGAAGGAGCCGGGGCCGTCGAAGTCGGGCATCTCCAGGTAGGCGGCCCCGATCCCGGCCGGGTCGTGCGCGTCCGAGCCGACCGTGCCGGGCAGGTCGTGTGCCCGTGCCGTGCGCAGCGCCGCCCGGTTGTGCTCCGGATCGGCCGTCTTGGCGTTGAACACCTCGACCGCGTCGATCAGCCCGGCGGCGCACATCGCGTCGAGCTCGGCGCCGACGCCCGAGCGGAGCGGGTCGTACGGGTGCGGCGCGCACACGAGGCCGCCCTGCGCGCGGATCCGGCGGACGACCTCGCGGGCGGGCAGCACGTACGGCACCCGTTCGGTGAGGAACAGGCCGATCAGCTCGCCCGAGCCGGTGCGGATCTCCTCGCCGGGCACCACCCGGGCGCCGACCGCCCGCGACAGCCGCTCCGCCGTACCGGCCAGGTGGTGGTGGTCGGTGAGGCAGACGACGTCGATCCGGTGCGCCGCGACCCGCTCGGCCAGCTGGTCAAGGGTGGTGACGGCGTCACCCGAGGCGACGGTGTGCACGTGGCAGTCCACCCGGACCCACCCGCCCGGCACGGCCCGGCGCGGGTCCGGGGCGGCCGTCATCGGGTGCGCTCCTCGACCGGGTGCCCGTCCAGGGCCGGGGCCGGGCGGCGGGCGGCCCCGCGGCGGCCGCCGAACGAGGCGAGCACCGAGAGCACCGAGACGGCCGCCAGCACCCCCAGCGTGAGCCGGTAGCCGGCGATCAGCTCGCCGACGTTCCCGGGGGCGACGCGCGACAACGTCCCGGCGAACACCTCGGGCCGCAGCGCCGCCGGCAGCGGCCCCGTGATCAGCGACAGGGCCAGCGCGTTGCTCACCACGACGCCGGTGTTCTGCACCATGAGCCGCATGGCGTTGACGATGCCCACCCGGTGCGCGGGCAGGTCGTCCAGCAGGGACGTGGCGGTGGCGGGCATGAACATCCCGGCGCCCGCGCCGACCAGCACCATGCCCACGCAGACCGGCGCGTAGGTGACGTCGGCCGAGATCGTCACCAGCAGCACGACCAGCCCCGCGGTGCCGGCGACGTTGCCGAGCAGGGCCACGACGCGGGCGCCGAGCCAGGAGTGCAGCGCCCCCGCCGACATCGAGGCGACCATCATGGCGACCGACAGCGGCAGCACCTTCAGCCCGGCCGACACCGGATCCTCGCCGCGCACCGCCTGGTAGTAGAGCGCGACCAGCAGCACCACCGCCATCCTGCCGACCGTGCTGAGGAACGAGGCCAGCAGGTCCAGCCCGAACACCCGGTCGGCGAACAGCCGCACGTCCACCACCGGGTGCCGGCTGCGCCGCTCGACGACGACGAACACCGGGACGAGGGCGGCGAACACCGCCACCCCGCCCAGCACCACCGGGTCCGTCCAGCCGAGGTCGGCGGCCTGCGACAGCCCGAACAGCAGCCCGCCCAGCGACACCAGCACCAGGAGGTTGCCGGGCAGGTCAATGCCCCGCTCCCCCGCCGACGCGGCGGTGCGGCGCAGCGTGATCGCGCCCCAGACCAGGCAGACCACGCCGAGCGGCACGTTGTACCAGAAGACCCACTGCCAGCCGAAGCGGTGGGTGAGGAAGCCGCCCAGGGTGGGGCCGAAGAGCTGGGCGACCGAGAAGGAGGCCATGTAGATGCCCAGGCCGCGGCCGAGGTGCCGGCGCGGGAAGGCGTCGGTGAGCAGCGCGGCGCTGTTGGTCAGCAGCATCGCGCCGCCGGCCGCCTGGACCACGCGCAGGCCGACGACGTACCAGTCGCCCGGGGCGAAGCCCAGCAGCAGGCTGGCGCCGGTGTAGGTGGCCAGGCCCCACAGGTACATGGCGCGCCGGCCGTACATGTCGGCCAGCCGGCCGAACACCACCATCAGCACGGTGTTGGCCAGCATGAACGACAGCAGCATCCAGCTCGCGGCGGCGGCGCCGGAGCGGAAGTGCCGGACGACCTCGGGCAGCGCGACGTTGAGCGAACTGCTGCCGAGGGCGATCAGGATGCTGGCCAGGCTGACGACCGACAGCACCCGCCACGCGTAGCGCAGCCCGGGGTCGCCCATCTCAGAAGGTGACCAGGGACCGGATCACGTCGCCCGACCCCATCGCGGTGAACGCGTCGCCGACGTCGTCTAGGGTGATCCGCCTGGTGATGAGGCCGTCCAGGTCCAGCCGGCCGGCCCGCCACAGGCGCAGCAGGCGGGTGAAGTCGGTGCGTACGTCGCCGGAGCCGTACAGGCAGCCGAGCAGCCGCCGCTCGGTGGCGAACAGCTCGGCGGCGCTGAAGGAGACCAGGTCGTCGGCGCTGCCGGCGCCCACCACGACGGTGGTGCCGCCGCGGCGGGTCGCCTGCCAGGCCTGCCGGATGGTCGCCGAGCGGCCCACGACCTCGAAGGCGTGGTCGAACCCGCGCCCCTCGGTCAGCTCCTTGACGGCGTCGGCCAGCCCGTCCGGGGTGGTCGTGTGGGTGGCGCCGAAGCGCCGGGCCGTCTCCAGCTTGCCGGGGAAGGGGTCCACGGCCAGCACGGGGGCGGCCGCGGCCAGCCGGGCGCCCTGGATCACGTTGATCCCGACGCCGCCGCACCCGATCACCAGGACCGACTCGCCCGGCCGGACGCGGGCGGTGTTGACCACGGCGCCGACGCCGGTCAGCACCGCGCAGCCGACCACCGCGGCCACGTCGAACGGCACGTCGTCCGGGATCGGGATCGCCGCCCGCGCGTCGACCACCGTCTCCTCGGCGAAGCAGCCCACGCCGAGCGCGGCGTGCGCGGGCTCGCCGCCGAGGCCCAGCGTGGGCGCGCCGGACGTGGCCCGGGCGCTGACGCACAGGTTGGGCCGGCCGCCCAGGCAGAAGTAGCAGTCACCGCAGGGCGGGATCCAGGACAGGATGACGTGCGTGCCGACCGGCGGGCCGGTCGCGCCGGGGCCCAGCTCGACCACCTCGCCCGCGCCCTCGTGCCCCGGCACCAGGGGCAGGCGGGCGGGCAGCCTGCCCTCGCACATGGACAGGTCGGAGTGGCAGACGCCGGCCGCGCGCAGGCGCACGCGTACCTCTCCGGGGCCCGGCCGCCGCAGCGTCAGCTCCTCACTGACCTCGACGGGCTTGCCGATCTCGCGCAGGATGACGCCTCGCATGTGCTTCTTCCCCGGGTCAGAGCTGCACGGACGTGGTGGTGAGGAACTCCTCCAGGCCGAACCGGCCGTACTCGCGGCCGTACCCGGACTGTTTGTAGCCGCCGAAGGGGGCCAGGCCGTTGTGCGCGCCGTCGTTGATCCTGACCTGCCCGGCGCGCAGGCGCCGGGCGACGCGGAGGGCGCGTTCGGGGTCGGCGGCGCGGACGCCGGCGGCCAGCCCGTACGGGGTGCCGTTGGCGATCCGGACCGCCTCGTCCTCCCCGTCGTAGGGCAGGATGACCAGGACGGGGCCGAAGATCTCCTCCTGCGCGATCCGCGACTCCGGCGTGACGCCGGTCAGCACGGTGGGCCGCACGTAGAAGCCGCGCTCCAGGCCGTCGGGCGCGTCCGGGCCGCCGGTGAGGGTGGTGGCGCCGTCCTCGGCCGCCGCGCGCAGGAGCTCGCGCACCCGCTCCCGCTGCACGGCCGAGACCAGCGGGCCGAGCCGGGTGCCCGCCGCGCGCGGATCGCCCGGGGTGTATGTGCCCGCCTCCTCCGCAGCGATCCGCTCGGCCTCCGGTAGCCGCTCGCGCGGGACTAGCATCCTGGTAAGCGCCGAACACGTCTGGCCGGAGTTCAGGAAGCAGGCGCCCACGCCCTTGCGTACGGCGTCCTCGAAGGCGGCGTCGTCCAGGTCGTCGAGCAGCACGTTCGCCGACTTGCCGCCCAGCTCCAGCGCGGTGCGCTTGACCCCGGCGGCGGCCAGCTCGGCCACCCGCCGCCCGGCCCGGGTGGATCCGGTGAAGGAGACCATGTCCACCAGCGGGTGCCCGGCCAGCGCCTCTCCCGCCTCCGGCCCGGTGCCCGAGACCAGGTTGAACACGCCCGGCGGGAACCCGGCCTCGTGCATCACGTCGGCCAGCACGAACGCGTTCAGCGGCGTCACCTCGCTCGGCTTGAGCACCACCGTGCACCCCGCGGTCAGCGCCGGGGCGACCTTGGCGGCGATCTGGTGCAGCGGGTAGTTCCACGGGGTGATCGCGCCGACCACCCCGATCGGGTCCCGGTGGATCACCGAGCCGCCGAGGCGCTCCTCGAACCCGATCCCCGCCGCCACCTCGGGCATCGAGGCGAACGTCCGGATCGGCGCACCCACCTGGATGAGCTTGGTGAGGGGCAGCGGCATGCCGAGCTCGTCGACGATCATGCCGGTCAGCTCCTCGGCGCGTTCCCGCAGCCCGTCCGCCACGGTCGCGCACATCGCGGCGCGCTCGGCGGCGGGCCGGGCCGACCAGGCGGGCAGCGCGGCGGCGGCCGCCTCCACGGCCCGCGCCACGTCCTTGGCGCCGCTCCGGGGCACCTCGTCGAAGGCCTCTTCGGTGGCGGGGTTCACCACCGGTATCGCCGTACCGCCGCCGGCCGGCGCCCACTCACCATCGACATAGATCCGATGCGGCATGACCCACCTCAAGTAGGGGAGTTGAATTCTAGATTTGGATTCTAGAAGCCTCTCACCCAGCCGTCCAGGGCGGGCACATGCCCCTCGGGGTCAGCCGATGCGGAGGGGGAGCGTGCGGGGACCGCGTACCTGGCTGGCCGCCCACGTCACCGCCGCCGGGTCGGCCAGGCCGAACACCGGGACCCGCTCCAGCCACACCTCCAGCGCGATCCGCAGCTCCATCCGCGCCAGGTGGGAGCCCACGCAGCGGTGGATGCCCATCCCGAACGCCGCGTGCCGGTTCACCTCGCGATCGATCACCACCTCACCGGCCCGCTCGAACTGCTCCGGGTCCCGGTTCGCCGCCGGGAACGACAGCAGCACCCAGTCCTCGGCCTTCATGTCCACGCCGTTCCAGCGCATGTCCCGCTTCACCAGCCGCGCCATCGTGACCGGCGCGTACGCCCGCAGGAACTCCTCCATCGCCGTCGGCAGCAGCTCCGGCTCGGCCACCAGCCGCTCCCGGTCGGCCGGCGTCCTGGCCAGGTGCCAGAGCGAGGCGCCGATCGCGCTCCACGTCGTGTCGATGCCCGCGATGAGCAGCAGCGAGATCGTCCCCACCACGTGGGTCGGCTCGAGCTTGCGGCCGCCCAGCTCGGCGTTGATGAGGTAGGTCGTCAGGTCGTCGCGCGGGTTGGCGACGTGGTCGTGGATCTGCGCCAGCAGGTAGTTCGAGAGCCTGGTGAACCGTTCGATCCGCTCGTGCGGCTGCTCGTTGACGCTCTCCAGGGAGCTCTCGACGAACTCCCGGAACTGCTCCCCGTCCTCCGGCGGGAAGCCGAGCATGTCGGCGATCACCCGCGTGGGGATGTGCTGGGCGTACTCGCGGGCGGCGTCCACGACCTCCCGCCCCTCCAGCGCGTCGATCAGCTCGTGACAGAACGCCCTGGTGGCCGCCTCCTGCCTGGCCACCGCCGTCTTGGTGAAGGCCGGCAGCAGCAGCTTGCGCGCGTCGTGGTGGAACGGCGGGTCGGACGAGATCGGCGGCACCACGCCCACCGGGGCCAGCTCCTTCGGCGACCGGACGTTGCTCACGATGATCGAACGCGAGGAGAAGCGCTCGGTGTCGTACGCGATCGCCGCCACGTCCTCGTAGCGGGTCGGCAGCCACGCACCGCCGAACCGCTCGGTGCGCGCGACCGGGCACCGCTGCCGCAGCTCGTCCTGGATCGGATAGGGATCGGCCGCCCACGCAGGGTCGACATGGGAGAAGTCGGTCGCCCAGTCGGAGACCGGATCGGTGACGATCTCGCTGAGCGTCCCGGCCGGGCGGTTCCTGCGCGCCTCCTCGAGGCGCTCGCCGAAGCGGTCGTCCACCGTCATCGCACTGCTCCGCCCCGGACCTCGATCGCGATCTGTGCTCTCATCGCCCTCGTTCCCATCTGTGCTTGGGGCCGCGTATGACCGAATTAAAAATTCGTTCATTTACCTCGTCAAGGGCTCCCGAGGCCAGGCGCCCGAACCGCGCCTCGCCGGGTCGCGTGGGTTATTCTGGCGACGGCGTCCGTCCGCGCCCAACCTCCGGCGGCCCGCCCCAGCCGGGTCACCCACGGAGGCAAAGGGAGGCCCACCTCCCGGCCGGGGTCTCGTCGTCGTTTCGCGCGTCCGCCGCACCGGTCGCTGGGGGATCCGCGGGTGGGCCGCGGGAGATGACCATGACCAAGCAGGCCGACTTCAAACGGCGCGTGCGCGAGCGCATGGCCAAGACCGGCGAGTCGTACGCGACCGCTCGCAGCCACCTCCTCGCCGGACAGCGGCAACCGGCCCCCTCCGGGCCCGCCGGCGACTGGATGGCCGAGGCGCTGCACGTCAGCAATGGCGACGCCACCGATCTGCCCGGCACCGGGATCGCCCGGCGGGTGGTGTTCTGGCGCGACGTCCTGCACGAAGGCCCGGTGCCGGCGGTGGGGCCCGAGGAACTGCGCCGGATCCGGGCCGCCTTCATCATCGGGGCCGGCGCGGACGACCGGGGCGAGGCCACGGCGATGTTCGCCGAGCGTGACCGCACCCTGGAGGAGAACCGGGACGGCGAGTACGTGCTGTGGTTCGAGGCGGACCTGTACGACCAGCTGCAGATCATCCAGATCCTCGCCCGCCTCGCCGAGCTGCGCGTGCCCGCCGAGCGGATCACCCTGATCTGCATCGGCGAGCACCCCGGCATCGCCCGGTTCGGCGGTCTCGGTCAGCTGACCGCCGAGCAGCTGCGCGAGCTGCCCGCGACGAAAGCGTGTGCCCGCCTGACCCCCGCCGCGCTGGAGCTCGCCACCCGCGCCTGGGCCGCCTTCCGGGCGCCGACCCCCGCCGGTCTCGGCGCCATCGCCGCGGTCCGCTCACCCGAGCTGCGCTTCCTCGGCGAGGCGTTCGACCGGCTCAGCCGGGAGTACCCGGCCACCCGCGACGGGCTGTCGCTGACCGAACGGCGCGTGCTCGCCGCCGTCGCCGACGGCGCGCCCGACGCCGGGACCGCGTTCGTCCGCGCGGCGGCCCGGGAGACGCGCCCGTACCTCGGGGACGACTGGTGCTTCGCGATGATGGACCGGATGGCCCGCGCGCCCGTCCCGCTGCTGGACGCCGACCCGGCGGGCGAGCCGGTCGACCGCGCCACCCGCCTGCGCCTGACCGGCACCGGGGCCCGGGTGCTCGCCGGCCGGGCGGACCACGTCACGCTCAACGGCCTCGACCGGTGGATCGGCGGCGTCCACCTGCGGGGACGGCACGTGCGCTGGCGCTGGGACGACGGCACCGAAACCGTCGTCGGACCGGCCGACGGGGACTGACTGTTACCGTGGATCTTCATCAGCTGGCCGAAAGGTGCGCCCCATGGTGTTTCGTCCGCGGCAGTGGAGCCGTGCAGGACGCGTGGCCCTCCTGGCCTGGTCCTGCTGCGTGGCGTTCTTCTTCCTGCTCAGGCTGGCCGTTGACTACGTCACCGAGGGAACGGAGAAGGTCAACGCGGTCTATCTGACGATGCGTCCCTTGGCGAACATCGCGATCTGGTTCGTCGGGGCACTGGTCATCCGATTGCTGACGCGTCCGGGCAGGTCGGGCTCCGGGCGGTCATAGCCGCCCCGCGCCGCTCCCCTGCTGGGGTTTGCGCTCGGGGCGGGGCCAGGCGTGGCCGCGGAGGCGTTCGATGTCGGTGTTGAAGCGCCTGAGGTAGGCGGCGAAGGCCGCGACGTCCTCGGCCGTCCAGCCGGCCAGCACCTTCTCCAGGCCGTTGATGTTGCGCGCCCGCTCGTCGTCGAGGTGCTGCTCGCCCGCCTCAGTGAGCCGGAACTTGCGCGCGATCCCGCCCTCCGGGTCGGGGATGCGCTCGGCCAGCCCCGCGCGGAGAAGGGCGGAGGTGTGCCGGTTGAGGGTCGAGACGTCGAGGCCGAACGCCTCGCTGAGCTGCCCGATGGACATCATGCCCTCCATCCGGATGCGGCTCAGCAGGATGTACGCGCTGCGGTCGAGATGGCGATGCTGCCCGAGCAGCATGGTCTCGTACTCGATCAGGTGCGTGGGCTTGTCCATGCCGATCCTTCTCCCCCTTCGGGTGGGCGTCAGCCTATCCTCCGCCGCAATGTGCAACCCTCACAAAGCGTGCATGTAACACTCTATGTGTAGAGTGCACACCGCTTCCGGCGTCGAGAAAGAAGGGGGATCCGCGTGGAGGAGCCCATGTCCGGCACCCGCCCCAACGGGATCGTCACCGTGATGGCGGCGGCCGGCATCACGGCCGCGCTCACCCAGACCCTGGTCGTGCCCCTGATCGGCGAGCTGCCGACGCTGCTGCGCACCACCGCCTCCAACGCCTCCTGGGTGATCACGGCCACGCTGCTGGCCGGAGCCGTCACGACCCCGGTCATGGGCCGGTTAGGCGACCTGTACGGCAAGCGCCGCATGATGCTCGTCTGCGCGATCCCCCTCATCGTCGGCTGCGTCGTCTGCGCGCTGTCCGGATCCCTGGCCCCCATGCTCGTCGGACGGGGCCTGCAGGGCATGGGCATGGGCATGATCCCGCTGGGCATCAGCGCCCTGCGCGACGTGCTCCCGCCCGACCGGCTAGGCCCCTCGATCGCGCTCATGAGCTCGTCCATGGGCATCGGCGGCGCGCTCGGCCTGCCGCTCTCGGCCGCCGTCGCCGAGTACGCGAGCTGGCGGGCGCTGTTCTGGGGCACGGCCGCGCTGAGCCTGGTGGTGGCCGTGCTCATCTGGCTGCTGGTGCCGGTCACGCCCGCCGCCGCCAGGGGACGCGTCGATCTCCTCGGCGCGCTCGGCCTCGGCGCGGGCCTGGTGTGCCTGCTGCTGGGCGTGTCCAAGGGCGCCGACTGGGGCTGGTCGAGCGGCATCACGCTCGGGCTGCTGGCCGCCGCCGTGATCATCCTCCTGCTGTGGGGGTGGTGGGAGCTGCGGGTCCGTGATCCGCTGGTCGACCTGCGCGTCACCGCCCGGCCGCAGGTGCTGCTGACGAACGTGGCCTCGATCGTGGTCGGCTTCTCGATGTACGCCCAATCGCTGATCGTCATGCAGATCCTGCAGTTGCCCGCGGCCACCGGCTACGGCCTGGGCCAGTCGATGCTGGCCGCCGGGCTGTGGATGGCCCCCGCGGGCCTGATGATGATGCTCATCTCCCCGTTCGGCGCGCGGCTGTCGGCCGCCCGCGGCGCCAAGGTCACGCTGATCGTCGGCAGCCTCGTCATGGCCCTCGGGTACGGCTCCTCCATGGTCCTGCTCGGCTCCACCTGGGGGCTGCTCGTCGTGGGCTGCGTCTGCAGCGTCGGCGTCGCCTTCGCCTACGGCTCGATGCCCGCCCTCATCATGGGCGCGGTGCCCCGCTCCGAGACCGGCGCCGCCAACAGCTTCAACACGCTGATGCGCTCCATCGGCACCACCGTGTCGGCCGCGGTGGTCGGGCTGGTCCTGTCGCAGCTGACCATCGACTTCGGCGGCCATCCGCTGCCGTCCGAGGCGGGCTTCCGTACCGGCATGCTGATCGGCTGCGGCGCCGCGCTGCTGGCCGCGGCGATCACCCTGGCCCTCCCGTCCCGCCGCGCGGCCGAGCCCGCACCTGCGGGGGCACCCGCGCACGCCGTCAAACCCTGAACACCACCATGGGCGCGGGCCGGGGCGGCGCGTCAGGCGATCCGGTGCAGGTCCGCCACGCGTACCGTGCCCCGGAGCGGGCGCCCGCGGGCCAGCCGTTCCACCTCCCCCACCGCGAACTCCCCCAGCCGCCGCAGCTCCCTGCCCCGCGCCCCGCTGATGTGCGGGGTCACCAGGACGTTGGGCAGGGCGAGCAGCGGGTGACCGGGCGGGAGCGGCTCGGGGTCGGTCACGTCGAGGACGGCGCCGATCCGGCCGCCGGAGCAGTGCCGTACCAGGGCGCCGGTGTCGATCAGGGACCCGCGCGCGGTGTTGACGACGACGGCCCCGTCGCGCAGCAGCGACAGGTGGCGCTCGCCGAGCAGGCCGCGGGTCTCCGGCAGCTCCGGCGCGTGCACCGTGACCAGCTCGGCGGCCCGGCACAGCTCGTCCAGCGGCACCGCCCGCGCGCCCAGCCCGGCCGCCTCCTCCACGGTCGTGTACGGGTCGCTGAGCAGGATCCGCGCCCCGTGCCCGCGCAGGGCCCGCATCACCAGCCGGCCCACCCGCGAGGCCCCGATGACCCCGACCGTCGCCCCGGACAGGCCGCCCCGGTCGCCCGGGGTCGCCACGCCGGGCGGCGCGTCGCCCGACCACGCGCCCGCCGCGTACGCGCGGGCCCGGGGGATGGCCTGCTTGGCCGCCAGCACCAGCATGGCGAGCGTGAACTCGGCCACCGGCACCGCGTTGGCCTGCGCCGCCGAGGACACCGCGATGCCCCGGTCGAACACCGCCTCCGTCAGGTGCCCCTTGACGCTGCCCGCCGCGTGCACGACCGCCCGCAGCCGGGGCGCCGCGGCCAGGACGTCGGCGTCGATGCGCGGGCAGCCCCAGCCGGTGATCAGGATCTCCGCGTCGAGCGGCCCGTCGAAGGCGTCGATCACCCGCTCGTGCACCCGCGTCACCAGCGACAGCCTGCGGCGCAGGTCCAGCGGGAACAGCTCGGGCAGCAGCGGCGGCCGCATGGCGAAGGCCACGAGTGGAGTCATCGGGGTCCGAGGGGCCGGACCGAGTCGCGCACCACGATGTGGGTGCCCAGCGTCATGGGGCTGGTGGTGAGCCGGCCGAGCGCGAGGCGGACCGCGGCCCGGCCGAGCTCGTCGTGCGGCAGGTGCACGGTGGTCAGGCGCAGGTCCTCGGCCGGCGGCACGTCGTCGTAGCCGACGATCGACATGTCCTGGGGCACGCGCAGGCCGTGCTCGCGCAGGGATTGGATCGCTCCCGCGGCGAGCAGGTCGTTGCCGGCGAAGATGGCGGTGAAGTCGGGCGGCCCGGCGGCCAGGCGGCGGTTCATCGCGGCGTGGCCGGCGTCCATGGAGAACTCCGCCTGGACCTCCAGCGACGGGTCCGCGGGCACGCCGTGCTCGGCCAGCGCGCTGCGGTAACCCGCCACCCGGAAGTCGGAGGTGGTGTGGCCGGGCCGCAGGCCCAGGTACAGGATCCGGCGATGGCCCGCCGACAGCAGGTGGGCGGTCACGGCGTGCGCGCCGCCGGTGTTGTCGAAGCCGACGACCAGGGCCGGCACCCCCTCCCCCAGCGGCGGGCGGCCGCACAGGACCAGGCGGGAGCCGGCGGCGGCCAGGGCGTGCGCGTATTCGGTCATCCGCTTGCGGTATTCCTCGTCCACGATCACGCTGCCGACCAGGATGACGGCCTCGGCCCGCTGCTCGCGCAGGAGCTGCACGATCGACAGCTCGCGGCCGGGGTCGCCGCCGGTGGTGCAGATCAGCGACAGCCTGCCCTCCTGCGCGGCCTGCTCCTCCACGCCCTGGGCGATGTAGGCGTAGTACGGCACCGCGACGGTGTTGACGACGATCGCGATGGCGCCGGGCCGGGCCGCGGACAGGGCCCGGGCGTGGGCGTTGGGCACGTAGTCGAGCTCGCGTACGGCCCGCACGACCTTGTTGCGGGTGGCGGGCAGGACCGGGTAGTCGCCGGCCAGCACCCGGGAGACGGTGGCGACCGAGACGCCGGCCTGCCGGGCCACGTCCCTGATGGTGACGCGGGTGGGTCTCGTCATGCGGCCTCCCTCACCAGATCCTGCTCAGGAGGTAACCGGTTACCCGAGCAATGACCTGGACGCTAAAAGATCCCTCTTCTCCCGTCAACCCCGACCCCAGCACGATTGTAACGAAAAGTTAACAGCACATTGACGCCACGGGACAGTCGCGTCTAGCGTCCGGCTCACGACGTCTGAAGTAACCGGTTACCTGGCATCGGCACCGACTCACTCCCCCCACGAGAGGTGGCCCCGATGAACAGACCACTCACCCGGCGCGGACTGCTGAAGGGATCCGTGCTCTTCGTCGCAGGAGCCGCCGTCTCCGCGTGCTCCACCGGAGACCCGCTGGCCAAGGGCGGCGCCCCCGCCTCCGCCTCCGGAGCGGCGAAGATCACGCTGACGCACTGGTACCACGAGTACGGCGAGGAGGGCACGCAGCAGGCGGCCATGAAGTACGCCGCCGACTTCACCAAGGCCAACCCCGACATCGCGGTCAAGGTCTCCTGGATCCCCGGCGACTACGCCACCAAGTGGACCGCCGCCGTGCTGACCCCCGACGGCCCGGACGTCTACGAGGTCAACGACGTCAGCCCGAACATGGTCAAGGCCGGCCAGGTCACCCCGCTGGACGACGTGCTGGGCGCGGAGAAGGCCGACTACAACGCCAAGGTGCTGGAGCCGTACACGTGGGGCGGCCGGGTGTACGCGGTGCCCATGATCGTGGACCCGATGCTGGTGTTCTACCGCAAGTCCCTGTTCGCCAAGGCCGGCGTGAGCGTGCCGACCAGCTTCGCGGAGTTCTCGGCGGCGGCCAGGAAGCTCACGCAGGGCAAGCAGAAGGGCCTGTTCGTGGGCAACGACGGCGTCGGCCCGCTGGGCCAGATGGTGCCGTGGTCGAACGGCAACCTGCTGATCGACGACCGCAGGATCACCTACGACGACCCGAAGGTGGTCGAGGCGCTGACGGCGGTCAAGGACCTGTACGACGCCAAGGCCACGCTGCAGGGCTACTCCACCGACTGGTGGGACCCGGGCGCGCTGATCAACGGCGCGGCGGCCATGCAATGGGTCGGCATGTGGGCCGTGCCGGGCATGACCGAGGCGCTGGGCGACGACTTCGACGCCTTCGCGCTGCCGCCGTTCGGGCCGGGCGGCCAGGCCGTGGTCAACATGGGTGGCTGGGTGCAGGTGGTCAACGGCAAGAGCCGCAACCTGGAGGCGGCCAAGAAGTACGTGCGCTGGCTGTGGGTGGAGAACACCGCCGCGCAGACCGACTGGAGCCTGGCCTACGGCTTCCACATCCCGCCCCGCAACAGCGCCGCCGCCCAGGCCGACAAGCTGGGCACCGGCCCGGCCAAGACCGTCATGGACGCCGTGGCCGCCCACGGCATCAAGCAGCCGGCGCTGTGGACGGCCGAGGTGCGCCAGCCGTACACCGACGCCGTCACGGCGATCGTCAAGAAGGGCGCCGACGCCAAGAAGACGCTCGCGGAGGCGGCCAAGCGCTCCCAGGACATCCTGGACGAGGTGCCGGTGCTATGACGACGCCCTTGACGGCAGGGGCCGCGCCCGCCCGCCCCACCACCGGCCGGCCACCCCGCCGCGCCGCGGGGCGGCGGGCCGCCCGGTGGCCGGCCTGGCGCGCGTTCCTGCTGCTCACGCTGCCGATGGTGGCCGGGCTGTTCCTGTTCAAGTACGTGGCCATCGGCTGGGGCCTCCTGCTCAGCTTCAACGACGCCCGCGGCACGATCGCGCTGGGCAACTGGAACGGCCTGGACAACTACCGGCGGCTGCTGGGCGACCCCGCCTTCACCCGGTCTCTGGTGACGATCCTGGTGTTCACGCTGTTCATCGTGCCGGTGACGTTCGCGCTCGCGCTGGGCCTGGCGGTGCTGGTGAACCGGCTGCGCGGCGGCCGGGCGCTGTTCAGGACCACGTTCTTCATCCCGGCGGCGGTCTCGTACGTGGTGGGCGCGCTGGTGTGGAAGATGAGCCTGTTCAGCGGCACCCCGTCGGGCGTCGCCAACAGCCTGGCGTACCTGCTGGGCTACGAGGAGTCGATCGGCTGGGTCGCGACCGTGGACCCGCCGCTGTACTGGATCGTGCTGGTCACCGTGCGGCTGTGGCTGCAGACCGGCTTCTACATGATCCTGTTCCTGGCCGGGATCCAGCAGATCCCCGCCCAGCTCTACGAGGCGGCCAGGGTGGACGGCGCCGAGTCGGAGGCCCGGCTGTTCCGGCACATCACCTGGCCGATGTTGCGCAACACGTCGGTGGCGGTGACGCTGCTGCTGATCATCAACGCGTTCCAGGCGTTCGACGAGTTCTACAACATCCTGGCCTCCAACCTGTCGGGGCTGGGCGGCGCGGACGGCCGCACGCCGCTGATCTACCTGTTCCAGACGGCGCTCGGCGAGCAGAACTACGGCGCCGGGTCGGCCGGGGCGTTCGTCATCACCGTGCTGATCGTGGTGTTCACGCTGCTGCAGGGCCGCATCGCCGGGTTCGGCCGGACGGCCGAGGAGGAGGGGCGATGAGGGGACGGCGTCTGGGGTCGTACGCGGCCGTGATCGTCTTCGCGGTGCCGTTCCTGCTGCCGTTCTACCTGCTCCTGCGCAACGCGTTGATGAGCAGGCGGGAGCTCGGCTCGCTGGACTGGCACTGGTGGCCCGAGACGGTCAGCTTCCAGGGGTTCGCCGACGCGTTCGGCAACGAGGCGGTGCCGCTGGCGCACGCCCTGTGGAACTCGACGCTGATCGCGGCCATCTCCGCGCCGCTGTCCACGCTGCTGGCCTCGATGGCCGGGTACGCGCTGGCCCGCATCCCCGTGGCGGCCGCCCGCCCGGTGTTCTTCTTCATCATCGCCACGATGATGGTGCCGGGCGCGGCCACGTTCATCCCGACGTTCGTCGTGGTCGGCTCCATGGGCGGGGTCAACACGATGTGGGGCCTGATCGTCCCGGGGCTGTTCAGCGCGTTCGCCGTGCTGCTGTTCCGCGGCTTCTACCTGCGCTTCCCGCGCGAGCTGGAGGACGCCGGCCGGGTGGACGGCCTGGGCCACCTCGGCCTGTACGGGCGCCTGGCGCTGCCGAACTCCGGCGCGCTGTTCGCCTCGCTCGGCATCCTGTCCTTCATCGAGCACTGGAACGCCTTCCTGTGGCCGCTGGTCATCGGCCAGGACCCGGAGTTCTGGACGGTGCAGGTGGCGCTGTCGACCAACCTCAACCAGCAGGCGGTCAACCTGCCGGCGCTGTTCGCCGGCGCGCTGGTGGCCATCCTGCCCCTGGTCGCCCTCTTCCTCATCGCGCAGCGGTGGATCGTCAGGGGCGTCCTGCTCTCCGGCATCAAGGGCTGATCACCTCAGCAGAGAGGAGCACCCCCCATGTCCCGCACGCGCGCCTTATGCCTCCTGGCCGCGCTCTTCCTCGCGCTCCTGCCCGCCCTGCCCGCGCGGGCGGCGGCCCCCGTCACGGTGCCGGTCGGCGCCCAGTTCACCGACACCTCGGGCAACCTGCTGCACGCCCACGGCGGCGGCGTGCTCAAGGTGGGGTCGTACTACTACTGGTTCGGGGAGAACCGCAACGCCGACGGCACCTTCCGCTACGTCTCCGCCTACCGCTCCTCCGACCTGCGCACCTGGGAGTTCCGCAACCACGTGCTGACCCAGTCCAGCGCCGCCGAGCTGCAGGTCGCCAACATCGAGCGGCCCAAGGTCATCCACAACGCCGCCACCGGCCAGTTCGTCATGTGGATGCACAAGGAGAACGGCCGCGACTACGGCGAGGCGCGGGCGGCCGTGGCCGTGTCGAACACCGTGGACGGCGCCTACACCTACCTGCGCAGCTTCCGGCCGCTCGGCCACATGTCGCGCGACATCACCGCGTTCGTCGACACCGACGGCACCGGCTACATGATCTCGGCCGCCGACGAGAACTACGACCTGCACGTCTACCGGCTCAGCGCCGACTACACCGACGTGGCCACGCTGGCGCGCATGTGGGACGGCGACCACCGCGAGGCGCCGGCGATGTTCAAGCGCAACGGCGTGTACTTCCTGCTCACCTCCGGCGCCACCGGCTGGCAGCCCAACCAGGCCAAGTACGCCACCGCCACCAGCATCACAGGCACCTGGAGCGCGTGGCAGAACGCCGGCGACTCGCTGACGTTCGGCTCCCAGCCGGCGTACGTGCTGCCGGTGCAGGGCACCTCCGGCACGTCGTACCTGTACCTGGGCGACCGGTGGGCCGGGGCGTGGGGCGGGCCGGTCAACGACTCGCGCTACGTGTGGCTGCCGATCCAGTTCACCGGCAACACGGCCATGAGCCTGTCGTACGCGCGCCAGCTCACCGTCGACGCCGCCGCCGGCACGATCACCGCGACCGGCTCCGGCTACGACCGGCTGACCGTGCGGCACTCGGGCAAGTGCGCCGACGTGCGCAACGGCTCCACCGCCAACCTGGCCGCCGTCATCCAGTACACCTGCGGGAGCGGCACCAACCAGCAGTGGCGGATCCAGTCGATCAGCGGCGGCTACGTGCAGATCGTCGCCCGCCACTCCGGCAGGTGCCTGGACGTCGACGGCGTCAGCACCGCCGACGGCGCCGGGCTGCAGCAGTACGGCTGCGGCACGGGCACCAACCAGCAGTGGACCCTGCAGGACGCCGGCGGCGGCTACCTGCGGCTGGTGGCCAGGCACTCGGGCAAGTGCGCGGACCTGCCCAGCTCGTCCACCGCCAACGACGTGCAGTTCAAGCAGTATCCGTGCAACGCCGGGCAGAACCAGCAGTTCACCCGGACCCCGCTGTAGCGCGCCGGCCCGCCCGTACCGGGGGAAATTACCTCGCGGGCGGGCCGGGCCCCGGCTAGATTCGCTAGCGTGTCGGAACTCCGTGAGATCGCCTGCGACGAGTCCGGCGCGGAGGGCGAGAAGCTCGTCGGCGGCAACACCGACGTCTTCGCCCACGCCAGCGTGCTGATGACCGCCGCGGCCGCGGCCGACTGCATCGGCGAGCTGCGCGAGCGGGCGCCCACCCCGGCCGACGAATACTGCGCGGGCCACGTCCTGCGCGGCAAGCACCGGGCGGCGCTGCTGTGGCTGCTCGGGCCGCACGGCCCCGTGCTCGGCAACGTGCGGGTGTTCCTGACCGACAAGACCTTCTACGTCGCCGGCAAGATCGCCGGCCTGCTGGAGGAGGACCACGCGCCGCGCATCGGGCTCGACCCGCACGCCAGGGCCACCGCCGTCACGCTCTGCCGGGAGGGACCGCGGGCGTTCGGCGCCGAGCGGTGGACGGCCTTCCTCGACTCCTTCAACTACCTGCTGCGGGCCAAGAACGGCCAGGGGGTCACCACGTCGGTCGAGGAGACGTTCGGCCTGGTCGACGAGCTGCGCGGGGTCGGCGGGCCGGCGGGCGAGATCATGGAGTCGCTGTGGCGGGCCCGGCCGCGGGTGGCGACCTTCCGGGCGCGGCTGCTGTCCGACCCGTACGTCTTCCCCGCGCTCGACCCGCTCATCCCCGCCATCGTCCAGGCCGTCACCTCCTGGGGCGCGGGCGGCGGGCCCGTCTCGGTCGTGCACGACAGGCAGACCACGCTGACCGACGAGCGCGTGGCGCAGATGCGGGAGATCCTCGGCGGCCGCATGGCCGGGCTGCGGCTGGTCGACTCGTTCCTGGACGAGCGGGTGCAGGTCGCCGACGTGCTGGCCGGGGTGGCCAGGAAGATCGCCTCCGACGAGCTGAACGGGCGGGCCGACCCCGAGCTCAGCGCGCTGATCCGGCCGTACGTGGACGAATCCTCCATCTGGGGCGAAGAGCCCGCCCTGGCAGCCTCCGGCCCCGGTGAGGTCATGTCCCGGTAAACAGCGCGCCCCCATGACGATCACCACTGTGCGTACTTATAGAGTGACGTACCGTGAACGATACTAAGCGTGTGGAAATAGCCTGGCCCGAACTCGACATCACCGTGGCCGCCGAACTCGACCAGCGCAACCCCGCCCTGGCCCAGTGCCTGTGGGACGCGCTGCCCTACCGCAGCCTGCAAGGACACGCCCTGGTCGCCGGGTACCACCTGTACCACGTCGCCCCGGTGCACTCGTTGCTGCACACCGACGCCCAGTTCAAGGTGGACCGCCGCACGGTGCCCGACGGCACCCTGTTCTGCTCCCGGCTGCAGCACCTCGGCATCAAGTACGGCGAGCTGACCGAGCCCATGACCGCGACCCCGATCGGCCAGGTCC
Organism: Nonomuraea sp. KM90; assembly: GCF_052246675.1. Lineage (NCBI taxonomy): Bacteria > Bacillati > Actinomycetota > Actinomycetes > Streptosporangiales > Streptosporangiaceae > Nonomuraea > Nonomuraea sp. KM90. The sequence continues at coordinate 30,452 of NZ_JBQQCB010000075.1, read as the reverse complement.
TCGAGGAGGACCTCGACGCGCTCACCCAGGCCGGCCGCGAGGTGTGGAACTCCGTCTACACCACCAAGCAGCCCGTCATCGCCGAGGTCCGCCGCGCCGGCGAGACCGGCGGCCACGAGCTGCCCCGCCTGCCCATCGGCGACCCCGAGCTCAACCAGCTCGTCGCCGAGGTGCACGCCGAGACCAAGCGCATCTGGCTCGACCCGCCGCAGGAGCTGCTCAACCTGCACGAGGGCCGCATCCCCTCGGGCGCCGGCAGCTACGAGACGGTGCTGACCACGCTGCTGTTCGTCAACGGCGAGACCCGCCCGCTCGGCTACAGCTGCTACGGCGGCCTCGTCCGCGCCGCCCTGGACGGCATGCCCATGCCGTGGCTGCGCCAGATGACCCGGCAGCTCGCCCACACTCCCGCCGAGTTCCTCGGCTACTGCGGGCTGGACCGGCTGTGGGACTTCACCCAGCGGCTGCTGTCGGGGCTGGAGCGGCTCAACAGCCACCAGGACTTCATCGCGATAATGGCCCACATGGCGCTCTACTGCAACTGCCTCGGCGGCTGGAACCTGCACCTGTTCCCGTGGCAGGCGGGCGAGCACCTGCGCAGGCTGCAGGTCCCAGTATGAGCAGCAGTATGAGCAGCAGCAGCGGTACGAGCGGGGCCGCGACCGGTTCCAGGGTGGTGGTGATCGGCGGCGGCGTCATCGGGCTGTCGATCGCCTTCCACCTGGCCGAGGCCGGGGTCGACGTGACCCTGCTGGAGCGCGGCACGCTCGGCTCCGGCGCCTCCCGCGCCACCGCCGACGTGGTGCGCTCGTACTTCGCCGGCAACCCGGTCAGCTCGGCCCTGGCCGTGCGCAGCCTCGACGCCTACCGGGCCTTTCCCAGCAGGCCGGGCACCGAGCTGCCGCTGCGGCAGGTCGGCTACCTGGTGCTGTTCACCGAGCCGGAGCAGGTGGCCGCGTTCGAGGCCGACCTGTCCGCCCAGCACGCCGCCGGGGTGGACGTCGGCCTCATCAGCGCCGAGGAGGCCAGGGAGCGCAACCCGCTCATCGGCGACCTCCCGCTGCTCGCGGCCGCGTACTCGCCCGACGCCTACATCTCCGACACCTCGGCCATCGTCACCGCCTACGCCCGCGCGGCCGAGCAGGCGGGGGCGGCGCTGCGCACCGGCTGCCCCGTCACCGCCATCGACCCGGAGGCCGGTCGCGTCCAGACCGCCGACGGGGAGATCTCCGCCGACGCCATCGTGTGCGCCGCCGGAGCCTGGTCGGCCTCGCTCGTCCGCTGCGCCGGCGTGGACCTGCCGCTGACCGAGCCGATCGAGCAGGAGCTGCTCACGACCGACCCGTTGCCGCCGGCCACGCCCGACATCCCGGTCACCCTGCACGCCGCCAGCGGCCTGCTGATCCGGCTGCGCGGCGACCGGCTGCTCATCGGCATGGGCTACCCGGGTCCCGACCGCGAGTCCTGGCGCCGCGACGTGGCGCAACGGCTCGCCGAGACGTACCCGAGCCTGGCCGGCGTCGCGCTGCACACCGCCGTGACCGGCCTGCGCGACGCCAGCCCCGACAAGACCGCCTTCATCGGCCACCAGCCCGGACCGCCCGCCTTCCTGTACGCGACCGGCTTCTCCGGCCACGGCCTGTGCAACGCGCCCGCCGCCGGCGAGCTGGTCCGCGACCTCTACCTCGACCAGGACCCCGGCATGGACGTGACCGCGCTGGCACTCAGCCCACGACGGACGGGATGAACCATGACCGACGACAACCGCTTCGTCATCGACCCGGCCACCAGCGACCTGCACGCCGACAACGAGCTGCTGCGCAAGGCCGGCGCGCTCGTGCCCGTGACCGCGGAGGGCGTGTCCGCCTGGGCCGCCACCCAGTACGCGACCCTGCTGACCGTCCTGACCCATCCGGACATGTCCAGGGAGCTGCACCACTGGAACGCGCGGCACACCATGCCCCCGGGCACGGCCATCGACCGCATCGTCACCGACACGTCCATGCTCAACGCCGAGGGTGAGCGCCACCGCCGGCTCCGCATGCCGCTGACCGCCGCGTTCTCGCAGCGCCGGCTGAACGGCCTGCGCCCGCGCATCGAGGAGCTCACCGCCCGGCTGATCGACCGGCTGGCCGCGATGCCGCCCGGCGAGCCGGTGGACCTGCGCCTGGAGTTCGCCTACCCGCTGCCGCGCGAGGTCATCTCCGAGCTGATCGGCATCCCGCCCGCCCACCAGGACGAGCTGCACCGCCTCACCGACGCCGTGGCCCAGGTCGGCGGCCTGGAGGACTCGCCCGACCTGCGCAAGGAGCTGCGCGAGCTGCTCGACCAGATCATCGACGAGCGCCGCGGGAGCCCCGGCGAGGACCTCATCACCGACCTGTTCGAGCTGCACGAGCGGGACGGCGGGCGGCTGTCGGAGGACGAGCTGTTCGCCACCATCGAGCTGCTGTTCATCGCCGGCCACGTGACGACCGTCAACCTGATCACCAACGGCATCGGCGCGCTGCTCAGCCAGCCGGGCCAGCTCGACCTGCTGCGTTCGGGGCAGTGCCCCTACAGCGCGGCGGTGGAGGAGACGCTGCGCTGGGACTCGCCGATCGCGTACTTCCCGATGCGCTACGCCGTACGCGACGTCGAGATCGACGGCGTGCACCTTTCCAGCGGCGAGCCCGTGCTGGCCTGCTTCGCCTCCGCCGGGCGCGACCCCGGCCAGTACGGCGACGACGCCGACCGATTCGACCTCACCCGCGAGCAGAACACGCACCTGGCGTTCGGCCACGGGCCGCACTTCTGCCTCGGCGCGCCGCTGGCCCGGCTGGAGGGCGAGATCGCGCTGCGGGCTCTGTTCGAGGCGTTCCCGGACATGAGGTTGGCCAGGCCGCTGGAGGAGCTGCCGCCGCTGGACACCCTGCTGGGCAACAGCACCCGTACGATGCCCGTCCTGCTCGGCCCGCGCTCGTCGCCCCGTTAACCGCCGTCAGCCGCCGTCAGCCGGCGCTGCGCTCGTAGTGGCGCAGGAACAGCTCCTCCAGCGTCGGCGGCCGGCTGACCAGGCCGCGCACGCCCGCGTCCGCGAGCCGGCGCAGCACCGGGTCCAGGGCCGCCGTGTCCACCGTGAACCGCACCCGCCCGCCGTCCGCGCTCAGGTCGTGCACGCCCGGCAGGTCCGCCAGCCGGGCGGCGGGCACGGGTGCGGCCAGCTCGGCCTCGATCGAGGTGCGGGTCAGGTGCCGCAGCTCGGCCAGCGTGCCCGTCTCCACCGTCCGGCCGTCACGGATGATCGTCACCCGGTCGCACAGGGCCTCCACCTCGGCCAGGATGTGGCTCGACAGCAGCACCGTACGGTCGCCGCGGCGCCGCTCCTCCCTGACGCAGTCCCTGAACACCTCCTCCATCAGCGGGTCGAGGCCGGAGGTCGGCTCGTCCAGGATCAGCAGCTCCACGTCGGAGGCCAGCGCCGCGACCAGCGCCACCTTCTGCCGGTTGCCCTTGGAGTAGGCCCGCCCCTTCTTGCGCGGGTCCAGGTCGAACCGCTCCAGCAGCTCGGCCCTGCGCCGCCGGTCCAGGCCGCCGCGCAGCCGCCCGAGCAGGTCGATGGCCTCGCCGCCGGACAGGTCCGGCCACAGCGTCACGTCGCCGGGAACGTAGGCCAGGCGGCCGTGCAACTCGCTCGCCTGCGTCCACGGGTCGCCGCCCAGCAGCCGCGCGCTGCCCGCGTCGGCCCGCACCAGGCCCAGCAGGACCCGGACGGTGGTGCTCTTGCCGGCGCCGTTCGGGCCGAGGAAGCCGTGCACCTCGCCCGCGCGCACGGTGAGGTCGAGCCCGTCCAGCGCCCTGGTCCGCCCGAACGACTTCGTCAGCCCGGAGACGGTGATGGCGTCGATCATGGTGGTGCTCCTCCAGTTCATGAGTTCCGCCCCCGGTCGAGGGCGGCCCGGGCCTCGGCGGCCTCCTCCAGGCTCAGCACGGGGTGGGAGTAGACGTCCAGCAGCACCCGCAGCAGCTTGTCCTGGCCCTCCGGGGTGTCCAGCCCCATGCCCAGACTCCGCTCGATGTGCTGCGCCAGGACCGACGGCGACAGCGCCATCGCGGCGAACACCGCGGCGCGCGACCGCGCGTCGACGTCGGGGGGCTCCGGCCGGCTCTTGTCCGTCTCGGTCAGCCACTGCTCGCCGATCCGCACCATCTCGTCGAAGAACGGCGCCGCCCACCCCTCCGCCAGCGCCCGCGCCAGGTAACGCTGGTAGGGCCCCATGGCGGTGACGGGGTTGAGGCCGCCGCCCATCGACCGGGTCGCGGCCGCCTCGTGCAACCCGTGCATCGTCTTCATCAGGTATTCGTCGCACGCCTCGCGCAACGCCTGCTTGGAGCCGAAATGGTGGCGCACCAGGCCCAGCGACACGCCCGCGGTCTCCGCGATCCCGCGGATCGTGGCCCGCTCGAAGCCGTGCTCGCCGAAGTGCCGCAGCGCCGCGTCACGGATCCGGGCACGAGCCGTCAGGTCCTCGGGATCCGGTACGGTCGTCGTCACCTCACCCCTCCTGTTCAACCGTATAGCCAACTATTCGTGCGAAAAGCAGGCTATACCTGCGTATAGCACGATGTCCAACCTGACGCCCCGGCTACGCGCACGCGCCCGCCGCGTTCTACGCTCCAGGGACGACGATTGGAGCCAACGCCGTGCCACAGCCCGACCTGTCACCGGCCACCCGGCCGGCGGCCGCCGCGCCCATGCGCCTGGCCACCACCATCCGCCCCTACGACTGGGGCTCGGTCACCGCACTGCCCCGGCTGTTCGGCACGGAGCCGACCGGGGAACCGCAGGCCGAACTCTGGATGGGCGCCCACCCCGGCGCCCCCTCGTCCGCCGGCGGCATCCCGCTGAACGAGCTCATCGCCCGCGACCCCGCCGCCACCCTCGGCGAGCCCGTCGCCGCCCGGTTCGGCCCCCAGCTCCCCTATTTGTTCAAGGTCCTGGCCATCGAGCGCCCGCTCTCCCTCCAGGTGCATCCCACGACCGAGCAGGCCGAGGCCGGATACGCCGACGAGACGGCCCGCGGGATCCCGCTGGACGACTTCGCCCGTACGTACAAGGACGCCTCCCACAAGCCCGAGATGGTCTGCGCGATCACCCCCTTCCACGGGCTCTGCGGCTTCCGCGCGCCCGCCGCCACCGCGGACCTGCTCGACCGGCTCGCGCTGCCCGGCCTGCGGCCCTGGATCGGCACGCTCAGGACGGAGGAGCCCGCGCACGCTGTCCGCACGGTGTTCGCCGCGATGCTCGACGACGCCGCGCGGCCCCTGCGCGAGGAGGTGGAGCGGGCCCTGCTCGCCACCTCCGACGACGACCTCGCCGTCCACGGCGCCATCGCCCGCGCCTACCCGGGCGACCCCGGCCTGGTGGCCGCCCTCCTGCTGCACCACGTCAACCTGCGCCCCGGCCAGGCCCTCTACCTCGGCGCCGGCGTCCCGCACGCCTACCTCGGCGGCATCGGCGTCGAGATCATGGCCAACTCCGACAACGTGCTGCGCTGCGGGCTCACCTCCAAGCACGTGGACGTGCCCGAGCTCATGCGCGTCGTGGACTTCGCGCCGTCCGACCCGTTCCTGGTCGAGCCGGTCGCGGACGGCTCCGGCACGTACGACTACCGGCCGCCCGCCCCCGAGTTCGCCCTCACCCGCCACGAGCTGACCGGGGAGGGCCCGCGCTCGCTGCCCGGCGGCGTGCCGCAGATCGTGCTCTGCGTCGACGGCGAGGCGCACCTCGGGGACGACCTGACGCTGCGACCGGGGCAGTCCGCGTTCATCCCCGCGGCCGTCGCCTCGACGCCGCTCTTGGGGAAGGGCACCGCCTATTGCGCCCAGCCGGGCGCCTTTACAATGTAGATCTGTTCGAGGCCCTACCGCAGGCGCCGGATCATGAGCACGTTGTCCGTGCGGGTGCCCGGCCGCCCGTCGGGCGCGTTCTGGGCGCGCTCGTGCTCCTCGCTGCGCAGCACCTCCCACTCCCCCTCCGCCGGCTCCAGCGAGTCGAACACCTCCTGCGGCGTCGGGAAGTGCACGCCGGGCATGGGGTCGTGCTCCCACGACGGCCAGCCCGCGTGCCCCGCGACCAGCAGCACCCCGCCCGGCGCGACGGCCGACGCGGCGGTGCGCAGGATCTTCTCGCGCGGCATGTCCCCCGGAGAGTGCAGGAAGCAGGCGGAGACGAGGTCGTAGGAGCCCTCGGGGAACGACACGCCGAGGTCGTGCCGCTGCCAGTCGATCCGGTCCGCCACGCCCGCCTCCTCGGCGAGCCGGGCGGCCCGGCCGAGGGCGACGCCGGAGATGTCGGCGCCGGTCACCCGCCAGCCCCGGGCGGCCAGCCAGACCGCGTCGCCGCCCTCTCCGCAGCCCAGGTCCAGCGCCCGTCCCGGCGGCAGGGCGGAGACCTCGCGGGCGAGCACGGCGTTGGGGTCGCCGCTGAACATGCGCTCGCGCTGCCCGTAGCGGGCGTCCCAGAAGTCCTCCTCGGAGACCGGCCCGTCGGCAGCGGCGGCCCCCGCGGCGGCCACGGCGGCCTCCTGCATGATCAGGTCGAGGTTGATGGCGGCGCCGGCCCGCACGCCCGCCGCCGCCGAGCCGATGACCTGGTCGAACGGGTTGGTCACGTTGCCCGCCGCCCACACGCCCGGCACGCCGGTCTTCCCCATGGGGTCCACGGGGATGTGGGTGCCGATGACCTCGCCGCCCATCTCCTGATCGGCCGGCTCCAGGCCGATGCCCTTGAGCATCTCCGTCCGGGCGGTCAGGCGGGCGGCCACGGCGACGGCCCGGCAGGGGATCTCCCGGCCGTCGGCCAGCCGCATGCCGGTGAGCCGGTCGCCGTCCAGCACGAGCTCGGTCACCTCGCCCGTGACCACTTTCACGCCCCTGGCGGCGAGCTGCCTGCGCGTCTCCTCCGCGGGTTCGGGCGCGGTGTGCAGGAAGAGCGTCACGTCGTCGCTCCACTGCCGCCACATCAGGGCCTGGTGCGCGGCGATCGCGCCGGTGGCCAGGATGCCGATGGCCTGGTCGCGTACCTCCCAGCCGTGGCAGTACGGGCAGTGCAGCACCTCCCGGCCCCACCGCTCGGCCAGCCCCCGCACCGGCGGCAGCTCGTCGACCAGCCCGGTGGTCACCAGCAGCCGGTCCGCCTCGGTCGCGGAGCCGTCCGCCAGGACGACTCGGAAGCGCCCGTCGGCGAGCCGCTCCACCTCCGTGACGGTGCCCGTCACGATCTGCCCGCCGTACGCGGCCACCTCCGCGCGGCCGGTGGCCAGCAGCTCCTGCGGCGGCACGCCCTCGCGCCCGAGGTAGACGTGGACACCCTCCGCCGGCGCGTTGCGCGGCTGCCCCGAGTCGACCACCAGCACCTTGCGCCGTGCCCGGCCCAGCGTGAGCGCCCCGCTCAGCCCGGCGGCCCCGCCACCGATCACCACCACGTCGTATGTCGCGTCCATGTCGCGGCTCCCATCCTTCGTCAGGTACCGCGTCACTGTCGGCGACAGCCCGACAATTTGACAAATTTCCTTGCCGAAATGGCAATCTAGGGCGCATGGAACTCGATGACGTGCTGCAATCGGTGGGCCCGCGGCTGCGGGCGCTGCGGCAGGAGCGGGGCACGACGCTGGCGCAGCTCTCCAAGAGCACCGGCATCTCGGTCAGCACCCTGTCGCGGCTGGAGTCGGGCGGGCGCAAGCCCACCCTGGAGCTGCTGCTCCTGCTGGCCAGGGCCCACCAGGTCCAGCTCGACGAGCTGATCGACGCCCCCGTGACCGGCGACCCGCGCGTGCACATGCGGCCGACCAAGCGCTTCGGCATGACCTACATCCCGCTGAGCCGCCGGCCCGGCGGCATGCAGGCGTTCAAGCAGATCTACCCGCCGCACTGGCCGGGCTACGAACCGGAGCAGCAGGTCCACGAGGGCTACGAATGGCTGTACGTGCTGTCGGGCCGGCTGCGCCTGCTGCTCGGCAAGCACGAGGTGTTCCTGGAGGCGAGCGAGGTGGCCGAGTTCGACACGCGGACGCCGCACGCGTTCATCAACCCGGACGACGAGCCCTGCGAGGTGCTGGCCCTGTTCGGGCCGCAGGGCGAGCGCATGCACGTACGCGCCCGCCCCGCCGCCAAGTGACCCGGGGCCTCAGCCGGTGAGGTCGGTCAGGTCGAGCCGGGCCAGGCGCTCCGGGTCGGCCAGGATGTCGATGGCCACGATGAGCCCGTTGGAGATCGTGAAGCTCATGACCGCCGACGGCTTGCCGTTCACCATGTTGATCACCCCGGCCATGCCGTTGACCAGCGCGTGATAGCCGGTGGACGGCGACTGGCTGCGGAAGGCCAGCGCCTGGCCGGCCACGTTCGCCGCGCCGCGGATCTCGGTCCAGCCGCCCGCGAGCACCGCGCCCTGGTCGGCCCGCAGCACCACGTCGGGGTCGAGCACGGCCACCAGCGCGCCGAAGTCGCCCTGGTGCGCGGCCGCGATGAACGCCTCGACGACCTTCCGCTGCCGGGACAGGTCGGGGTCGGGCACCGGCGCCGCGCCGCGCACCCGCCGCCGGGCCCGGCTGGCGAGCTGCCTGGCAGCGGCCGGTGAGCGGCCCACGAGCGGCGCGATCTCCTCGAACGGCACCGCGAACATGTCGTGCAGCACGAACGCCAGCCGCTCGGTCGGCGTGAGCGACTCCAGCACCACCAGCAGCGCCAGCCCCACCGAGTCGGCCACCAGCGCCGCCTGCTCCGGGTCGGCGGCGCCTTCACGGGTGACCACGGGGTCGGGCAGGTGCGTGGCCAGCGGCTCCTCGCGGCGGGAGGTGCGGGTGCGCAGCATGTCGAGGCACACCCGGCCGACGACCGTGGTGAGCCAGCCGCCCAGGTTGTTCACGCCGTCGGCGTCGGCCCGGCTGAGCCGCAGCCACGCCTCCTGCACCGCGTCCTCGGCCTCGCTGAGCGAGCCCAGCATCCGGTAGGCCACCGCCTTCAGGTGTCCCCGGTGCTCCTCGAAGCGGCCGGCCAGGAAATCGTGTTCGTTCATCGTGCCCCAACCCTGATTGTCGCAGTCCATCACTGCACTGACGTATCCGGGCGAGCCGATGTGACGGGCCGACGTGACGGGCCGACGAGAGGCCGTTCACTCCAGCGCTGAGTGCCGCTTGGAGTAGGCGAAGTAGACGACCAGCCCGATCAGGAACCAGACGGCGAAGCGCAACCACGTCACCGGGTCGAGGAAGGTGATCAGCCAGATCGAGAAGACCACCCCGACGGCCGGGACCACCGGCATCCAGGGCGTGCGGAACGAGCGGGGCAGGTCGGGCTGCTGGTAGCGCAGCACGATCACCGCCACGCACACGACCACGAACGCCAGCAGGATCCCGATGTTCGTCAGCTCGGCCGCCTCCCGGATAGGCAGGAACCCGGCGATCAGCGCCGACGCGGCGCCCACGATCCAGGTGACCCGCGAGGGCACCCGCCGCACCGGGTGCAGCTTGGCGAACCACGCCGGCAGCAGCCCGTCACGGCTCATGGAGAACCAGACCCGGGTGACGCCCAGCATGAACGTGAACATGACGGTGAGGATCCCCACGATGGCCCCCACCGCGATGACCGTCGCCAGCCCCGACAGCCCCACCGAGGCGAAGGCCGAGGAGAAGCCGCTCTCCGGGTCGATCTCCCGGTAGTTCTGCATGCCGGTGAGGACGAGCGTGGCCAGCACGTACAGGATCATGGAGATGACCAGCGAGTAGATGATCGCCCTGGGCATGTGCCGCTGCGCGTCCCGCGACTCCTCCGCCGCGGTGCTCATCGCGTCGTAGCCGAACACCGCGAAGAACACCGTCGCCGCGCCCGTGATCGCCCCGCCGAGCCCGAACGGGAAGAACGGCGTGTAGTTGGCGGTGTTGATGTGGAAGAAGCCAACCACGATCACCAGCAGCACGACCGCGACCTTGATGGCCACCACGAACGTCTCGAACCTGGCGGCGGCCCGGATGCCGAGGTTCAGCAGGTAGGCGATGATCAGGCAGAGCACCACCGCGAACAGGTCCACCACGCGCCCCTCGCCGGTGCCGGGCGCGCCGAGCATCCACGCGGGCAGCGTCAGGCCGAGCTGCTGGACGAGGAAGCCGAAATAGCCGGAGATGCCGATGGCCACCACCGCGACGATCGCGGTGTACTCCAGCAGCAGGTCCCACCCGATGAACCAGCCGACGATCTCGCCCAGGACCGCGTAGCCGTAGGTGTAGGCGGAGCCGGCCTTCGGGATGAGGCCGGCGAACTCGGCGTACGACAGCGCCGCGGCGGCGCTGGCCACCCCGGCGATGAGGAACGACACGAGCACCGCCGGCCCGGCGGTCTCGTTGGCGACCGCGCCCGCCAGGGCGAAGATGCCCGCCCCGATGATGCCGCCCACCCCGATGGCGGTGAGCTGCCACAGCCCGAGCGACCTGGACAGCTCGCCCTCGTGCTCGGTGGCGATCTGCTCCACCGGCTTGCGCCTGAACACGCCTCGCGAAGTGACCATGACGCCCCCACTGCCGATGTCTACTCCGTGGGTGCGACCTTCCCTCCTGGCCGCCTCCTAACCCGGATGCCCAGGTGAGGCGGCCCTTTCCCGGAGCACGTTCTTCTGGATCTTCCCGGTCGAGGTCTTCGGCAGCTCCCCGAAGAACACCGCCTTGGGCGCCTTGAAGTGCGCCAGCCGGGCGCGTACGTGCTCGATGAGCTCGGTCTCGGTGGCGGCCGAGCCGGCGGCCAGGCTCACGTACGCGACGGGCTCCTCGCCCCAGTGCGGGTGCGGCCGGGCGACGACCGCGGCCTCCTCCACGGCCGGATGGCTGACCAGCGCGTTCTCCACCTCGACCGAGGCGATGTTCTCGCCGCCGGAGATGATCACGTCCTTGGCGCGGTCGACGACCTGCACGTAGCCGTCCGGGTGCACCACCCCCAGGTCGCCGGTGCGGAACCAGCCGTCGGGGGCGGCCTTCTCCGTGGCGGCCGGGTCGCGGTGGTAGCCCACCATCACGTCGTTGCCGCGTACCGCGATCTCGCCGACCGTGGCGGCGTCGGCCGGCACGTCGCCGCCGTCCTCGGCGACGACCCGGATCCGCTGGGCGATCACGTTGCCCACGCCCTGGCGGGCGGTCAGGGCGGCCGACTCCTCGACGTCCAGGCCGCGCCACTCGGGCTGGGGCTGGCAGATCACGGCGGGGCCGTAGGTCTCGGTGAGCCCGTACAGGTGGATCACGTCGATCCCGGCCTGCAGGGCCCGGCCCAGCAGCGCGGGGCTCGGCGGCGCGCCGCCCACGCAGGCGAGCAGCCGCGGGTCGAGGGCGGCGGTGGGGGCGTCGCGATGGGCCAGCAACGACGTCAGCACGGTCGGCGCGCCGCACAGGTGGGTGACGCGGTGGGCGCGGATCAGCCGCCACGCCTCGCCGGGCTCCACCCTGGGCAGGCAGACGTGCCGGGCGCCGGCCAGCGTCACCGCCCAGGGGAAGCACCACCCGTGGCAGTGGAACATCGGCAGCGTCCACAGGTAGCTGCTCGCGGCCTCCAGCCTGGTGTGCAGCGCCATGGCCAGCGCCTGGAGGTAGGCGCCCCGGTGGTGGTAGACGACCCCCTTGGGGCGTCCCGTCGTGCCGCTCGTGTAGTTGATCGACAGCGGCGACAGCTCGTCCGCCACGGGCACCAGCAGCGGCTCGGCGGCGGCCACCAGCGCCTCGTACCCGGTGGCGGGCACCAGCCGCGGCGCGGCCCCGCTCCCGCGCGCCGCCTCCTGGGCGAGCTCGGCCAGGTCGTCGTCGTGCAGCAGCACCGACACCTCGGCGTGGCCGAGGATGTAGGCCAGCTCGCCGGCGGACAGGCGGATGTTCATCGGCACCAGCACCGCGCCGGCCGCCGGCACGCCGAAGGTGGCCTCCAGCAGCAGGTGCCCGTTGGCGGCCAGCACCGCGACCCGGTCCCCCGGCCGCACCCCGGCCGCGGCCAGCGCGCCGGCCAGCCGCCGCGCGCGCTCCCACAGCTCGGCGTACGTGAGCGACAGCTCGCCGTCCACGACCGCGAGCCGGGGCCCGAACACGGCCGCCGACCGGGCGAGGAAGCTCGTGGGCGTCAGGGGCTCGTACGACAGGCCGGGCAGCTGGTGTACGTGGTTCGCACTCATGTGCGGTTCATCACCCCTATCGTGGTGGATCACCTTCAGGCCATATTGGTGCGTGACAGGGCGTTCGAGCCAGAGGCGCGTACGGAAGGCTTGCCGGATGATCGAGACGGCCGACCACGACGGCATCGCCGTCCTGACCCTGAACCACGGGCCGGTGAACGCGCTGGACCTGGAGCTCCTCACCGCCGTCCCCGAGACCCTGGCCGCCGTCGCCGACGCCGGCGCCGTCGTGCTGACCGGCGGCGGGCGGTCGTTCTCGGCCGGCGTGGACCTGAAGCGGATCGTCGAGGGCGGGCCGCGCTATGTCGGGGAGTTCCTGCCGGCTCTGAGCGTCGCGGCGCTGGCCCTGTTCGAGCATCCGAAGCCCGTCGTCGCCGCCGTGAACGGGCACGCCCTGGCGGGCGGGTGCGTGCTGGCGGCGGCCTGCGACCTGCGGCTGATGTCGGGTGGCACCATCGGCCTCACCGAACTGGCCGCTGGCGTGCCCTTCCCCACGGTGCCGCTGGAGATCATGCGCCACGCCGTCGGCCCGGCGCTGGACGCGCTGGTGCTCGGGGCCGGGCGGCTGACTCCCGGCCAGGCCCGCTCGATCGGCCTGGTGCACGAGATCGCCGAGCCCGGCCTGCTGCTCGCCGCGGCGCTGCGGCACGCGGAGGGACTCCGCGCCGCGCCGCCCGACGTGTACGCCCTCGCCAAGCACCAGCTCCACCGGCCCGCCCGCGAGCGCATCGACGCCGCGCGGGCCTCGGACGATCCGCTGGTGCGGGAGATCTGGAGCTCCGAGCGCACGTTCGCGACCCTGCGCGGCTACCTCGCCTCCCTGCGCCGCTGAGCCAGCCGTGCGCCGCTGGGCCCGCCCTGCCCCGCTTTGCCCCCACCCCCGGCCGGATCCGGGGGACGTCCGTCCCGCGTTCGCCGCCGACAGCCTGAGACGCGACTGGACCGGAAGATCCGACGACCCAGGAGAGCCGACGGCGGTGGAGATCGTTTACGAGACGCACTCGATCAGCGACCACAACGAGTCGGGCATCGCGAGCGGCTGGCTGCCCGGCGAGCTGTCGGAGCGGGGCCGCGCGCTCGCCGCTGAGCTCGGCGAGCGCCGCCGCCACGACGGTCTGGCCGCCGTCTTCAGCTCCGATCTGCGCCGCGCCGTACAGACCGCGGAGATCGCCTTCGGCGGCTCGGGCATCCCTCTCCTGCGCGACCGGCGGCTGCGCGAGTGCCACTACGGCGAGCTCGACGGCATGCCCGTGAGCCTCCTGGAGGCGCGCCGCGGCCGGCACATCGACGAGCCCTGGCCCGGCGGTCAGAGCTACCAGGACGTGGTGAGGCAGACGAGCGACTTCCTCATCGAGCTCGCGGCCACGTGGGACGGCGGGAAGGTGCTGCTGATCGCGCATTCGGCCAACCGCTGGGCCCTCCAGCACCTCCTGCACGGCGTGCCGCTCGGCGACCTGGTCGACGCGCCGTTCGACTGGCGGCCGGGCTGGACCTTCCACCTGCCGGACGGCTGGACGGGCCCCGGCCGGCCCGCGTGACACACCCGTGTCCTCTACAGGCTGTAGAGTAACGCGCGGTGTCGAGGAAAGGGTGGAGCGTGCTGCGCTGGTTCCGGGTCGTGGCGGTGGCCGAGGCTTGCTCGTGGGCGGGTCTGCTGGTCGGGATGTTCTTCAAGTACGTGGCCGCGACCGGCGAGCTCGGGGTGAAGGTGTTCGGCCCGATCCACGGGGCGCTGTTCGTGCTCTACGTGGCCGGGGTGCTGCTCTCGGCGCGGGAGGCGGGCTGGAGCCGGGGCGCGGTGGTGCTCGGCCTGGCGTGCGCGGTGCCGCCGTTCACCTCGCTGTGGTTCGAGCGCCGGATGGCGGCGCGCACGGCGGCCGGGCAGCTCGCCTGACCCGCTCGCCCGCCCTACTCGCCCGGATAGGCGCCCTCGCTAACATCCGTCGTCGAACGAGACGAAAGGCGCCCGAATGAGCGAGCACCCCCTGTGGCCCACGACCGGTGCGGCCACCATCACCGCCTTCCCCGTACGGAGCGAGCGCCCGGCCCCGGCCGTCGTGGTGCTCCCCGGCGGCGCCTACCAGCACCTGGCCGGCCACGAGGGCGCCCCGGTGGCGCGGTGGCTCAACTCGCTGGGCATCGCGGCGTTCGTCGCGCACTACCGGGTCGCGCCGCACCGCCATCCGCTCCCCCTCCTCGACGCGGCCAGGGCCGTGCGCTGGGTACGGCACCACGCCGCCGCCAACGGCGTGGACCCGGCCAGGGTCGGGGTGCTCGGGTTCTCGGCGGGCGGGCATCTGGCCGGGCTGCTCGCCACCGAGACGGGCCCCATGCTGACGGAGGGGCCGCACGACGCGATCGACGAGGCCGACCCCCGCCCGGGGCTCGCCGTGCTCTGCTATCCCGTCACCGCGCTCACCGGCCCGGCCGCCCACCAGGGATCCGCCGCGAACCTGGTCGGCGGGGACGCGCCCGAGTCCGTACGCGCCCGGCTCTCCCTCGCCCACCGCGCCGGCCCCGCCACGCCGCCCACGTTCCTGTGGCACACCGCCGACGACGAGGCGGTCCCCGTCGAGAACACCCTGCGACTCGCGCAGGCGCTCGCCCGCCACGGCGTGCTCCAGGAGGTGCACGTCTATCCCAGCGGCCGGCACGGGCTCGGGCTGGCCGCGCCGGACCCCGTCGTCGGCGACTGGACCCGGCGCTGCGCCGCCTTCCTGCGCGGCCGGGGATGGTGAGCAAGCCGCGAGACGGCATTATGCGGTAATCACATAATGCCATGCGGAACCCTTATTTGACCGCGCCGGAACCCGCTCGCCAGCATCGGGGAAAAGCGATCCGCGAACAGAGGGCGGTCATTTCATGGGGGCATTCAACCGTTATCGCGAGGCGCTGCGAATTCCCGGGATCGCCCGGGTCGTGGCCGCCGCGTTCCTGTGCCGCCTGCTGGCCGGGATGGTCAGCCTGGCACTCCTCCTGGCCGCCGTCGAGGCCGGCGGCGGGTACGCGAGCGCGGGCGCGGTCACGGCGGCGTACGCGGTCGCGCTCACCATCGCCGCGCCCGTCTGGGGCAGGCGGGCCGACCGGCTCGGGCTCAGCCGATCTCTCGTCACGGGTGTGGCGCTGCAGCTCCTGGCGTTCGCCGCCTTCGTCGCGGCCGTGCTGCTCCTGCCCGAGCCGCCGCTGCTGGTGGCCGCCGCGTTCCTGGTGGGCTCGGTCAACCCGCCGTCCGGCGCGGTCACCGGCACCGTGTTCACCACGTACGTGACGGGCGCGCAGGCCCGCAGGACCCTGCTGGCGCTGAACGGGCTGATGACCGAGGGCGTCTTCATCGTGGGCCCCATGCTGGTGGGCGCGCTGGTCGCGGTGCTGTCCCCGCTGGCGGCCGTGGTGGCGACGGCCGTGGTCTCGACCGTGGGGGCGCTGTGGCTGGCCACCGCCCCCGCCGTCCGCACCACCGGCCACGCGCGCTCCCCCGTACCGGCCGGCGAGTCCCCGCAGCCGTCCGGGCACCGTTTCGGGTGGCCGGCGGGACAGGCCGGCATCCTGGCCGTGGTCGCGCTGGCCGCCGCCGGGATCGGCGCCGTGAACGTGACCGCCGTCGCCCACGCCACGCAGATCGGCGCCAGCGCGGGCCTGCTGCTCGGCCTGATGGCCGTCGGCGGCGTGCTGAGCAGCTTCCTGTACGGCGGCCTGCGGCTCCCCGGGACGCTGCCCACCCAGCTCACGACCGTCCTGACCCTGTACGGCGCCTCCATCCTGCTGCTCGGCCTGGACCTCGGCCTGGTCGCCACGCTGGCCACGCTGTTCGTCATCGGCTTCGCCAACGGCCCGGCCGACGCCATGGAGTCCGAGATCGTGGCGGATCGCGCCGCCGAGGGCTCCCGTACGCAGGCGTTCGGCTGGCTGGTCTCGGCCAACTGGATCGGCTTCGCGGCGGGCACCTCCCTGACCGGCTACGTCATCGAGCGGGCCGGCACCCCGGGCCCCGGCGCGATCGTCGGCGCGGCCGCCTCCGTCCTGGCCGCCGCCGTGGCGCTGATCCGCCCCGGAACCACCGCCCGCGCGGCAACCCCCGAACCGCACATCCCCTGAGCGGCCCCACACCGGCGGAGGGCGTTCAGCCGGGCACGTGTTCGGCCGCCACCTCGGCGAACAGGCGCGTGAGTGCCGCCAGGCCCGGCACCTGCTCCGCGCTCTCGGCGGTCACCAGGTGGAGCCGCCGGCGCAGGTCCACGTCGTGCAGCCGGGTGAGCACGATGTCGGCGCGCACGTCGCGCCTGGCCAGCGACGGCACCAGCGTGATCCCGGCACCGGCCGCGACCAGCCCCTGCTTGCCCGTCCAGTCGTCGCAGTGGAAGCGCACGGCGGGCTCGTAGCCGGCGCTCTCCCGGAAGAGCCGGGCGAGGGGGCCCAGGCAGTCGGGGTGGCTGCCCTCGATCCAGCTCTCGCCGCCCAGGTCGGCGAGCGTGAGCCCGGGCCCGGCCAGGCGGTGGCCGCGCGGCAGGGCCACGAGCAGCTCGTCCTCGACGAGGAACCCCAGCTCCAGCCCGTCGAGGTCGCGGCCGTCCACGTCCCACTGCGTGACCAGCGCCAGGTGCAGCCGGCCCGACCGTACGTCGTCCACGTGCTGCTCGGGCACAGTGACGGGCAGCATGACCGGCGGCATGACCGGCGGCACGGGCATCTCGCGGGTGGGGCCGGCCCCGCGGTAGCGGCGGAAGACCTCGGGGACGAGCGAGACGTTGGCGCTGCTGAACGAGCCGAGCATGATGGGCCCGGGATCGTCCGGGCGCAGCGCCGCGAGCTGCCCGGCCGCCACGGCCAGCCGGTCGAGCACCGCCCGCGCGTGCCGCGCGAGCAGCTCCCCGGCGGGGGTGAGCTCCACGCCCGCCCCGGTACGCCGCACCAGCGGCAGGCCCGCCTGCCGTTCGAGCAGCGCGATGTGCCGGGAGACGGCGGGCTGCGTGTAGGAGAGCGCGGCGGCGGCCAGCGTCATCGACCCGTGGTCGGCGACGGCGACCAGCACGCGCAGCTTGGTGATGTCGAACACGGTGGCAATCTTATGGCCCGGTCATTTCGCGAATCGGGAAAGCGTGTCGAAATCCCGGCCGCCGGAATATCCGGTAAGGCGACGGGCCGTCATGATTGACCGCACGTTTGAAAAGGCGGCCATAAAAGCGTTCTGCTGATGGCGGCGGTGGCCCGGATCGTCCTGGCCGGCGTCCTCCGGGCCACCGCCTTTCAGGCGGCGGTGGCGGCGGCGCGCATGCGGTCGAAGTTGGCCACGTACTGCCGGTAGACGTCCTGGTCGTTCAGCCGCAGCAGCGTCTCGTCGTTGCGGCGCAGCGACGTCTCGTTGTAGTTGTGGCTGCCGGTGAAGACCCAGCGCGCGTCGCGGTCGCCGTCGTAGGAGCCCTCGATCAGCAGGTATTTGGAGTGGACGCGGCCGGGCAGGGCGCTGCCGGAGCCCAGGGCGCGCAGTTCGAGGCGAGGCTGCGCCGCCAGGACGGCCTTCACCTCGTCGTCCATGATCCCGTAGACGATCTGGACCGCGCAGCCGTCGCCCGCCAGGTCGCGCAGCCGCTCGGCGATGGCGATCCGGTAGGTGTCCCACTCGGACATGCCGAGCCTGATCGTCGTGCCGCCCTGGCAGGAGACCTTGTCCAGGTGGTCGACGATCGGGTCGCCGCTCGCCTTGGGGAAGAAGTGCGCGCGCACGCCGCGCGTCTGGACGACGCGGTAGTAGTCCAGGTTCTTCCGCTCGGCGGCCAGGTCGGCGAAGTAGGCGTCGTACGCGGCGTACAGGCGCCTGTTGCCGGGCAGGACGACGGCGTTGTTCCAGTACGTGGTGGAGTTCAGGTCGGTGAGGTTGGCCGACGACTGCACGACCACGTCGGAGGCCCGCCCGGCCCGCGAGAACAGGTAGAACTTGTTGTGCTGCCCCTTGTTCCCGACGCAGGCAGCGGTGCCGCCCGACATCGGCCCGGTGCACACGTGCACCCAGGAGTCGCCGGCGACGTCGGTGCCGAGCCCGGCCGCGAGCTGGGCGGCCACGGCCGCGCCCCGCTGGTCGCCGTCCAGCACGACGCGCACCTTGACGCCGCGCCGGTGAGCCTCGATCAGTGCGGCGGCGAACTCGGTGCCGGCCGTGCCGGACATGACGAAGTGCGCGACCTGGATGCTCGCCCCGGCGGGCGTCTGCCGGACGAGGCCGCAGAGAGTGCGCACGATGGCGGCCGGATCCCCGCCCACCGGCTCGCTGAACACCGCGCCGGTCGCCACGGGGGCGGTGGGTGCGTCAGCGCAGGCGGACGCCTGGGCGGCGGCCGTACCGGTGCCGGCGATCGCGGCGGTGGCCAGGACGGCGCCCGCCGCCAGGGCGGACAGGGACTTGCTCGGCATGCGGCACTCCTCGAACGTTGCGGCCAGCCTTGATCGGTGGTTATGGACTGGTCCGATAAAGATCGTGAAGGAGGCGTCCGCGATCATGATGACGTCTCGCCGACGGCGCGCTGAACGATCGGCGAACATCACCCGGCCCCGGCCGCACCCGTGACAGCGCTGTTTCAAGCGGTCACCGGGGGAAGGTGACGGCTTCAATCGGTCACCGGGGTCAGGTGACGGCGCACGGGAAGCTCGGGCACGCGAGGGGGACCATGAACGACGGATACGACCGGGTGGCGATCGTCACCGGGGCCGACTCCGGCATCGGCAAGGCCACCGCCGTGGCGCTGGCCGAGCAGGGGTTCGACGTCGGGATCACGTACCACACCGACCAGGAGGGGGCGGAGGAGACGGCTCGCCTCGTCCGCGGGCTGGGCCGGGCTCCGGCGGTCCGGGGGCACGACCTGACCGACCCCGTACGGGCCGCGGCCGTGGTGGACGAGCTGGCCGAGGAGCTGGGCGGGCTCGGCGTGCTGGTCAACAACGCGGGCACGGGCAGCCACGAGCCGCTGCTGGAGATGGGCTACGAGCGCTGGCGGTCGGTGCTGGCCGTGGATCTCGACGGCCCGTTCCTGTGCGCGCAGCGGGCGGCCCGGCGCATGGTCGCGGCCGGCCGGGGCGGCCGCGTGGTGAACGTCACCAGCGTCCACGAGGAGTACCCGAAGGTGGGCTCGGGGCCGTACTGCGCGGCCAAGGGCGGGCTGCGCCTGCTCAGCCGGGTCCTGGCGCTGGAGCTGGCCGACCACGGCATCACCGTCAACACGGTGGCGCCGGGCGAGATCGCCACCCCGATGACCGGGCAGGAGGACGTGCCGCCGCAGACGGGCAGCCGGCCCGGCAACCCCATCCCCAGGCCGGGCGACGCCCGCGAGGTGGCCGCCGTGGTGGCCTTCCTCGCCGGGCCCACGGCGTCGTACGTCACGGGGGCGACGGTGTTCGTCGACGGCGGCATGACCCTGATGGGGCCGCAGGGCGCCTCCGCCCTCGGCACCGGCGACTGGCGCGCGATCTAGACCGATGGCAGGGTCGGGGGCATGACCCGGCCCTCGATGTACGAGTACGCGGGCGGCGAGCCGGCCTTCCTGGCGCTCGCCGCCGCCCACCACCGGCGCTGCCTGCTCGACCCCGTGCTGAACCACCCGTTCTCCCGGGGGACGCGTCCCGACCACGTGCGGCGGCTGGCCGGCTACTGGGGCGAGGTGTTCGGCGGTCCCGACCGCTACTCGCGGGCCTCCGACGGCCATTCCGGGATGCTGGAGCTGCACGCGGGCAACGGCATGGAGGAGGACCTGGGCGAGCGTTTCCTGGCCTGTTTCCTGGGGGCGATCGACGACGCCGGGCTGCCCGCGGACCCGGAGCTGCGGGCGAGCCTGCGCGCGTACATGGAGTGGGCCGTCCGGGAGGTGCTGGCCTACTCGCCGCGTGACGCCGAGGTGCCCGCCGGGCTGCCCGTGCCGCGCTGGTCCTGGCAGGGCCACGTATAACCGCAGTGGTAGGTCACCCTTCCGGGGCCGCCAGGATTCCTGTCTGCCAGGAGACTCTACGCACAGTATCCATTTAATTACTTTTAGTAGCGACTGCCTGCCGACCTCCGGAGGAAAGATGCCCGCGGAGCCGACGGAATCCCGGCTGAGCCTGGACACCCGGGCCGCTCGTAACCTGGCCACCACCACCAAGACCCGCCCGCAGATGCAGGCCATCACCTCCCGCTGGCTGCTGCGCATGCTGCCCTGGGTCGACGTGCGGGGCGGGACGTACCGGGTCAACCGCCGGCTGACGCACCGGCCCGGGCGGGGGCGCGTCGGCGTGGCGCGTCACGGGGCGGGCGACGTACGGATCGTCCCGGAGACGCTGACGGAGATCCCCGCGCTGCGCGGCTTCGCGGACGCCGAGGTGCTGGCGGCGCTCGCCGGCACGTTCACCGCACGCGAGCTGCGGCCGGGCGAGATCGTCGCCGAGGCGGGCCGGCCCGTCAACGGGACCTGCGTCATCGCCCACGGCCGCGTCGAGCGCCTGGCCACCGGCAGGTACGGCCACCCCCAGTTCCTCGGCGTCATCGCCGACGGCGACCAGTTCGGCGACGAGGCGTTCGGCGGGCAGGACCCGCGCTGGCCGTGCACCTACCGGACCGCCACCGCCTGCACGATCCTGGTGTCGCCGCGTAACGCGTTCGAGCGGATCTCCGAGCAGTCCCCCGCGCTGCGCGAGCACATCGGCCGCTACCTGGACACCCTGCGCAGGCCGGTCAACCGCCGCGGCGAGGCGGCGGTGGACATCGCGGCCGGGCACTCCGGCGAGCCGGTCATCGGCGGCACGTTCGTGGACTACGACCTGGAGCCGCGCGAATACGAGCTCAGCGTCGCCCAGACCGTCCTGCGCGTCCACACCCGCGTGGCCGACCTCTACAACGACCCGATGAGCCAGATCGAGCAGCAGCTCCGCCTGACCATCCACGAGCTGCGCGAGCGCGAGGAGTGGGAGCTGCTCAACAACCGCGAGTTCGGGCTGCTCCACAACACCGACTACGGCCAGCGCATCTACCCCTGGTCCGGCCCGCCGACCCCAGACGACCTCGACGAGCTGATCAGCATGCGCCGCAAGACGCGGCTGCTGCTGGCCCACCCCAAGGCGATCGCGGCGTTCTTCCGCGAGTGCAACAAGCGCGGCCTGGTCGTGGGCAGCACCGAGGTGAACGGCCACGAGGTGCCGGCCTGGCGGGGCATCCCGATCTTCCCCTGCGGCAAGATCCCCGTCTCGGAGGATCGCACCACCTCGATCCTGGCCCTCCGTACGGGTGAGGACGATCAGGGCGTCGTCGGCCTCCACCAGACGGGCATCCCGGAGGAGTACGAGCCCGGCCTCAACGTGCGGTTCATGGGCATCAACCCGCAGGCCGTGATGTCGTACCTGGTCAGCGCCTACTACTCGGTGGCGATCCTGGTGCCCGACGCGATCGGGATCCTGGAGGACGTCGACGTCGCCGCCCCGCGCTCCTGACCGGCCGATCCTAGGAAGAGGCGCGCCATGCCAGACTTTTCGCCCTTTGATGTCGCCGCCGCGGTGCCGGCCGGTCCGACGGGCCTGGGCTCGTACACGCTGAGCCTCCGCTCGGCGCTCCTGCCGTCCCATCCCCGGTTCGAGGAGGGGGACGGGCACGAGGACGGCGGCCGGCTCCCGTCGGCGGCCGGCGGGAGCCTCGCCCCGCTGGCCTACCACGAGCGCGAATGGGGGGACGGGACGTACCCGCCGCTCTACTGCCCCGAGACGGCCCGGGTGGACGACGCGCTCGGTGCCGAGGTCGACCGGCGGCTGGTGGCGTGGGCGGAGCGGATCGGGTTGCACGAGGGGCGGATAGAGGAGTTCGCCGCCACCGGGTTCGGGCGGCTGGCCATGCTCGCCCACGCCGACACCGACGACCCCGACCAGCTGCTGATCGCGGCGCAGATGAACGCCGCGTGGTGGGCGGCCGACGACTACTACGCCGACGAGACCGACCTCGGCGCCACGCCGACGGAGCTGCCGCCCCGGCTCGCGCTGGTGACCTCGGCCATGGACCCGCCGCCCGACGCGGGCGACTACACCGCTCAGCTGGAGGAGCAGATCCGGGGCGACCCCGTCCTGGTCTCGCTGCGCTCGGCCAGGAGCCACGTGTCCCGCCACGCCACCCCGTCGCAGATCATGCGGATCTGCAACATCACCAGCCAGATGTACGTGAGCTGGGCGGCCTACGCCGCCTGGCGGTACCTGGAGACGCCCCCGCCCGTCTGGCGCTACCTGGCCGCCCGCCAGCACGACAGCTTCTACACCTCCATGACGCTCATCGACATCGTCGGCGGCTACGAGCTGCCCGCCAACCTCTTCGCCGAGCGGCGCTTCCACACCGCGCTCATGCAGGCCGGCACCGCCAGCGTCCTGGTCAACGACCTGCACTCGGCGGCCAAGGAGGCGGCCGACGAGCTGCCCGACTCCAACGTGATCCTGCTCATGGCCGCCGAGGAGGGCTGCTCGACCCGCGAGGCCACCGAGCGCACCGTCCACCTGCACAACGCATTCGTCCGCGGCTTCGAGCAGAGCCAGCGGGCACTGGCCGCCGTGCCCTCCCCCGAGCTCAAGCGCTACCTGCGCGGCGCGCAGGCGTGGATGGGCGGGTGCCTCGAATGGCACGGCAGCACCACCCGATACCAGTCCTGACCACGAACCGACCGCACCTGTAGGAAAGGAACCCGCGGTGACCGTTACCCCGAATGCCGTCCCCGTACTGAGCAGCCTCTACCAGCAGTCTGTCGCCGACTATTGGAACGCCGAGGAGAACCCCGTCAACCTGCGGCTGGGGGAGGTGGACGGCCTCTACCACCACCACTACGGCATCGGCGAGGTGAACTGGTCCGTCCTGGACGCGCCCGCCGAGTCCAGGGAGAAACGCGTCGTCCAGGAGCTGCACCGGCTGGAGTCCGCGCAGGCGGAGGCGCTCCTCGCGCACCTCGGCCCGCTGGGCCCCGACCACCGGGTCATGGACGCCGGCTCGGGCCGCGGCGGCTCCAGCATCCTGGCGAACATGCGCTTCGGGTGCCAGGTGGACGGCGTGTCGATCTCCGAGTCCCAGGTGGCCTTCGCCAACCAGCAGGCCAAGGAGCGGGGGGTGGACGACCGGGTGCGCTTCCACTTCCGCAACATGCTCGACACCGGCTTCCCGACCGGGGCCTTCCAGGCGATCTGGAACAACGAGAGCACGATGTACGTCGAGCTGTCCCTGCTGTTCTCCGAGCACGCCCGGCTGCTGCGGCGGGGCGGCCGCTACGTGTGCATCACCGGCTGCTACAACGACGCCTACGGCCTGCCGTCCCGCGCCATCAGCCAGATCAACGCCCACTACATCTGCGACATCCACTCCCGTAGCACGTACTTCAAGGAGATGGCGGCCAACCGCCTCGTCCCGGTCAGCGTGGTGGACCTGACGGCCGCCACGATCCCGTACTGGGAGCTGCGCGCCAGGACCCACCTGGCCACCGGCATCGAGGAGGCCTTCCTCGACGCCTACAAGAGCGGCAGCTTCCAGTACCTGCTGATCGCCGCCGACCGCGTCTGACGGTCTCCTCCTCGCGCATCGTCCTCGGCCCGGCAGCCGCCGGTCCGGCCATCCTCTCAGCGGGACGAGGACGATCAGGAGCCCCCGTACGCCCGGGCCAGACCCGCTGCGCGAACATCCTGTGGATCTTCAGTACGGGAGCGGCCGCCACGCGAAGCCGTCCCCGCGCCGCTCGACCAGGCCGAGCCCCGGGAACGGCATGTGGTAGGCGTGGACGGGGAGCCGCTCGTCGGCCGCCCACTCCAGGATCCGGCGGCGGCTGGCCACCGACCGCGCGGCGTCGTGGTCCCACGGCGTGCGCCAGGCGGGACGGGCCAGCTGGAGCGGGTCGTAGAAGGTGTCGCCGACGCACAGCAGCCGCTCGCCGCGGGAGCGCAGCAGGATCGCCGTGTGCCCCGGGGTGTGGCCGGCGGCCTCGACGGTGTGGACGTGGGGCAGGATCTCGACGCCGTACTCGACGGGGCGCAGCCGCTCGCCGAAGAGCCTGATCGCCTCCAGCGCCGGGCGGCGCTGCTCCTCGGGGAGCGCCGTGGTGAGGTCCGACCAGAACGCCACCTCGGCGGCGTGCGCGAACGCGACCGCCTCGGGGAACGTCGGCTCACCCGACCAGACGGCGCCCCGGATGTGGTCCTCGTGGAGGTGCGTGAACACGACGGCGACCGGCCCGGACGCGGGGAACCCGGCCTCGGCCAGCCCGTCGCCGAGGCGGCCGACCAGGGGCGTGATGCCCGGGCCGTAGCCGAGGAACCTCCTGCCCAGCCCGGTGTCGATCACCGCCGGACCGGCCGGCGTCTCCACGCACACGCAGTTGTACCCGCACGTCAACGTCGTCCTGCCGGCCCCTTCCCGGGCCACGGCGTCGCTCAGCTCGGCCTCGGGCACCCCGGAACCGGGGGTGAAGAACTCGGCCAGCGGGGGCTCCCAGGGCGGCTCCGGCTGGCCGTCGCTGATCACCGCACAGGACAGATCGCCGACGGAGAAGCGATGAATCACCTGCCACCCACCTCCACGCCCCGACCCTACCGCCGGCCGTCCCACGGACACCGCCCGGAGCGCGGGGACGTGGCGGCGCGCCGACGAGCAGCGAGCACGATCGCCGCAGCGCACCGCTTCGGCGTGCGTTCCTCACCGCCACCGGCGGCTCCCCCCTGACCGGCACCTGACCGTCACGCGCATGCGCACCGCCGAAGGGTGACAGCGCCGGCACCGTGGACGAAGGCCGGCAGCGGACGAGGGAGCTCCGCGCCGATGACGTGCGGAAAAGGCCGGGCCGGGCCGACACCACGGCACCGTGACCCGCCATGAGAGGATCCTTCGCGATATATCCAGACTTTGACCGTGGAGTGTGATGATGTACGCGATCTCCCTCGGCGACGACGGCGCTGAGCTGCGCCCGCTGGAGCCGTGGCTGGCCGGGGAGTTCCTGGCCAACATCGACCGGGGGCGGGAGTTCATCGGGCAGCACATCGCGCTCCCCGACGTGGTGACCGACTTCGAGTCCAGCCGCGCGTTCCTCCAGGCGTACGCGGAGAGGGCGGCGGCCGACAAGGGCGCATCCACGGCATCTGGACGGGCGGCGAGCTGGTCGGCGGGGTCCTCTTCCGTACGATGGACGTCCAGCTGGGCGTCGCCGAGGCGGGCTGCTGGCTGGAGCCGTCGGCCGTGGGCAAGGGCCTCGTCACCAGGGCGATCCGGGTGATCATCGACTGGGCCATCGAGGAGCGCGGCATCCACCGCATCGAGTGGCACGCCTCGTCGGCGAACGAGCCCAGCATCGCCGTGGCCCGGCGGCTCGGGATGACTAAGGACGGCGTGCTGCGGGAGAGCTACCCGTACCGGGGGAAGCGGCTGGACATGGAGGTCTGGTCGGTGCTCGCGCCCGAGTGGCGGGCCGCCAAGTAGGCGTGCCGGCCCGAAGGGCACCCGCGTGGCGGGCCGCCAGGTGGGCGTACCCGCCCGAGGGGCACCCGCGTGGTTGGTGAGCCGCCAGGTAGGCGTGCCCCCGAGGGGCACCCGCGTGGCGAGCGCCAGACCCCGTCGGAGGCGCCCGGCTGGCGGCGGGCCACCGGAAATCGGTTGCCGGGCAAGGCTCGTATCCCCGATGATCTGGCCTTGTGACGACCAGGACCCCCGATGAGAGCCGCCCGCTCGCCCTGGTGACCGGGGTCGGCCGCACCGTCGGGATCGGCGCGGGCATCGCCCGGCGGCTCGCCTCCTCCGGGTGGGACGTCGCCTTCACGTTCTGGGCTCCGTACGATCAGCGCATGGCCTGGGGCCCCGAACCCGGCGCCGCCGACGCCATCGCCGCGGACCTCGCCGAACTCGGCGCCGCCACCGCGGCCGTCGAGGCCGACCTCTCCGACCCCGACGCGCCCACGCTCGTCCTCGACGAGGTCGAACGCCGCCTCGGCGGCGTCACGGCCCTGGTGATGTGTCACTGCGAGTCGGTCGCCTCCGGCCTGCTCGACACCTCCGTCGAGAGCTTCGACCGCCATTTCGCGGTCAACGCGCGTGCCACCTGGCTGCTGATCCGCGAGTACGGCCGGCGCTTCACCGGCGCTCCCGGCACCGGCCGGATCGTCGCCCTCACCAGCGACCACACCGTCGGCAACCTGCCCTACGGGGCCAGCAAGGGCGCCCTGGACCGGATCACCCTCGCCGCCGCACACGAGCTGTCCCACCTCGGCGTCACCGCCAACGTCATCAACCCCGGACCGGTGGACACCGGCTGGATGTCCGGCGAGATACGCGAACAGGCGATCAGCCACACGCCCCTGGGCCGCCTCGGCACTCCCCAGGACACCGCACACCTGGTGGACTTCCTCTGCTCGCCCCAGGGCCAGTGGATCAACGGGCAACTGCTGATGAGCAACGGCGGCCTCGCCTGACCTCCACCCTCCTCGGCCCCGCACAGCCCGCAGCCGCCCTCCTACGTACAGCAGGAGCCAAAATGCAACTTCCCACCGTTACATTCGGGGTAATCGTGCTAGGGGGCATGAATGAGCGCGCGGCGGATGCGGAAAGGCCCTCGAGCGAAGCGCTCGAGGGGATCGCTACACGGAGCCTCCTCGCCTAGTCAGCGCTGTTAATCACGCTACCGTCGAGGTCGGATCGCCAGGGAATCGGACCCGCAGAATGGAGTGTGACTGTCTTCCGTCACGCTCTTGCCATTCTGGTCACCAGCGATATCAACCCATGCCCGGTGAGCGAGAAGCCGCGAATACTGAAGGATGGTGCGCTGCCAAGCTTGTCCAGCCTTGGAGGTGAACGGCCGTAGTCGCTTGTGTTTTTGCAGATCCAGCCATTTGATGAGCGTTGACGCGTCGAGGAAGGTTGCAACGTCGAGCGGTAGAGCGCTCTGTAGTACTGCAGCCACCCCAACCGCACACGGTCTAGTGCCACGAGCACAACCAGCGCGTCGCGCATCGGGCTGGCAGCGGTCGGGAGGATCCCGGACTCCGCCACAGCCACAGCCACGGCCACCGGCATGTGGTGAACGCATCTGGCTCAGAATGGAAGAGCCCGGAACGGGCCGGACTCACGCTGGAACAGAGCTCCAGACCTACTCGACGGTACGCATTCCGTCCGGAGATGGACGAATCCCTGATTCTTGTAGTAGTCGTGGAGCGCCCCATTGCTGCGCCAAGCGTCCAAGCGCAGCCATTTCTTGCCGCCTTCCCATGCCAAGCGTGAGGCCCCGTCGAGCAGAGCGGCCCCTATGCCGTGTCCCGCGATGTCTCGCCGGACTATCATGCGGTGTACGTACAGCGCCGAGCTCGGTTCATCCTGTTCGCGCCAGAAGACGGGGTCGGCTCTCTCGTCTAGCGTGATCGTGGCAATGAATGCGGCGCCCACGCTGACTAGGTGACAGCAGCCGTCATCGATGGATCGGGCAATGTTGCTGAGGACCTTCTCGCGCCGCTCCTCAGCCTCCCCCTCGCCGGGCTGCCATTGGTCGAGCCCCTTGGCCGCCAACCAGTTCTGAGCATGCTCGTAGAGCGCAACCACGACGTCGAGCTCATGCTTGTCAGCCGGCCGCATATTAAAGCCATCGACAGCGAGCGCGTGAGGATCGGAAAGCAGAATCGTCATCACTATCGATCCTCGTCGCTACCGTTGTTGGACTTGGTCCGTTCGTACACGATCACGTGCCGATCACCGGGGAGAACGTTAACCACGACCCGAACCGGCACGCCTTCATCGGTGAGGCCAGTGCAGATGTGGCAGGCAATGGGCGTGCCCGGCGGGAGATCAAGGCGCCTGGCCTCGTCCGGCGTGGGCATGCGGATGTAGATTTCGTCCAGAGCGCGGGTCTGCGGGTAGCCGATCTCGCTCAGCACTTGGTTAACACCGCGCGCCACGTCCTCGGGACGCATGATCTCGGTGTCCTTGACCAGATTCAGCCGGTAGTAGCTGTCGTTGGTATGGAAAGGCTCATCGTCCAGATAACGGGTCCGCTTCCGTACCACCACGAGCTCGTCTGGGGCGAGATTGAGCCGCTTGCGGACTTCTGCGGGCGGAGCTTCGATGGCGACATCGATCGTCTGCCGAGGCGACCGTCCCTCGGTCGAATGCTCCATGAGGAAACGGTCCATCTCCGGTGAAGCCGGCTGTTCGCGAAACTCTGCCTGCGGCCGGTAGAACATGGGACGCCGGTCTCGTACGAAGTAGCCGCGTGGAGGGCGCGGAACCACGAGCCCCTCGTTGACGAGCGCTGTCATAGCTTGCCGGATTGTGTTGCGGGCCACACCGTATCGCTCGGTGAGCTCGACCTCGGTCGGAAGTTGCTCACCCGCCGAGAAGGTGCCGTCGACCACCTGAGCGCGGAGCTCATCGGCGATCTGCTGCCAGAT
This sequence comes from Nonomuraea sp. KM90, assembly GCF_052246675.1. Lineage (NCBI taxonomy): Bacteria > Bacillati > Actinomycetota > Actinomycetes > Streptosporangiales > Streptosporangiaceae > Nonomuraea > Nonomuraea sp. KM90. Next base: position 1,888 of record NZ_JBQQCB010000075.1, on the reverse strand, counting down.
CGGCTGTCGGCCCTGCCTGGCGATCGACATTCGAATCCCCCTCGAGCTTTGTATATACAGTACAGACATAGCCTTGACTTTGTCTACACAGCACTTCAGAATGCTCATTGTATAGACAGTACAGATCGTGGGTACCGACCAGCCAAACACCTCGACACTGGGCATCCTCAGGCAGACCGTTCACAAGATGGCTCTCGGAGCACGATCGGAGAGGGAGAAACGTGTCCGACGAACGCGGCTTCCAGCCTGAAGATCAGGAGCATCAGCGCAAGGTGGCGAGGTATCACCTGATCTTGGCCTCCTCCACCACAGGCCTGCTGCTTCTCAACACAGTCGAGTTAGCGCTGCGGCTCGTGGGCTGGACAGGCCTCGCCTAGCACCGCGCAAGCATAGAAAGGGACCGTGCCAATCTCACATCTTCGGCCAGCCACGCAGACAGCTGGCCGAAGATACCTTGTCAAGATTTTCGAGCTCGGTGCGCCGCCCGCTTAGGAAGAACCGCTGCCCCTGGCCGCTCGGCGTGCATCGGGAGAACTGGGCGGGCATCATCACTCCGGTGAAGATGGGAGCCACCGTCGCCGTGGAATTCGCCACGACATACGGGCAGCACCGCGTTCCCGAAGCGGTCGACGAGCCGATCCGCGCTCCCCGAAGGTTGCGAGCGCCGATCGGCTCGGGTTGCCAGTCGCCCTCGCGAGGCGCGCGCCTGAGCCGGGAGACGTTTCTCGCGGACCTCACCGCAGATCACACGCTTCACCCGCTCCATCGCATCCAAGCAGTGGAGGAACTCCGCTTGGTCGACGAAACAACCGGGGGCAATGCTCTCCGTTGACAGGCTTGCCGATGAGGGGGAGTTTCCCAAGCGCTCGAGAACTCTCCCACCGTTCGCTCAGTGCCCTCCCCATCGGCGTGCTCGGGCAGGGCACTGGATCGCCCTGCTTCGGTAGAGACCCAGCGCGATGCATGATCAGGCCCGTAGGACTGGCTTCCCGATGACATAGCTGCTCTCCCACCTGGGCTGGAGACATGCACGGAATGATCTTAAACAGTCCTCACGTCGCGTCGACTATTTGCCCGGCTCAAGGCGCCTAAGTAGACGGAGCAGCCTCCACGTCCGCATCGGCCACCCCCGCGACTGGCACCACCCTCGCATAGACCGTCCCTGTGGCGGGGGACCATCCCCCTCATGGGCCGCCCAATCGAGCGTCACCGCCTCTGTCGCCCCCCAAAGCACCCTCCCCGGGGACGACTCCCATAGACCCCGCTCATCCCACACTCCTTGTGGACTGGTACGAGCGACCGAAGCTACCGCCTCCTCCTGAGACGCCTGTATCGGCGCGGAACGGTACTGCGGCGTTGACGAGTGGGCAGGTGCCCACTATGGTGGGCGCATGCCCACTTCATGGCCTTCAGAGAACGAGCCGCATCGGCACCGGCAGGTGGCCGAGTCGTTCGGCACGGACGCCGACCGCTACGACCGGGCCCGGCCCCGCTACCCCGACGCCCTCATCGAGCGGATCGTCGCCGCCAGCCCCGGGCCCGACGTGCTCGACGTCGGGTGCGGCACTGGCATCGCCGCCCGCCAGTTCCAGGCCGCCGGCTGCCGGGTGCTCGGGGTCGAGCCCGACGCGCGGATGGTCGAGGTGGCCAGGCGGCAGGGGCTGGAGGTCGACGTGGCGACGTTCGAGGACTGGGATCCGGCCGGCCGGTCGTTCGACACGGCCATCGCCGCGACGGCCTGGCACTGGGTCGACCCGGTCGCCGGAGCGGCCAAGGCCGCCCAGGCGCTGCGGCCCGGCGGCCGGTTCGCGGCGTTCTGGAACGCCTTCGAATTTCCGCCCGCCCTGGGGGAGGTCACCGCGGAGGTCTGCCGGCGGGTGATCCCGGA
>NZ_JBQQCB010000074.1:0-54610 GCF_052246675.1 Nonomuraea sp. KM90 | reverse complement strand
CGTTCACCTGGGTGCCGACGGCGGCCGAGGTCGGAGCGTACGTCGACGCCCAGCTGGCCCGCGCCGCCACGGGCAGGCTCGCTCCGTACGCGCAGGTGGCGACGTCGACGGGCCGGGCGGTCGGGGCGACGGCCTACTGGGACCCGCGCCTGTGGCCGGACGGGGAACGACTGTGCGCGGTCGAGGTCGGGTTCACCTGGCTGGCGGGCCCGGCGCAGGGCACCGGCCTGAACACGGAGGCGAAATACCTGCTCTTCCGGCACGCCTTCGAGCAGTGGGACGTCGCGCGGGTCGACCTGAAGACGGACGCGCGCAACGCCCGCTCCCGCGCCGCGATCGAGGCGGTGGGCGCCCGCTTCGAGGGCGTCCTGCGGAGCTGGTCCCAGTCGTGGGCGCCGGGCGAGGACGGCCGCCTCCGCGATTCGGCGATGTTCTCGGTGATCGCGGAGGAGTGGCCGCAATGCCGGACACACCTGGAGAAGCGGCTCGCCCGGATTCTCGAACGCCGGGGCCTCGGCCCGGCGCAGCGGTGACCGTGCCCCGCCCGTGACCGGCCTCCGGCATGATCACCTCCCATGAAGGAGACGATCACCGCAACCTTGCTGACCTGCGGCGCCCTCCTCGCCACCGCCCCAGCTCAGGCCGCCCTCGCGCAGGCCGCCCCGAAGGACCCGGTCCGCGCCCTGAAGAGCAAGCTGACCACCGGCCACGGCGTGCGCTTCACCGAGACCACCGCGCATGCACAACGACACGAAGGTCTCCTACACGCTCACGCTGACCGTCGCCGGGCTCGTGAGCAGCGTGAAGAGCTCGTACGCGGCGACGGGGGTGTTCGACAAGAGCGAGTTCGACGGCAGGACCATCACGATCGACAGCCGCTTCACCTGCTGGGCCGCCAAGGTCTCGATCAAGGCCCCGGACCCCGACACCGTGACCTCCGAGACCACCGGCTGACGGCGAGGAAAAACCTGCGGTGGCCCTGCCGATCGCTGACACCAGGAGACCAACCTCGTTGGGCCGGTCAGCCGGAACGACTTCGATCCCGTTTCGGCCCGGGCATGCTGTCGGAACCGACGCCGGGCACCACGACCAGCGCCGGACAACAAGAAGCCCCAGACTCCCGGCATCTGCCGTGAGCTGGGGCTTTCTTTGCTGTTGGTGGACGATACTGGGATTGAACCAGTGACCTCTTCCGTGTCAGGGAAGCGCTCTCCCGCTGAGCTAATCGTCCGTATTGAGTTGGGACTCAGAGCGGAAGACGGGATTCGAACCCGCGACCCTCACCTTGGCAAGGTGATGCTCTACCACTGAGCCACTTCCGCATGGTGTTGCACTTACTTTAGCGGATCCCGGGGGCTCCGCAGATCTGCCGAGGTGGAGACGGGATTTGAACCCGTGTAGACGGCTTTGCAGGCCGCTGCCTCGCCTCTCGGCCACTCCACCAGGAGTCTTGCTCCGAGCGGAAGACGGGATTCGAACCCGCGACCCTCACCTTGGCAAGGTGATGCTCTACCACTGAGCCACTTCCGCGTGAAGCCCTGGGTGTGCGCCCGGGCCACGGGAAAACCATATCGTCTTCGCGGAGTGCCCGTGCGCACCGAGCGGGCGGGCGGGCCAAATTCAGTCGATCAGCCGCACGTCCTTCGCCATCACGAACATCACCCGGTGGCCGAGCTGGATCTGGTGGTAGCGGGTGCGGCCGGTGGTGGTGACGTGCTTGGACGGGCTGAAGGCGTTGGCGGCGTAGTAGGAGCCGGTGATCGTGTCACCCACCGTGTACGTCTGCCCGGGCTCGATCTTGTACTTGAGCGGTGTCAGCGGCTGGGACCCCCCGTTCCGATAGGCGGACTTCTCCGGGTACGCGCGCCCGTACACCTTCACCTGACCCGACAGCGGCGTCACCATCGGGCCCTTGGCCGGGACGGCGGTCGGGTTCGAGGCCGGGTTGTGGAACCAGGCCTTCTGCCCCAGATACCAGATCGCCGTCCAGTCCCCCTGCCTGCCCGCGACGGCGTAGCGCTGGCCGGTCGAGGCGCGGGCGCTGTGGTCGTACACGCTGTACGTGCTCGGCTTGCCCGGGTGCTTGCCCAGGTCGGTGACCAGGGGAGCGCTCTCGCTGGGCGACTTGTGCAGCCAGACGGTCGAGGCCCCGTGCACGGGGCAGGGCTGGGCGGGCTTGGTGGACACGCAGCCGGTGAAGCGCGGGCGGTTGGTGGCGTACGCCGGGCGGATGATGATGGAATCGCCCTCCTTGGCGGCCTTGAACGGCTTGTTCATGAGCTCGAAGTAATGAGCCCAGTCCCAGTACGGTCCCGGGTCCTCGTGCATGCCGGCCACCGTCTGCGGGGTCGTGCCCGGCACGTTGTCGTGGCCCAGGATGTGGGCCCGGTTGAGCGGGATGTCGTGCTTGGTGGCCAGGTACTTCACCAGCCTGGCCGACGACCGGTACATCGCCTCCGTGTACCAGGTGCCCCCCTTGGCCAGGTAGCCCTCGTGCTCGATGCCGATCGAACGGGTGTTGACATCCCAGTTGCCCGCGTGCCAGGCGATGTCGTTCGTCGGCACGTGCTGGGCGACATGTCCGTCGCGCGAGCGGATCGTGTAGTGCCAGCTCACGTACTTCGGGTTCCGGATCATGGAGGGGATGCCCTCGTAGGTGCCCTCGGTGTCGTGGATGACGATGTAGTCGATCGAGCGGGTGCGGGACAGGTGGTCGTGGTTGCCGTAGTCGCGGTTCTTCTTCTTGCCGAAGCGTTTGTAGGCGGCGGGCATCCATTCGCAGGTGAGGGAGGAGGGGCATTCCGCCCGGCCCTGTGCCTTGGGGCCGGTGCTCCACGCCAGCTCCGGTTCCTGCGCGGTGCTGATGTCGGCGGAGTCCCAGGTGGGCGCGCCGATGGTCTCGTCGGTGGTGTCGATCCGCGGCTGCGGTTGCGGCCTCTGGCCGGCGGTTCCGGGGGCCGGGCCGGTGTCGGTCTGCTCGTTCGTGGCGGGTGTGGGGGCGGTGTCCGGTTGCTCGTCCGGGGCGGCCTGGGCGGTGGACCCGGCCTGCCCGGCGGTGCCGGGCGCCAGGTCCGGTACGGGGTCCAGCCGCACCAGGTGACCATCGTCGGTACGCCGCTGCGCACCCTGCCGCATCACCGAGAACACCTCGTCCGCGAACGCCTTGGCGGCCACCGGGTCCTCCGTTCCCGCGTACCGCGCGACGGCCCCGTGCCAGTCGGCCGGGTCGGAGCTCGGCCGGCCCTGGTAGGAGGCGAGCAGGGCGGCACCGGCGCGGATGTTCGCGGCCGCGTCGTCACGCAGCCGGGCGGGCTCCACGCCGATCAGGCGACTCGCCTCCGGGAGGGTCGTGCGGGGCTGGGCGGCCGACGTGCGCAGGGCCGGTCGGGAAAGGGCCTCGGCGAGCGTGCGGCCCATCGGGCGGCGATCGTCCCCGCGCGGGTCCCCGATGAGGCCGCTGTGGGGGTCGCTGTGGGGGTCGCCGTGGGAGTCACGGGAGCCGCCGTCCGCGGCGCCGCCGTGCAGGGTGTCCAGCGAACCGGCGTGCGCGGGGCCGGCGGCGTGGCCGTGGCCGCGGGCGTCGGCGGGGAACGCGTCCACCAGGTGCATCGGGCCGTAGCCGCCCGCCGTGCTCGGTCTCCCGCCGTTCGCGTCCCACCGGGACTCCAGGTACGCCACACCGAGCAGCACGCTCTCCGGTACCCCGTACTCGCGGGCGGCCGCGGCGAAGTCGGCCTGCCGCCCCGAAGTCTCCCGCCCCGAAGCCTGCCGCCCCGAAGCCTGCCCGGTGACGAGACCCGGCGATGCGGTGAGCGGCGGTCCGGCGGAAGCGGCGGACGGGACGTCGGCGGGTGCGGTGAGGACGCCGGCGGCCAGGACGGCGGCGAGCCAGAGCTGCATGAACATCTCCCCAGGAACGTCACGATGCGACTACTCACCGTAACCATTCCCAGAAAGGGATGTGTCAGACGGGTCGGATGATACGCATGAGATCAGCCAGATCCGCGGCGAACTCGGCATCCCAGTCATCGGGCGTCAGGTGCCCGGCCAGCCGACGATGCGCCGGAGCGTCGCCCCCGCGCCGCGCCCGCGTCTCGTTCGAGGCCCCGGAGAAGCGCCCGTTCACCTCCGAGACCGCGAAGCCCAGCACGAACGTGCTCACCAGCCGCTCGATCCGCGGAACGTCGGCATCCGGCACCCCCGCGTCGAGGAGTGCCTGGTAGATCAGGTCCACCACGCGCACCCCGTCCGGCGTCACCGAGGCGCGGAACAGCAGCAGCGGGAAGACCGAAGGGTGCTCCCGGGCCACTCGCCGGGTCGCCCACGCGATCGCGCCCAGCCGCTCCTCCCACGTCCGCCCGGGGTCCGAGGGGGCCAGCTCGGTGAGCAGGCGCCCCACCAGGCCGTCGAGCAGCTCATCCTTGTTCCGGAAATACCCGTAAAGGGCCATCGGCGTCACCCCGACCCGCTCCGCCACGGCCCGCATGGACAGGGCGTCGAGCCCGCGCTCGTCGGCGATCGCGAGCGCCGCGTCGAGGATTTCCGGCTGCCGGGAGGTCTTGAGCTTTCGCACGACCGCAGTCTACAGTGTAGAGCAGTCTACATCGTAGACTAGGGAGGTCGATCATCATGCTGATCGCGAGCGGGCTGGTCAAGCGGTACGGTGCCGTCACCGCGCTGGACGGCTTCGACCTGCGGGTGGAGCCAGGGGAGATCGCGGGGCTGGTCGGGCACAACGGGGCGGGCAAGACCACGTTCTTCGAGATCGCCGCGGGGCTGACGGCGCCGGATGCCGGGCACGTGCGCGTCAAGGGCGACGTGGGGGTGGCGCCGCAGCAGCTCGCGCTCTACCCCACGATCACCGTACGGGAGACGTTACGGCTCTTCGGCGGCCTCGCCGGGCTGCGCGGGCCGCCCCTGGCGGCGGCCGTGGAGGGCACGGCCGAGGAGCTCGCGCTCACCGACGTCCTCGACCGGAGGGTGAGCGTGTTGTCCGGCGGCCAGCAGCGCCGCGTCCAGGCCGCCACCGCCCTCCTGCCCGGCCCCGACGTGCTGCTCCTCGACGAGCCCACCGCGGGCGCCGACCCCGGGACGCGCGCCGCGCTGCTCGCGGCGGTGCGTCGCCGGGCCGACGGCGGCGCGACTGTCGTCTACTGCACCCACTACCTGCCGGAGCTGACCGAGCTGTCGGCCACGATCGCGGTGGCCAGGAACGGCCGGGTGATCGCCAGGGGCACCGGCACCGAGCTGCTCAAGGACCTGCCGGGTGAGGTCAGGGTGGTTGTGGAGGGCGGCGAGGAGATCACCGTGGCCACCACCGACCCGACCGCCACCCTGGCCCGCCTCCTGCGCGAGCTCGACCGTCCGGTACGCGGCATCGACATCCGCCAGCCGTCCCTCGACGACCTCTACCGGGAGCTGTCCCATGCGTCGTGAGCCGAGCCGGGAGAGCGAGGGCGCGCGCGGCGTCGCCGTGCGGGCGTCGCTGCGGCGCGTGGCCGTGCTGGCCGGGCACAACGCGCTGCTGCGCAGGCGGGACCCCGCCCACTTCGTCAGCTACCTGGTCATGCCGATGGTGCTCATGCTGATCTTCAAGGGCATGCTCGGCGAGGCCACCCAGGCGGTCACGGGCCTGCTGGTGATGTTCTCGGTGCTGTCCATGGCCGACGTCGCCAACGCCTCCCTCACCGAACGCTCCTGGCACACCTGGGAGCGCCTGCGGTCGACCAGGGCCGCGGTCCCCGAGATCCTGATCGGCAAGGCCCTGCCCGTCTTCGCCGTGCTCGTCGTCCAGCAGGCCGCGCTGCTGGTCTACGGCGTGCTCGCGGTCGGCATGCGCCCGGCCGGGCCGCTGTGGCCGCTCGCCCTGGCCGTGGTGGTCTGGTGCTTCGTCCTGCTCTGCGCGGGCACGGCGGTCGCCGGCGTCGTACGCAGCCAGGGCGAGCTCAGCACCCTGTGCAACATCGCGGCCCTGTCGGTCAGCGCGCTGGGCGGGGCGCTGGTGCCGTTCGCGCTGATGCCGTCCTGGGCGCAGGCCGTCGCGCCGATCTCGCCCGGCTACTGGGCCACGACCATGTTGCAGGCCGCCGTGCGGGGTGACATCGCCGGTACGGCCGGGCCCGCGGCGGTGCTCGCCGGGCTCGGAACGGCCGCCGGAGCCTTCGCCTGCCGGCGGTTCGCCAGGGGTTGGGGCCGTTCGAGCGCGCTATAGAGTTAATTCCTGCCCGATATCGGGCAGGATGTTGGCGTGTCTCGTTCCAGAGTCGTAGTGTCCTCGTCTGTGTCCACGGCACGGCATCCGTACGAAGATCTCATCACCCACCTCACGAGGACGAGCCCGCTCGACCCCGGCGAGGCCGCCCGCGTGGTCGCCGACGTGCTGTCGTACTTCTCCGAGTCCGTCGAGGAGTTCGTCCGGCGCCGTCACGGCGAGCTGAAGACGCGCGGATACACCAACGACGAGATCTTCCCCCGGATCGCCGGCGAATTACGGGGCCGCCGGGTGGCGGCGCCGGAGCTGTCCCTGCGGCAGCTACGCAGGATTGTCTACGGATAAGAGGAGACCTCGATGTGCGGAATCGTGGCCTACGTCGGCCCCAAGGACGCGGCGCCCATCTTGCTGGAGGGCCTGCAGCGGCTTGAATACCGGGGCTACGACTCGGCCGGGGTCGTGGTGTCCAACAAGGGGCTGAAGGTACGCAAGGTCAAGGGGCGGGTGGCCGACCTGGCCAAGGTCGTGCCGGTGCGGTTCAAGGGCAACCTCGGCATCGGGCACACCAGGTGGGCCACGCACGGCGTGCCGAGCGACGTCAACGCCCACCCCCACCTGTCCGCCGACGAGCGCATCGCGGTCGTGCACAACGGCATCATCGAGAACGCCGGCGAGCTGCGTGCCAAGCTCGAGGCCGACGGCGTGGTGTTCGCCTCCGAGACCGACACCGAGGTGCTCGCGCACCTGATCGCCCACGCGGCCGACGAGAACGACTCGCTGGAGGAGGCCGTCAGGAAGACGCTCAAGAGCGTCGTGGGCACGTACGGCATCGCCGTGATCGACGCCGAGCGGCCCGGCGAGGTGGTCGTGGCGCGCAACGGCAGCCCGATCGTGCTGGGCATCGGCGAGAAGGAGATGTTCGCCGCCTCCGACGTCTCCGCCCTGGTCCGCTACACGCGCCAGGTCGTGCACCTGGAGGACGGCGAGCTGGCCGTGCTCAAGGCCGACGGCTTCCACACCTTCGCCAGCGACGCCCGCGAGACGGCCAAGGAGCCGCTGACCGTCGACTGGGACGCCGGCCACTACGACACCGGCGGCTACGAGCACTACCTGCTCAAGGAGATCTCCGAGCAGCCCGAGACGATGACCCGCACCATGAGCGGCCGCCTGGACGAGCGCTTCCACGTGGCCCACCTCGGGGGGCTCAACATGGACGCCCGAGAGACGCGGGGCTTCCGGCGGGTGAAGATCATCGGCTGCGGGTCGGCGTACTACTCGGGCCAGATCGGGGCGCAGCTCATCGAGGAGCTGGCGCGCATCCCGTCCGACGCCGAGCCGGCCAGCGAGTTCCGCTACCGCAACCCGGTCGTCGACCCCGACACGCTCTACGTCGCGATCAGCCAGTCGGGGGAGACCTACGACACGCTCGCCGCCGTGCAGGAGCTCAAGCGCAAGGGCGGCCGGGTCATCGGCATCGTCAACGCCGTGGGCAGCGCCATCGCCCGCGAGGTCGACGGCGGCATCTACCTGCACGCCGGCCCCGAGGTCTCGGTCGCCTCGACCAAGGCGTTCACCTCCACCTCGGTGGCGTTCGCGCTGCTGGCGCTGCACCTGGGCCGGGTGCGCGACCTGTCGCCGGCCGACGGGCGGCGCATCGTGGAGGGCCTGCGCCGGCTGCCCGGGCAGATCGAGCAGATCCTCGCGCAGGGCGACAGGATCGCCGAGCTGGCCGACAAGTACGCCAAGCACGCGAGCATGATGTTCGTCGGCCGGGTGCGCGGCTACCCGGTGGCCCGCGAGGGCGCGCAGAAGCTCAAGGAGATCTCGTACGTCCACGCCGAGGCCTACCCGGCCAGCGAGCTCAAGCACGGCCCGCTCGCGCTGATCGGCCCCGACATGCCGACGGTCGCGATCGTCCCCGACGACGAGCTGCTCGACAAGAACCTCACCACGCTGGGCGAGATCCGCGCCCGCGGCGGCCAGGTGCTCATGGTGGGCCACCGGAAGCCGGACGCCAAGCTGGCCGACGACGCGATCGTGATCCCCAAGAACGAGATCGAGCTCGACCCCATCCTGCTCACGATTCCCCTCCAGCTCCTGGCGTACTACGCGGCGGTCGCGCTGGGCCGCGACGTGGACAAGCCGCGCAACCTCGCCAAGAGCGTAACGGTTGAGTAACTGAGTCCAATTCAGCGCAAACTATCGTTATCTGGCTTGCGACGACATAAATTCGATACTGTGCGGAAGTTCGACCAACAGAGGCCCAATCCCGCACGCATGTACGACTACATGCTCGGTGGGAAGGACAACTTCGCGGTCGACCGTCTGGCCCTTGACCAGCTCGCCGAGCTGATCCCGGAGGCGGTCGCGCTGGCCCGCGCGAACCGGGCCTTCCTCCAGCGCGCCGTGCGCTACGTGGCGCGCGCCGGGATCCGCCAGTTCCTCGACCTCGGCAGCGGGCTGCCCACCCAGGGCAGCGCGCACGAGGTGGCCCCGGAGGCCCGGGTCGTCTACGTCGACCACGACCCCGTCGTCGCCGCCCACGCCACGGCCCTGCTCCGGCACGCACCGGGCAGGGCCCGTTTCGTCCAGGCCGACCTGCTGGATCCGGCGGAAGTGCTGGCCGGGGCCGGTGAGTTCCTGGACCTCGACCAGCCGATCGCCGTGCTGCTGGTGTCGATCCTGCACTTCCTGCCGGACTCCGCGCACCCCCAGCAGGCGGTGGGCGTGCTCCGCGAGCGGATGGCGCCGGGCGGCTATCTGGTGATCTCGCACGCCACGACCATGGCGCATCTGGAGGACGAGGAGCGCGGCGGCTCCTCCGCCCGGGGCGGGACCGACCGGACCCCGGCCCGGATCCGCGCGTTCTTCGGCGGGTTCCCGCTGGAGCCGCCGGGGCTCGTGCAGGCCACCGACTGGCGTCCGGACCGGCCCAAGCTGGTGGGCGACTGGTCGTTGCCGTCGTCGCTCATGGCCGGGGTCGGCAAGAAAACCCAATAAGTTTAAAAATCACGAAAAAGCGCGAAGAAAAGCGATTTGTGTTGTTTGTCGCGACCCGGGTGTGCAGCGGCGCGTAATGGGTTATTAACCTAGGGTAATGGGGGATTCGGGGGAGAAGCAGATGCGCCGGCGGCGGTTCCTGGCCTGGGGGCTGGGAGTCACGGCCTGCGCCGCCGGTTGCGGTACGGAGCGCACCGGCGGGGGCATGCCGCGTACCGGATTCTCCATCAATCCGAGCGGGCCGCGCTGGGTCCCCGTGGGGCGGGCGTTCGCCGGGGCGGCCCGTACCGCCGGGTTCGAGTCCGGCGCCGGCACGCCCATCACGGTGACCGGCCTGCCCGCGCTGGCCGCGGCCGAGCTGAACAACGGCCAGAGCCTGCTCGACACCGGCACCCCGCTGGCCAGGCTCAGCGGCGAGGTCGAGGTCGTGGTCGTGCCCGACGCCTCGCCGGTCAAGGACTTCGACGACCTCGGCGCCCGGCTGGTCGCCTCGCCCGGCCGGACACCGCTGGTGGGCGGGCCGCAGGGCGAGCCCGACCACCTGCTGTTCGGCCTGATCGCCAAGGCCCTCGGCGCGGACACCAGGCAGGTCGAGTACACCGGCTACCCCAGCCGCGGCGAGGCGGCCACCGCGCTGCTGGCCGGTAAGGGAGCCGCCGCCGCGGGACCGCTGACCGGCTGGCGCGCCGGCATCGGCCGCGGCCGGGTCAGGGCGCTGGCGGTGTCCTCGGCCACCCGCGTGCCCGAGCTCGACGTGCCGACGCTGCTGGAGTGCGGCGTGCGGGTGGACTTCGCGGACTGGGTGGCCGCCTTCGGGCCCGAGGACATGGCCGACGAGAGCCGCGAGGCGGCCCTGCGCATGTGCGAGGTGGTGATCGGCTCGACCGGCTGGGAGGCGGCGTGCCGGGCCGCCGGCTGGTTGTCGATCCCCCTCGTCGGCGACGACTTCGCCCGCTGGGTCGGCACCGAGATCGCCCGCACCCGCGCGGTCCTGCGGGACCTCGGACTGCTCGACACCACCAAAGCCACAACATGCTGGGGTAGTTGCGGGAACGGCCACTAGATGTAGGATCCTGGTCGTCGCTGGTTCGCCTCTCCGGAGGCGGAGCAAAAGGGAACCCGGTGAGATTCCGGGGCTGCCCCGCAGCGGTGAGCGGGAACGACCGCCGTCATTGTGCACTGGAGAGATCCGGGAAGCGACGGCCAGTAGGAGCCATGGAGCGCGCCCGCGAGCCCGAAGACCTGCCAGCGTCGTGCCGGGCCGTGTCCGGCACGAAGTGTTCAGGGCCTCGAGGGCGGGCCGGAGCGCGACGCGGCCGGTGATCCGGTTCGCCGTGCTCTCGCGTGCCCTCACGGGGATGAGCTCGCGAGGAGAGAGAGCACGTGACTCAGATCGTTGAGGTTGACCGCCGCCTGGCCATCGAGGAGGCCGCCGCCCGGGTGATCACCGACCCGGCCAACTCGCGGGTCGCCGCCCGGCTGCTGGCCGAGGAGATCGCCGACGAGGCGGCCGCGCACGGCGTGCGGACGTTCTCGGAGTCCATCGCCGCCACCCACGCGGCCGGGCTCGTGCAGGACGGGCTGGCGGAGTTCGTCGCCGCGCACGCCGCCGAGCTGGACGCGCTGGTCTCCGCCGAGGCGGACGACCGGTTCGAGTATTTCGGGCTGCGCACGGTGTACGACCGCTACCTGCTGCGCCACCCCGAGACGCGCGGGGTGCTGGAGCGGCCGCAGCACTTCTTCCTGCGCGTGGCCTGCGGGTTGTCGGAGTCGGTGGCCGAGGCGGCGGAGCTGTACGCGCTCATGTCCACGCTGTCGTACCTGCCCAGCTCGCCCACCCTGTTCAACTCCGGCTCGCGCCGGCCGCAGCTGTCGTCCTGCTTCCTGCTCGACTCGCCGCGCGACGAGCTGGAGGGCATCTACGACAGGTACGGGCAGGTGGCCCGGCTGTCCAAGTACGCCGGGGGCATCGGCATCTCCTGGACCCGGGTGCGCTCGCGCGGCTCCCTGATCAGGGGCACGAACGGCCACTCCAACGGCATCGTGCCCTGGCTGCGCACGCTGGACTCCTCGGTGGCGGCGGTCAACCAGGGCGGCCGGCGCAAGGGGGCGGCCTGCGTCTACCTGGAGACCTGGCACGCCGACATCGAGGAGTTCCTGGAGCTGCGCGACAACACCGGCGAGGACGCCCGCCGCACCCACAACCTGAACCTGGCCAACTGGGTCCCCGACGAGTTCATGCGCCGGGTCGAGGCGGACGGGACGTGGTCGCTGTTCGACCCGAAGGAGGTGCCCGACCTCACGGACCTGTACGGGGAGGAGTTCACGGCCGCGTACCGCGCGTACGAGGCGGCCGGGCGGTACGTCCGGCAGATCCCCGCCAGGACCCTGTACGGCCGGATGATGCGCACCCTCGCCCAGACCGGCAACGGCTGGATGACGTTCAAGGACGCCGCCAACCGCACCTCCAACCAGACCGCCCGCCCCGAGAACGTCATCCACCTGTCGAACCTCTGCACCGAGATCCTCGAGGTCACCAGCGACGCCGAGACGGCCGTCTGCAACCTCGGCTCGGTCAACCTGGCCGCCCACCTGACCGGGGACGGCGCCGGGCAGGACATGGACTGGGAGCGGCTGCGCCGGACCGTGCGCACCGCCGTCCGCTTCCTCGACCGCACCATCGACCTCGGCTTCTACCCCACGCCCGAGGCCGAGGCGGCCAACAAGCGGTGGCGGCCCATCGGGCTGGGCGTGATGGGGCTGGCCGACGTCTTCTTCACGCTGCGGCTACCGTTCGACTCACCGCGGGCGCTGGAGCTGTCCACCAGGATCGCCGAGGAGATCGCGCTGGCCGCGTACGACACCTCGGCCGACCTGGCGGCCGAGCGCGGAAGGCACCCGTCGTACGCCGACACGCGGGCCGCCGGGGGAGTGCTGCACCCCGACCACTACGGCGCGGCCGGTTCGCCGCGCTGGGACGCGCTCCGCGAGAAGATCGCGGAGACCGGCCTGCGGAACTCGCTCATGGTCGCCATCGCCCCGACCGCGACGATCGCCTCCATCGCCGGCTGCTACGAGTGCATCGAGCCGCAGGTGTCCAACGTGTTCAAGCGGGAGACCCTGTCGGGCGAGTTCTTGCAGGTCAACCGGTATCTGGTGGCCGATCTGCAGGCGCGCGGGCTGTGGACCCAGCAGGTGCGCGACGACCTCAAGCGCGCCGACGGCTCGGTGCAGACCGTGCCCGGCGTGCCCGACGACCTCAAGGTGCTCTACCGCACGGCGTGGGAGCTGCCGCAGAAGGCGCTGATCGACCTGGCCGCCGCGCGGCAGCCGTACATCGACCAGTCGCAGTCGCTCAACCTCTTCATGGCCAGCCCGACCATCGGCAAGCTCTCGTCGATGTACGCCTACGCCTGGAAGCAGGGCCTCAAGACGACGTACTACCTGCGCTCGCGCCCCGCCACCCGGATCGCCCAGACGACGGTCGCGGCCCCTTCCGCCGAGGCGATCGCCTGCTCCCTCGAGAACCCCGAAACCTGCGAAGCCTGCCAGTAAGGAGACCCTTTCGTGCTGCTCGACCCCGGTATGGACCTCACCCTGCGGCCCATGCGCTACCCCGACTTCTACGAGCGCTACCGCGCGGCCATCCGCAACACGTGGACCGTCGAGGAGGTGGACCTGCACAACGACCTCGCCGACCTGGCCAGGATGACCCCGCAGGAGCGGCACCTGATCAACCGGCTGGTCGCCTTCTTCGCCACCGGCGACTCGATCGTGGCCAACAACCTCGTGCTCAACCTCTACCAGCACGTCAACGCCCCCGAGGCGCGCCTGTACCTGAGCAGGCAGCTCTTCGAGGAGGCCGTGCACGTGCAGTTCTACCTGACGCTCCTCGACACCTACCTGCCCGACCCGGACGAGCGGGTGAAGGCGTTCGCCGCGATCGAGCACATCCCGTCGATCCGCGACAAGGCGGAGTTCTGCTTCAGGTGGATCGACTCGATCGAAGGGCTGCGGCGGCTGGAGACGGCCGCGGAGCGGCGCCAGTTCCTGCTGAACCTCATCTGCTTCGCCGCCTGCATCGAGGGCCTGTTCTTCTACGGCGCGTTCGCGTACGTCTACTGGTTCCGCTCGCGCGGTCTCCTCGGCGGCCTGGCCACCGGGACGAACTGGGTGTTCCGCGACGAGTCCATGCACATGGAGTTCGCGTTCAGCGTGGTGGACACGGTGCGGGCCGAGGAGCCGTCGCTGTTCGACGACGAGCTGGGCAAGCAGGTCACCCTCATGATCGAGGAGGCCGTCGCGGCGGAGCTGGCCTTCGCCGCGGACCTGTGCGGCGAGGGCATGCCCGGCATGGGGGTGGACCAGATGCGCCAGTACCTGGAGTACGTCGCCGACCAGCGGCTGGCCCGGCTCGGCCTGCCCAGCCGGTACGGCTCGGCGAACCCCTTCGCGTTCATGGAGTTGCAGGACGTGCAGGAGTTGGCCAACTTCTTCGAACGGCGGGTTTCTGCTTACCAAGTGGCGGTTGAGGGCAATGTGAGCTTTGACGAGACGTTCTAATACATAAGGGGGCATGAGCGTGCAGTCTCCAGCGGACTGGCCGATCCTCGTAATCGCCGTGGTCGGTTCGATCCTCCTGGTGGAAGTGGCCCGGCGGGTGCTGAGCAGGATGGGGCGCAAATTCGCGCTCGCCCGGCACCTGGTGGAGCACTGCACGTGGCCCGCGTTCTCGGTGGCCGCCGTGGTGGCGTTCAACGTGGTGTTCGGGCCGGGGATGTTCGGCGACACGCCGTCCGAACGGGCGGTGGCGGGGTCGGTGGAGCGGGTGCTCGGCCTCGTCACGATCGCCGCGGTGACCTGGCTGATCGTGCAGGCCACGTACGCGTTCACGGACATCGTCCTCGACCGGCTGGTGCTGGTCGAGGGGGAGCGCAACCGCCGGGCGCGGCGGATCATGACGCAGATCGCGCTCGTCCGCCGCATCGCCGCCGCGGTCATCGTCGTCATCGCGGTCGGCGCGATGCTCTTCTCCTTCCCGCAGGTGCGGGCGCTCGGGGCCGGGCTGCTCGCCTCGGCCGGCATCGCGGGCGCGGTCGTCGGCATCGCCGCCCAGCCGACCATCGGCAACGTGCTGGCCGGGCTGCAGCTCGCCTTCAGCGACGCGCTGCGGCTGGACGACGTGGTCGTGGTCGAGGAGGAGTGGGGGCGGATCGAGGAGCTGACGCTCACGTACGTGGTGGTGCGGCTGTGGGACGAGCGCCGGCTCGTGCTGCCGGTGTCGTACTTCACCCAGACCCCGTTCGAGAACTGGACCCGCCACGGCAGCCGCGTGCTCGCCGTCGTGTACCTGCGGGTGGACTGGGCGGTGCCGGTCCCGAAACTGCGCGACGCCCTGTACGAGTTCCTCCAGGGCAACCCGCTGTGGGACCAGAAGGACTGGACGCTGCAGGTCACCGACGTGCTGCCGAACGGCCTGGTGGAGCTGCGGGGCCTGATGAGCGCCGCGGACTCGCCGTCCTCGTGGGACCTCAAGTGCGACGTACGCGAGTTCCTGGTCAACTACGTCCGCGACAACTACCCGGACGCCCTGCCCCGCTTCCGCGTCGAGACCCCGGAGACCCGGGTGGGCGTGAGCTGGACCAAGGACCGCTGAGCCGGCCGGAATTAAATATGTGGCACGCGCCCGATCATCGGTTTACCGTGGACATTGTCCAGCAACGTTCAGCAACGTCCAGGAAGGGCGGCGAAGTGCGCTACCTGAGCCTCTCCCGGCCGCTCCCGGCCCTGCCCGAGCTGCGGCGACGGCTTACCGGATAATCCGATCGCGGATTACCGGAAAAGCCGTCTCGAAGAAATTCGAGGCGGCTTGTTTCATTCGAGGAAACCGAGTGTGGGGCAGTTTGGTCAGCCCGCCTGCCTTGGGAGCAGGAGCACCGCAGGTTCGAATCCTGCCACTCGGACACGGCCCTGAAAGGAAAGGGCCGCGGGCCACGGCCTGGCCGGCGGGAATGGCGCCCCCCGGCCGGACCCGGCCCTCGCCCCGGGCCGGCCCACGCCAGCCAAGCCCGGGGCCCAGCCGCTCTGGCCCAACTGGCAGAGGCGCCGTCTTCAGGAGGCGGAGGTTCAGGGTTCGAATCCCTGGAGCGGCACATGACTGGACAAACCCTGCACTTTCGCGGATGCCTCCTGCGAGAGACCCGGACGAGAAGGGACACGTCGAGATCGCTTCTGGCCAGAAATCTCCTATGTCGGTGGTATCCAAGGCCAAGCACCAGGAGATGAAGGACTGGCACAGCGAAGGGTTCAGGCCGACCGTACGATCTCGTCGATGAGGGTGGCCAGCCGTCGTGGCCGGGACAGGAACGGCGAATGCCCGCCAGGGAGCCGGCGGGTCTCGGCCGCTTGGGCTGCCATCTGCTCCTGCAGTGCGAGAGGGACGGCCTGGTCCTGCTCCGTGATGATGTAGGTGGACGGGATGCTCCGCCAGGCGGCTACGTCGACCTTCTCCGCGAACGATCGGATGGTCTGGTTGACCAGCTTGCTCACCGCCTGCTCGGCCTCTTCATCGGGCAGATCGCCGTAGAGCGAGACACGCGGGTTCGTCGCTGAGCGGGAACAGGCCGCTTGTGTCTTCGGGATCGGCGAGGCCGTGGATGGCGTACATCGACTCATGCATGCCTGCGGTGGGATGTTCGCCGGCGCTCGGGAGCCCCGGCGTGCGCGTGCCATAGCCGAGAGCGTGCAACTCGGCCTCAAGCCGGGCCCAGCTGCTCGGCTGGTGCCAGGCGCCGTGCACAAGCATCACAGTAGTCATGAATGGTGCTCCAAGCTTCTTGTACGAAATATCGGACATGGTGGGGCTCCTGTGCCTGTCGACCTGCCGCCGGGGCGCCCGACGGCCGTCGGCGAACTCGTGATCGGTGCGGCGCGGACTCGGCCTCCGGAGTTTCTCTCGACAGCGGCCCGGCCACGCTGATGACGGCCGCCTTGCCGGATGCGTGCCGAGGTGGAGGCGATCGGCGAGCGCGCCTGGGACGTGCCGGTGACGACGCCTCGGTTCAGTGGTCCGCTGTCGCTGTGAGCGCGTAGGCCCAGAGAAGCGGGGACCGGCGAGCAGCACCGAGGCGATCGTGCGAAGTGCCCGAGGAAGTTCGCCGGCAGCTGCAGCTCCCAGCCGTTGGCGGCGACCTGGCGGGCAGGCAGAGGCATGGTCACGGCGTTCGCCACGATCACGTGCACCGGCCCGCTCCAATCGTCCGCGAACGCGCGCACGGAGCCGAGATCGCTCAGGTCGAGGGCTCGCCGGCCGCCGGTGGGGTTGCGGGCCGCGACGGTGATCTCGGCTCCCGCGCCCCGCGGCGCCCTTACCGTCTCCAGCCGATCCCGGAGGCACCGCCGGTGTCGATGATGCGCCGCCCGGTGAGGATCTCGTGGGCGGTGGTGCAAGCCGATCCGGCACGACCAGCCGCCTGTCCGTCAGGATGGTTGCCGGCGGTCAGCGGGCGCGCGAACTGCTGCTCGACGTGCTGCCGCCAGTGATCCATGTGCCCTGCCGCACCACCGAGGCCGCGACCGTACATTGGGCGTTTGAGCAGCTCGACGCAGAGCTGCGCGACCAGAAGCTCGCCTCGACACCGGTCACCGAGCATCTCGCCCTGGTCATGCTGCTTCACCCGCTGCGCGTGCACCTGGCCGAGACCGCGGCAGTGTCCCGTTCGACACGCGCCGCCCGCTTCAGGCGGACCGTCGGGCAGAGCCCGCTGGACCACCTGACCGGCTGGCGAATCGAACCGGCCACCGACCGCCTGCGCGCGCGGCGGCGACACGGTGGCGACACGGTGGCGACACGGTGGCGACGACCGCCCGGTCGCGTGCTTCTCGTGAACCCGCCCGTCATCGTGCCGGACGAGGCCACCTCTGGTCCTGGATGAGGCCGCATCATTGAGGACTGCACCCCGCCGAACTCATCAGCGGCCGGGGGCCGGTGCGTCATCGCGCTGACATCGCGTCAATGCCGTATAGGCGGCGCGTACACGCGGCCCTGCCATCCTGGCCGGGTGTCATGCGAAAACGGGGGTGAGAACGTGGTGAACAAGGAGACGCTGGTGCTCGTGCACGGCGCCTGGCACGGACCGTCGTGCTGGGATCGGCTCGTACCCGAGCTGGAAGAACGCGGCTGGCGCACGTCCACGGTGGACCTGCCGAGCACGTCGGGGGATCCACACGCGGGGATGTACGACGACGCGCGGGCCGTACGGGAACATCTGCGCGCCATCGAGGGACCGGTCACCGTGCTCGCGCACTCCTACGGTGGCGTCCCCGTCACCGAGGTGGCCGAGACCGTGCCGAACGTGCGGCGGCTCGTCTACCTCGCGGCCCACATGCTGGAGGCGGGGGAGGCCGTGGTCACGCCGCTCGGCGGGCCGTGGTTCCCCCAGGACGCCGAGCTGCTGCCGGCTCCTGAGCCGCCGGTCGAGGCGCTCTACCACGACGTACCCGCGCAGTGGGCGGAGGCGGCCGTCGCCCGGCTCAGGCCACAGAGCGCGCGTGCCTTCACCGAGCGGCAGACGCGGGCCTCGTGGCGAGCGGTGCCTTCCGCGCTCATCGTCTGCGACGATGACCGGAGCATGCCCGACCTGTTCATCAAGCGGCAGCTCACGATGGCCGGGGTGGTCAGGCACCTGCCGGGGAGCCATTCTCCGTTCCTGTCGCGGCCGGGCGAGCTGGCCGGCCTCATCGACGAGGTGACAGACGTCCTGCCCGCCCGCGGAGATCGTACGGCGGTCTCGGCGGGCGCCCGCCGAGCTGGAGAGAGGCGAACGTTGCGGTACAGCGAATCGGTCACGGACCCGGCACTCAATCTCGACCGGGCCTTCTTCCAGGATCCGCATCCGGTCTACCGGCGCGCCCGCGAGGCGGGGCCGGTACGGCCCGCGACCGCGCACCGGCGGCTCAGGGTCTGGCTGGTCACCAGGTACGCCGAAGCCAGGGAACTGCTCAACGACCCCAGGCTGGCCAAGGACAGCGCCAGGGCGGTGAAGCTGTTCCCACCGGGTACGGCGGGGCCGTACGCCTCGTCGTTGTCGGCCCACATGCTCAACTCCGACCCGCCCGACCACACGCGCCTGCGCAAACTGGTGAACAAGGCGTTCACCGCCAGGACGGTGTCGCGGCTGCGCCCGCGCATCGAGCAGATCACCGACGGCCTGCTCGACGGCATGGCGGAGGTGGGCGAGTTCGACCTCATGGAGTCGTTCGCCTTCCCCCTGCCGATCGCCGTCATCTGCGAGCTGCTCGGCATCCCGGCCGCGGACCACGACGAGTTCAGGACCTGGACCGCGCCCTTCGTGGCGGCCTCGTCGGCCGAGGAGATGCGCGAGGCCCACGCGTGGATGCACGCCTACCTGACCGGGCTGGTCGCCGCCAAGCGGGCCGCGCCCGGCGAGGACCTGCTGTCGGAGCTCGTGCACATCTCCGACGAAGGCGACCGGCTGACCGCGGACGAAGTGGTGTCCATGGCGTTCCTGCTGCTCGTGGCGGGCCACGAGACCACGGTCAACCTGATCGCCAACAGCGTGCTCGCCCTGATCGGCGACCCCGCCCAGCTGGCCGCTTTGCGGGCGGACCCGTCCCTGCTGCCGGGTGCGGTGGAGGAGTTCCTGCGTTTCGAGGGGCCGATCAACATCGCGACCCTGCGCTTCACCACCGAGCCGATCCGCGTCGGCGACGTCGAGATCCCCGAGGGCGAGTTCGTCTTCATCTCCCTGCTGGCCGCCAACCGCGACCCCAGCCGCTACCCCGACCCCGACCGGCTCGACCTCACCAGGCCAGGCGGCGGCCATCTGGCCTTCGGCCATGGCATCCACTACTGCGTGGGCGCGCCGCTGGCCCGGCTGGAGGCGCAGATCGCCATCGGAAGGCTGCTCGGCCGCTTCTCCAGCATCGAACTGGGCTCGCCCGTCCTGCAATGGCGCGCCAGCACCCTCATCCGTGGGCTGCAGACCCTGCCCGTCCGGGTCCGCTGACGCGCCGTAGCGTCCTGCTTCGGCCGGACAGGACGTCCATGACCAGGTGGAAATCGCAGTCGGCCGGCACCTGCCCCTGCTCCGTCCTCCTGCGACGGCACCAGGCCGCTCACGATGACCTCGTCCTTCCTCGCCTATGCACGGTTGCCGCCATGCTGGTAGGCGCCCTGGCCCTGGGACCGGTGACGTACGCAGGGACCGCTGCCGGCCGGCAGGCCGGCAGCGGCGGCGGCAAAGCGACCGTGCCACCGGACCGATCAACGGTCAAGATCTGTGACGGGAAGACGCGCGCGACAACCTGGCGAGACCTCAGCGCTGGCCTCATTCGATGCTGAGACCTCCGACGAGCGCGTCACTTCGCAGCGCGGCGGCGGTGGCGTCGGGGTCCAGCACTTCGGCCGCCAGGTGGACGCCGGCCGGCACGGAGCCGGACGACACCGCGTGGGTGGCCAGCGCCATCACCACCCCGCTCAGCGCGTAGGAGTCCACGGCCGTGAGCAGCACTCTCGTGGGCCCGGGCGGGGCGCCCGGACGAGGTCGCGCGGTGAACAGCATGACGTAGAAGGCGCCGAAGTCGGCGTTGTCCCGCAGCGAGGCCCGCACCACGGCCTCCGCGTGTGGTGCGAGTGTCTCGGGGCGGGCGTCCGGCACCTCGGCCCAGGTCGCGGCGAGGGCTTCGGGGAGGCGGTTGGAGACGAAGACGTTGTAGGAGCGCACTTCGTCGGCCCCGGTGTCGGTGGCCAGAGTCTGTGCCTCGGTGGTGAGGTACGGCCAGGCGTGCACGGGTACCGGGAAGCCCGGCAGCCGCACCTGGTGCAGCGGGGCCAGCGTGCCGGGGGCCACCCGGCCGTCCCGCCAGGCCGCCATGGGCTCGCCGAACCTCGGCCCCCTGGTCAGCAGCGCGTCCACCGCGGACAACGGGGTGAAGACGGCCGCTCCGCCCACGTACACGTCGAGGCGGCGCAACGGGCGTCCCTTGGCCAGCAGCCGGGGCAGCAGGCCGGAAAGGCCAGGCATGACCCCCGCGGAGAACACCGCGATCCGGTCATCGGCGACGCCTTCGCCGGTGAGCGCATCCTTGGCGGCCAGCTCGCCGCCGATGTCGACGTAGTGGGCGCCGGCGGCGAAGGCGGCGCGGGCAACCGTGTCCAGCACCTGGTACGTGGGCCCCGCGCAGTTGACCACGATCCGGCAGCCGTCGCAGAAGGCGGCCAGCTCGGCGGGGTCGTTCAGGTCCACCCGGACCGCGTGCGCGGGAGCGGCAAGCGTGGCCGCGAGGTCCGCGGCCCCCGTCAGGTTTCTGCCGCCGACGCGGACCGGGCCCAGGCCGTAGGCGGCGATACGCTGCGCGGCCGTGCGGCCGACCGCGCCGGTGGCGCCCAGGATCCCGATCACCGCTGGTCACCGAGGCGGGAGCGGACGGCGGTGGCCACCCCTGCCACTGTGGAGTCGGCCAGGAACTCCCGCACGGGCACGGACACGCCGGCCTCCTTGGCGAGCCGCACGACCGCCCGTACCGCGAGCAGGGAGTCCCCGCCGAGGCCGAAGAAGTCGGCGGCGCGGTCGAGCACCGGCACCTCCAAGAGCTCCTCGAACACGTCGGCGACGGCCTGCTCCAGATCGTCGGCCGGTGGCCCCTCCCGGTGTCGGACGGCCGTCTCGGGCAACAGGCCGAGCCGCGAACCAGATGCTGAGCCGGGCTCCGTTTCCTCGGGCAACCCGGGCACCCGATCCCAGCCGCTCCCGTCGGCGAGGGCGTCGACCAACGCCACGAACTCCGCGAACGCAACCGTCACCTGATCGGTGTCGAACAGCTCCTCGACCAGGGAGAAGACCGCCACCATCTCCGGGCCCAGCTCGAAGCAGCGGACCTCGATCGCCACCTGCGGCGTGCGGAGCTGGTGGAAGTAGTCGGCGGCGACCACTCGGCCCAGCGGCCCCGCCTCCTCCGGCGGCCCGCCGCCCATGGCCGCGTCCACCCCGAGCACGCTCTGGAACACGACCGGCCCGACCGGCCGCCAGCTCCCCCGGCGGCGGGCCACCTCGCGCCCGACTTCAACACCGGTGATCAGGTTGTGGGCGGCGTGCTCGCCAGATGTCGCCTGCACGGTGGTGGCGAGCTCGGCGAACGTGGCCTTGGGGTCCAGGTCGAGGGGAAGCAGCATGGTCGCGGCGAAGGCACCCACCACGCGCTGCACCTCGGGGTGGATGGGCAGGCGGTTGAGCTGGAGCGAGTTCAGCAACATCCGGTGGTGCCCGCCCCAGCGCGCCAGCACCACGCCGAACGCCGTCAGCATGGCCGTGGACGGGGTCACGCCCCGATCGGTGCACTGCCGCCGCAGCGCCGCCCAGTCTTCGGCGCTCCAGCGGTGTTCGCGGTTGCCCATGGTGACCGGCCGCACCTCCTGCGGGTCGGCGGCCAGAGGCAACGCCGGCGGTCCCGGCAGCGTGCCGAGCCGGGACCACCACCAGTCCCGGTCGGCCTGCCAGGCCTCGGTGGCCGGCAAGTCGGCGAGCGAGGTGACGTAGTCGCCGAAGTGGATGTCCAGGGCCGGCAGGGCGGCGTTCCAGTCGGCGACGAAGGTGAGCAGGTCGCGGCTGAGCACGCTGGACGACCAGCCGTCGAAGATCAGCAGGCTCAGCCCGAGGTGGAGCCGGCCTTCGTCCCCGGGCAGCAGCGTGAGCCGGACGTCGATGCCGGGGCCGCTGGTGGGGTCCGGCCCGCTGGTGCTCATCTCCTGCCGTACGTCGCGCAGCGCGGTGGCGATCTCGTCCGGGCCCGCCTCGCGCAGGTCGTATACGCGGACCCGGGGCACCGCGCCGGGTGCGTCGGCGGGTAGGACGTGCTGGCGGCCGTCGGAGGTGACCCGGGCCCGCAGCGTGGGCTGGTGCGCGGCGAGCCGTTCGACCGCGTCCGCCAGCGCGTCGGCGGCCTCGTCGCCGTCCATGCCGGTCAGCGCGTAGTCCAGGTAGTAGTGGGCCGAGTCGTAGGACAGCTCCCAGCCGTCCTGCTGGCCGACGAAGTAGCCCTGTTGGAGGGGGAGCAGGGGGAATTCGGCATGCGGGTCCGGCCGCGGCGTGACGGTGAGCGGCAGGGCCCGGGTGGTGGAGCCGCCGGAGGTGTGCCGCCGTACGAGCTCGGCCAGGTCGCCGAGCGTGGTCTCGACCCGTACGTCCGAGAGGGCGAGCGCGACGCCGAGCCGCTTGCGGACCAGCGCCGACATGCGGACCGCCAGCACCGAGTCCCCGCCCAGGCGCAGGAACCCGACATCGTGCGGGATCTCGCCGGGCGGCAGGCCGAGCAGCTCCGACCAGATCTCGGCCAGCTCCTTCATACGTGTGCTCCCATCGTCGGGTGGACAGTCGGGTGAACAGTCGGGTGGACAGTCGGGTGATCAGCGGATGGCGACGAGCAGGCGCTGCGACAGCGCGGTCAGCGGATCCCCGGGACGGGGCAGGTCCACCTCGATCCGCAGCCCGCTGCCTGCCAGCGCGCTCAGCCACTCCTCGCGACGCAGGTAGGTGCGGGTGGTGCCGGCCCGGCAGTCGAGCCGCCGCGGCGGGCCGTCGTCGGTGGACAGCGCGAACGGCATCGAGGTGAGTGACTGGGGATGCTCGCGGACGGTCTCGATGAGCAGCACCCGCCCGCCGGGAGCGAGCAACGCGGCGACCTGGCCGAGCAGGCGGTCGACATGCGGGGCGTTGTGCGCCATGGTCGCCGCGACGACCAGGTCCAGCCCGCCCGGCTGCTGCGGCAGGTCATGGGCGATGTCGAGCAGGGCGTACCGCAGGAAGCCGGCGTCGAAGCGGCGGCGCGCGGTGTCGAGGAAGAACGGTGACAGATCGGTGAACAGGTAGAACTCGACCGGTCGGCCGGTCAGCACCGGCAGCAGGTCGGCGGTGGTGGCGCCGATGCCGGCGCCCAGTTCCAGGATCCGCAGCGGCCGGGTGACGCGCTCGGTCAGGTCCCGGACCACCTCGGCCGCGGCGGCGTTGAGGTAGCGGCTGATGACGTTGCCGCGGTAGACGGCCTCGGCGGTGGCGGGCTCCCCGTCGGGGTAGAGCAGCGCCTGCACGCCGATCTCGTCGCGCAGCAGGGACGGCAGCAGCCGCAGCGAGCGCAGCATCAGCTCGGCCAGCTCGGTGGGGTAGCCGAGCGCCAGCCGCGCGGCCTCCATGCGGGTGCGGGCGGCGGCCAGCTCCGCCCGCCGCGGACCGTGCAGGTCGTGGTATCGGCCAGTGGCGTCCCGGCCTGCCAGGCCGGCCTCGTGGAGGGCGGTCAGCCAGTGCCCGGCGATCCAGCGGTGCCGGGGCGCGGCGCCCAGGTCGTCCGCGACCGCGCCGGGCCCGTGTGCCAGGCCCGAGCGCAGCCGGGTGCGCCGGTGCAGGTCGGCCGCGATGCCGAGCAGGATCAGCCGGTCCAGGTCATGGACGGCTCCGGCCGCGTCACCGATGCCGGTTCCGGCGATGGCGGCGTGCGCGGCACTGTCAGCGCGGTCGTTCAGCAGCGACATAGGGCGAGATCGTACGAAATAACGGTAATCATTTTCAAGATCTGGACAAATGTGAGAAGTTGTGTAGCAATGAAAACCGTTTCCATTGCTATCTCTGTGGAAGGGGTCACCCCTTGGGTTCCGCCACCGTCGAAGAAGTGCTCGCCCGCCTGGCCGACGTACTGGAACTCCGGCCCTCGGATCTGGACCCCGACGCCCCGCTCACCGCCTTGGGGCTGGAGTCCTTCACTGCCGTACGCCTGCGCCGCCGCCTGGTGGAGGAGTCCGGACTCGAGCTCCCGCTGACGGCCTTCCTCGGGGCGGCGACCGCGCGCACGGTCGCCGCCGGGATCGTCCCGGACGACCCCGCCGAGGCAGGGGAGTCTTTTCCGCTGACTCCCATCCAAACCGCCTACCTGGTCGGCCGGGACCCGGCCTTCCCCTTGGGCGGAGTGGCGACCTTCTACTACTTCGAGTACGACCGCGTGCCGCGGGACGCCCAGGACGCGGACCTCGACCGGTTGGAGAGCGCGTGGAATCGGCTGGTCCGGCGGCATCCGATGCTGCGCATGGTCGTGGACGCCGACGCCAGGCAGAGAGTGCTCGCCCAGGTGCCCGACTACGTCATCGCCCGTACGGACCTGCGTGGTGAGAGTCCGGAACGGGCGGAGCAGGCGTTGGAGGCGTTGCGTGCGAAATGCTCGCACCAGGTGCTGCCCGCCGACCGGTGGCCGCTGTTCGACCTGCGTGCGGCCCTGCTGCCGGACGGCCGGACCCGGCTGTTCGTCGGTGTGGACGTGCTGGCCCTGGACCTCATGAGCTGGATGCGGCTGATGAGGGAGTGGGGCCAGTACGCGGCCGACCCTGACCTGGAGCTGCCCGCACCGCCGCTCGGTTTCGCCGACCTCGTACGGCGCCGGCTGGAGGACCCGGCTGACCTGCGGCGGCGCGAGATCGACGCGGCCTACTGGGCGCGGCGGGCGGCCGGCCTGCCGGACGGCCCGGGATTGCCCTGGACCCGTGGCCCGGCCGACTTCAGCGGCCACCGCATCGTCCGGCATGCCGCCGAGCTGTCCGCGGAGGACTGGACGCAGCTGCGCAAGCAGGGTGCGGCGCACGGGCTGAGCCCCACCGGCCTGCTGCTGGCCGCCTTCGGCCTGGTGCTGCAGCGCTGGGGCGCCCGCGATCCCTTCTGCCTCAACACCACCCTCTTCGACCGCGACGACCTGGCTCTCGCAGATGACACCCCGGGCCTGGACAGTGTCGTCGGCGACTTCACCAGCACCGTCCTGGTGGAAATCCCCATGGCCGACCCCGGCCGCTGGTACGGCTTCACCGGCTACGCCGCGGCCGTCAACCGGCAGTTCTGGACCGACCTCGACCACCGGGCAGTCTCGGGGATGGAGGCACTGCGTACGGCGATCGAGTCGGGGGAGCGTCCCCGGGTGACCGACCCCGCCACCGGGCTGCCCGTACCCACCCACACCGTGGTCTTCACCAGCGGCGTCGGCCTGGCGGGGCCCGGCGAGGCGCCCACCGCCTGGCTCGGCGCCGAGGTCTTCGGCGTCTCGCAGACGCCGCAGGTGATGCTGGACCACATCGTCTGGGACGAGGACGGCAGGCTCCGCATCGCGTGGGACGTCGTCGACGGGGCGCTGCCGGCCGGTTTCGCCGACGGCATGCTGGCCGCGCACGTCCGCCTCCTGCGGCGGCTGGCCACGGAGCCGGAGCTGTGGACCGACTCCGCGCTCGCCTGGGACCCCTCGTTCCTAGCCGACGAGGACGTGGCGGGTGGGGCGTTCGGCGGGGCCGGTCCGCTCCTGGACGACCCGCTGCGCGCCGCCGCCGAACGGGACCCGTCCGCGCCCGCCCTGCTCGACCTGACCGGCGAGGTGACAGCGCGGGAGCTGAGCGAGCAGGCCACGCGCACGGGCCGGGCGCTGGCCGCGCTCGGGATCGGGCCCGGCGATCTCGTGGCGGTCGTGGCGGACAAGGGCGTCGCGCAGGTCACCGCCCTGCTGGGAGTGCTGGCCGGCGGAGCCGGGTACGTGCCCGTCGAACCGTCCTGGCCCGCGGGCCGGGTGGCTTCGCTGTGCGAGCAGGCCTCGATCCGGACGGCGCTGCTTGCGGCGGAGGCCGACGACACCGCGTGGCCGGACCAGGTCAGCGTGCATCGGCTCGACGCCGACGGCGTTCTCCGGCTTCCGGACGGGTCCGAGCCGCGCCGGCCCGCCCCGGACGACCTCGCCTACGCGATCTTCACCTCGGG
Source organism: Nonomuraea sp. KM90 (assembly GCF_052246675.1). Lineage (NCBI taxonomy): Bacteria > Bacillati > Actinomycetota > Actinomycetes > Streptosporangiales > Streptosporangiaceae > Nonomuraea > Nonomuraea sp. KM90. The sequence goes on along the minus strand of NZ_JBQQCB010000074.1, from coordinate 28,609 downwards.
TTCGACCGGGCGGCCGAAGGGGGTGGCCGTCGAGCACCGTGCGGTCCGTACCACCCTGGACGATCTCGCCGACCGGTTCCCCCTCGCCCCGGACGACCGGGTGCTGGCCCTGTCGGCGTTCAGCTTCGACCTGTCGGTCTACGACATCTTCTCGGTGCTCGGGTCGGGGGGCGCCGTGGTCCTGCCCGAGGCCCACCGCCAGCGCGACCCCGGCCACTGGCTGGAGCTGATGGCCCGCCACCGCGTCACCGTGTGGAACACCGCTCCTGCCCTGCTGGAGATGCTGGTGGAGTACGCGGAGCTGGAGCCGCAGGTGGTGCGCGAGGCGTTGGCCACGCTGCGTCTGGTGTTCCTGTCGGCCGACTGGATCCCGGTGACGCTGCCCGACCGGCTCCGGGCACTGGCCCCGGACGCCAGAGTGGTCAGCCTGGGCGGGGCGACCGAGGCGTCGATCTGGTCGATCTGCCATCCCATCGAGGAGGTGGACCCGTCCTGGCCGAGCATCCCGTACGGCCGGGCGCTACGCGGCCAGTCCTTCCACATCCTCGACGAACACGGCCGGCCCTGCCCGGTGGGCGAGCCGGGCGAGCTGCACATCGGCGGCGACGGGCTGGCCCGCGGCTACGTCGGGGACCCCGGGCAGACGGCCGAGCGGTTCATCACGCACCCCATCCTGCGCCGCCGTCTCTACCGGACCGGCGACCTCGGACGCTGGCGGTACGACGGGACGATCGAGTTCCTCGGCCGGCTGGACCGGCAGGTCAAGATCCGCGGCCACCGGATCGAGCTCGGCGAGATCGAGGCCACCCTCGACCGGCTCCCCGCCGTGCGGCAGGCGGTGGCCCGCGCGGTGCCCGGGCCCGACGACCGGCCGAGGCTGGTCTGCTACGTGGTGCCCGCCGATCCCGCGGCGCCTCCGGCGGACGACGAGCTGATCGAGGCCTTGCGGGCGAGCCTGCCCGGGTTCATGGTGCCCAACCGCTTCCTGATCATGGACACCCTGCCGATCACGGACAACGGCAAGATCGACTACAAGGCGCTCGCCAACCCGTACCAGCCGACCGGGGCTCCGGCCCGGGACGAGGCTCGCAGCCCAGCGGTCATGAACGCGCCTACGGCCGTCACCGGAGAGACCACCCCCAGCGCGCGGGCGTTCCTTCCTGCGATGACCGCACGGCCTGCGCAGGCGATCAGCGCCACGGTCACGCGCGGGCTACGTCTCACTCTCACTGTGTCGCCCGACGGGGTGATGGAGCTCGTCGTCGAGGGTGGCGCCGACGGGCTTCCCACGACTGACGTCGCCACATCGCCGCGTCTCGCCACGCCCACCGTCGAGCCACAACCCGACACGTTCGCGGGCCGGCAGGAGCCGCCCCACCCTGTCCCCGCCAGGTCGGACGCGGTGCCGGATCCGCAGGTGGAGCGGGCCGTGGCCAGGGTTTTCAGCGAGCTGCTCAAGACGCCGGTCGATGTGACCACGCCCTTCTTCCGGCTGGGAGCGTCATCCCTGACCGTCGTGCTCGCCCATCGCGCCCTAAGAGCCGAGCTGGACGAAGGACTGACAGTGGTGGACATGTTCGCCCGGCCCACGGTCCGGGACCTGGCCGCCTTCATCACCGCCCGCAGAGAGGCGTCCGGCAGCATCGGCCCCGCCACCCCGTCACCTCGAGAAGATCCGCCCTCGGCAGCCGAGCCCGATCTCGTTTCTGATCAAGCCGCCGCTCGCAGGGCTGCCCGAGCGCGTGCGGCGGAGCTCGCCGGATGAGCGCCGCGCAGAATCCGATCGCCGTCGTCGGCCTGGCCTGCCGCTTTCCCGGGGCGCCTGACGCCGAAGCGTACTGGGCGCTGTTGCGGGACGGTCGCGAAGGGCTGACCAGGTTCACCGACGACGAGTTGACCGCCCGAGGCGTGCCGGGCAGCTTGCGGGCGCACCCAGGGTTCGTCCCCGTCGGCGGGCTCATTGAGGGCCAGGCCGACTTCGACCCCGAGCCGTTCGGGTTCAGCGACGCCGAGGCGGCCCTGCTTGACCCTCAGCAGCGGTTGTTCCTCGAATGTGCCTGGCACGCGCTGGAACACGCCGGTCATGGCGGCGGACGCGGGGCCGGCGCGGTCGGGGTCTTCGGGGGCGCCATGCAGAGCGCCTACCTGGCGAGCAACCTCGCCGAGCGGTGGAACCCGACCGGCGCGGGACGGGACCCGCTCGGCAGCCTGCAGACGGCGATCTCGACCCAGGCCGACTACCTGCCGCTGCAGACGGCCTACCGGCTGAACCTTACGGGCCCGGCGGTGGCGGTGGCGTCCAGTTGCTCGACCTCGCTGGTCGCCGTGCATCTGGCCGCGCAGTCGCTGCTGTCCGGCGAGTGCGACACCGCGCTCGCCGGTGGGGTGTCGCTGATCGTGCCGCAAGGGCAGGGGTACGTGCACGTCGCCGGCGGCGTGTACGCGTCGGACGGGACGATCAGGCCGTTCAGCGCGGACGGCACCGGCATCGTCTACACCCAGGGCGTGGGCGTGGTGGTGCTGCGCCGCCTGGACGACGCGCTGGCCGACGGCGACCCGGTGCTCGCCGTGCTGCACGGCTCGGCGGTGAACAACGACGGAGCCGACAAGGCCGGGTTCACCGCGCCGTCCATGCGGGGCCAGGCCCGGGCGGTGGCCGAGGCGCTCGCGGTGGCCGGCGCGTCGCCGCACGAGATCGGACTCATTGAGGCGCACGGCACCGCCACCGCGCTCGGAGATCCCATCGAGGTGGCCGCGTTGCGGCGGGTGTTCGGTGAGACCGGACCGGCGTGGTGCGGGCTGGGCTCGGTGAAGGGCAACGTCGGCCACGCCAACTCCGCCGCCGGCATCGCCTCGTTCATCAAGGCCGTCCTGGCCGTACAGCACCGGGTGCTGCCCGCGTCACTGCACGCCTACCCGCTCAACCCGCTGCTCGGCCTGGATGGGTCGCCGTTCGAGGTGATCGCCGAGACCCGGGACTGGGACGCCCCTTCGCTGGCAGGGGTGAGCTCGTTCGGCATCGGCGGCACCAACTGCCACGCCGTGCTCGGGCCGGCCCCGCACCGCCCGCCCGTCCCCGCCGATCGGCGGCCCCAGGTGCTGGCGGTCTCGGCCGCCACAGCTGAGGCGGCGGTCGCCACCGCCCGCGCTCTGGCGTCCCGGCCCGAACCCGACGAGGCCGATCTCGCCTACACGCTGGCCACGGGACGTGCCGAGCTGGCCTACCGGGTGGCGGGCGTGGGCCGGGCCGGGTTGGCCGCGGCGACGCCGGTCAAGGCGGCCGGCCCGCGCCTGGTGTTCGCCTTCCCCGGCGCGGGGAGCGCCTATCCCGGGATGGGCAACGCGCTCTACCGTGACGAGCCGGTCTTCGCCCAGGCCGTGGACGAGTGCGCGGAGCGGTTGCGCCCGCTGCTTGGCGCCGACGTCCGCGACGCCCTGGACCCGGGAATCAGCGAGGCACGCGTCCGCGACGCCGGCTTCGGATTGCCGGCCGTCTTCGCCGTGTCGTACGGACTGGCGCGGCTGCTCGCATCATGGGGCATCGTGCCCGACGCCCTCGTCGGACACAGCCTGGGTGAGTGCACAGCCGCGGTGGTGAGCGGCGCGCTGCCGCTCGCCGAGGCCGCCAAGCTGGTCGCCGCCCGGTGCGCCGCCGCGGCCCGAGCCGCCGGTGGCGGCTCGATGCTCGCCGTCCCGCTCGGCGAGGAAGAGGCACGCGAACTGCTGTCGCGCCATCCCGGCCTCGATCTCGCCGCCGTCAACGCCCCGGCCGCCTGCGTGGTGTCCGGGCCCGCGGCGGCCGTCGCCCGGCTGGCGCATGAGCTGCGCGGACGTCACATCACGGGCACGAGGTTGCGGGTGGACGCCGCGATGCACTCCCGTCTGATGGAGCCGGAGCTGTCCGGCCTGGGCGCGGCACTGGCCGGACTGACGGGCGGCGCCCCCGCCGTGCCCGTGTTCAGCACGGTCACCGGCGCCTCGATCGGCGCCGAACTGGCGCACGCCGGTCACTGGACGCGGCAACTGCGCGACCCCGTACGGTTCGCGCAGGCTTTGGAGGCAGCACTCGGCCCCGGGGAAGACACCCTGCTCGTGGAGGTCGGACCGGGCACCACGCTGTCCGCCCTCGCGCGCAGGAACACCCTGCCGGGCCTGCGGTCGGTCCTGGCGACGCTGGTGCCGGACGAGCCGGAGCCGGCGAGCGTGCGGCAGGCAGTCGCCACACTGTGGGCCCACGGCCGGACCGTGGACCTCGCCGCGCTGTCCGCAGCCGGTCGGCGGCGGGTGCACGCGCCGGGGTACGCCTTCCAGCGCCGCCGCCTGTGGATCGACCCTCCAGCTTCGGACACGTCGTTGGAGGTCGATGCGGAGGAGCCGCTGCAGGTCCCGGTGTGGAGTCAGGTCCTCCCCGCCGAGTCGGAGCCGGTCCCGGCCGGCCGCTGGGCCGTGATCGGGACCGGCACATTGGCGGATGAGCTGCGTGCCCGGCTGGAGGCGGCCGATCTCACGGCTGCCGACGAGCCCTTGACCGGACTGGTCGCGGTGGCGACGGGAGACGGCGCTGAGCGGGCCGCCACGCCGGCCGCCGACGACGTCGTCGCTGCCGTGCTCGCGTTCGTCGAGGTCGCCGCCGTGGCGGCCGAGCTGGCCGGGCAGGCGGAGCAGCCATGTCTGCTCTTGGTCACCCGGCACGGCGAGCAGGTCGGTGGCGATCCACCACCCGACCCGGCGCAGGCGGCCGTCCGCGTGCTCCCGCGAGTGCTCGGCCAGGAACAGCCCGGGTTGCGATGGGCCACATTCGACCTGGGCACGCAGGCCGAGCCCGCCACCGAGGCGAGGGCCGTGCTCCGTGAACTCAGCGCCCTCGCGAGCGGAGAAGGGACGGGAACGGAAACCGCAATGCGTGGCGTGACCAGGTGGCGACGCCGCTTGGCGCCTTGGAGCCCGGCCCGCACCGGAGGGAGCGCCACGGCGACCGGCAGCGTGCTGATCACCGGTGGGTTGGGGGCGGTCGGGCAACTGTTCGCCCGGCATCTGGCCGCGCGCGGGCATCGGGTGGTCGTCACATCGCGTACGGCCGGTCACCGGGGAACCGCGCTCGCCGAGGCCGGTGTGGACGTGCGGGCTTGTGACGCCGCCGACCCTGCCGCGACCTCTGCCCTGATGGAGGAGCTGTCCGCCGGCGAGCCCATCGAGCTCGTCATCCATGCGGCAGGCGTGGTCGCGGGGGCGCGGCTGGACCCGCTGCGGTCGCTCGACCCCGGCCAAGCGGCCGCACATGTACGGGCCAAGGCCGGGGGAGTGCTCGCCCTCAGGGACGCGATCGCCGCGCTGCCGCCGGAGCGCCGTCCCCGGACAGTGCTGCTCATGTCCTCGGTGACCGCCCTGGTCGGCGGTGTCGGAATGGGCCCCTACGCGGCGGCCAACGCCGCGATGGACGCGCTCGGCCTCGCGGCGCCCGGCGCCACCCAGTGGGTCAGCGCGGTCTGGGACGGCTGGCGGGTGGCCGAGGACGGTGCCGAGGCCACCGTCGTCCTCGCCGGCGCGCTCGACGCGGTCACCGGTACCAAGGCGTTGGACCGCCTGCTGGCCGCGCGCGAGTCGGGCACGGTGCCCCCGATCGTGTCGGTCGCCGGGACCGATCTCAACCCGCGCATCATCGCGGCGGGGAAACCGAGGCCGATCGTGGCCACCGGCGGCGACGTTGCGCGCCTGTCTCCGGCCGAGCGAGCGGTGAGCGAGTTGTGGTCGGAGCTGTTCGGCATCCCGGTGAACGATCCCGACGCCGACTTCTTCGCGCTCGGCGGCCACTCCCTGCTGGGCGTGCGAATGCTGGCCGCGCTGGGCGAACGCTTCGGCGTCCGGCCGGGCATGCGGGACCTGCTGGCCTCGCCCACCGTGGCGGGCATCGCCAAGCTGGTCGAATCGGCGGGCTCGCAGCCGTACCCGACCCAGGAGAGCACGCCGGAGGAGGACGCCGTCGACGGCGACGGCACCTTCCCCATGACACGGGTCCAGCACGCCTACTGGATCGGGCGGGACGGCGGCTACCAGTGGGGGGAGCTGCCCTGCCACTTCTTCCTCGAGTACGACTGCCACAACCTGGACCTCAACCGCTTCGAGGAGGCCTGGAACCAGGTCGTGGCCCGCCATCCCATGCTCCGCGCCGTGGCCACGCCCGAGGGACGGCTTCGCGTGCTGGACAACCTGCCGCGCTACCGGATCCGGGCGCACGACCTGACCGCGACGACAGAGGGCCGCCGGGCGGAACGGCTGGCCGTGCTGCGGGAGAAGCTGTCCACCAAGCCCGGCCCGCCCGACCGCTGGCCACTGGCGCAGATCCAGGCAGCCCGGCTGCCCGGAAACATGATCAGGCTGTTCATCGGAGTCGACGTGCTCATCTGCGACGCCGCCAGCTGGTGGATCATCGAGTCCGAACTGCACGCCCTCTACGAGAACCCTGATGCCCCGCTGCCGCCGTTGGATCTGCACCCGGCGGCCTGCGCGGCCGCCCTGGAGCGACGGCGTGACGACCGCGCCGCGCGTTACTGGCGCCGGCGCCTCGACACACTCCCCGGCCCGCCCCGCCTGCCGGTCCACGACCCGGAAGGGTCACCCCCGAAGTTCGTACGGCGCTCCGCACGGCTGGACCGCGAGGAATGGGCAGCGCTTCGGGAAGCCGCCGCCCGGCACCGGGTCACCCCGGCGGCGGCGCTGCTGACCGTCTACGCCGACGTACTGGCCCGTTGGTCGGGGGCAGCCGGGTTCTGCGTGACACTGACCCTCTTCGACCGCCCGGCCATCCATCCGCACGTCAACCGGGTTGTCGGCGACTTCACCTCCCTGCTGCTGCACGAGGTCCCCGCCGAGCCCGCAGCCGTCTTCGCCGACCGGGCCGCCGCCACCCAGGCGAGGATGTTCGACGACCTCGACCACCGCGGCTTCTCCGCACTGGACGTGCTCACCGAGCAAGCCGCCAGGACGGGAGAGGTACGGCCGGTGCCCGTGGTGTTCACCAGCGCGCTCGGCATCACGGACATGGTGGAAGACGGCGGCCACCTGGAATGGGCCGGCGAGCAGGTATACGCGGTCTCACAGACGCCGCAGACCTGGCTCGACCACCAGGTGCTCGAACACGACGGCGAACTGCGGCTGCAATGGGACGTCCTGGAGGGCGTCCTGCCCGGCGACGAGCTGGAGGCGGCGCTCGCCGAGCACGTGACACGGGTGCGCGAGCTGGCCCGATCGTCCGACGCCTGGATCCGGCCCGAGCCCTGGCACACCGTTCCGGCGCCCTCGGGAGAAGCCGCTCCTTCCTCGGGCAGTGCCGCACCACCCGCGCCCCGAGAGCCGGCCTCGCGAGCGGTGGTGAACCAGGCCGGCTCCGTGCGGGACATCGTGCTGCCGCTGCGGGCCGAGCCGGGCGGAACGGCCCGCCCCACGCTGTACCTCGCCCACCCCTCGGGCGGTGACGTGCTGTGCTACGCCGAGCTGTCCCGGCTGCTGGACCCCCGCGTGGACGTCGTGGCACTCGCCGATCCCGAACTGTCGGGCGCGTACGGGCCGGGACCGGAGACCGTTGAAGGCATCGCCGAGCAGTACGTGCGGGCGATCGACGCCTCCGGCGGCCCGGGAACGGCCCCCTGGCTGCTGGGCGGCTGGTCGATGGGCGGCACCGTGGCCCAGGAGATGGCCCGGCTGCTGCACGCCGGTGGCCGGCACACCGCGCTGCTGGCGATGCTCGACTCCAACGATCCCGCGCTCATCCGCGACGTTCCCGGCCGTGATGCCGCCGGGATCGAATGGGAGGTGACGGTACGGCACCTGCACGCCCTGGAGGCCTACCTCGGTATCGACCTGAGCATCGGTGACGTACCCGAGGAAGGGCGCATGAGCGCGGTCGCCGACCGGCTACGCGAGCACCGGCTGCTGGGCCGCGGCGAGGACCTGGCGGGGCGGGTGGCCGTGTTCGCCAGGCACCTGCGGGCGCTGGCCGCCCACACCCCACGGCGGCTGGCCGACCCGGACACAGCCACGTTGCTGATCCGGGCGGAGCGGCCCTCACCTCGCAACTCTGGCATCGGGATGGGCGTCGACGACACCCCGCCGGGCCGGCCCGACCTCGGCTGGGGACGCTACCTGGCCGGGCCGGTCGAGGCCACCGGAGTCGACGCCCACCACTACGGCCTCCTGCACCCTCCCGTGCTGCCCGCCGTGGCCCGGTTGATCAACGCCGCGCTCGACAGGGCGCTGGCGCGACTTTGAGAAAGGTTCCCATGCATTCCCAACTCCGCCGCCGATCGGCGGCGGTCGTCACCGCGGTCGCCCTCCTGACGGGCTGTTCCGGCACCGCGCCGGCCGGCACCGCCGCCCAGCCGACCGGCACCGGCACCGGCTCCGGCACGGGCACGGGCACCGTGCGCTACGCCGCGCCCGGCTCGCCGTCCAACGCCGTCACCGACCCGCACGGTTTGCTGCCCGGCGAGAGCGATGTGGTCAGGATGGCCCTGACCTACGACGTTCTCACCCTTCCCGGCGCCGACGGCTCGACCCAACCGCGCCTGGCGACCGCATGGCGGCCCGACGCCACCCTGACCAAGTGGCGGGTCACCATCCGCGGCGACGCCACCTTCTCCGACGGTCGCCGGGTCAAGGCGGCCGACGCGCTGTTCTCGCTGCGCCGGATGGGCAAGAAGGCGGCGGAGAACTTCGGCCGCATGGCCATGTTCGACCTCGACGCCTCCGAGGTGATCGACGACACCACCTTCGAGCTGGTGACCAGGAAGCCCTACGCCGAGGTCGGCAAGGCGCTGGAGGGCGCGACATTCGTCGTGCCGGAGGGGAGCGACGACTTCGGCAAGCCGGTCCCGGGCTCCGGCCCCTTCCGCCCGACGAACAAGGGCGGGGCACAAGCGGTGGTGTACGAGCGGAACGACGACTGGTGGGGCCCCAAGCCCCCGGCCAGGACCATCGAGGTACGCGCCGTGCCCGATCCGCAGGCGCGCGCCCAGGCGCTGCTGTCCGGCCAGGTCGACCTGGCCGGGGGAGTGCCCGCCACGCTGGCCAAGCAGCAGGAGGGCAACAACGCGGTACGGCTGCTCCGCCGGCCGGGCGCCACCCTGTACCCGCTGGTCATGCGCATGGACACCAAGCCCTTCGACGACCTGCGGGTACGCGAGGCCGTACGGCTCGCCCTCGACCGGCAACAGCTCCTGGACACCGCCTTCCTCGGCTACGGCGAAATCGGCAACGACCTCATCACCCCCAAAGACCCGACCAGCCCGGCGAACCTGGCGCAGACCACCCGCGACCTCGCCCGCGCCAAGAAGCTGATGGCGGATGCCGGTCTCGCCGACGGCGTCGAGCTCACGCTGCACACCACCACGGCCTACCCGGGGATGGACAGCGCCGCCACGCTGATCTCCCAGCAGCTGGCCGAGATCGGGATGCGGGTGAAGGTGGCCGTGGAGCCGGCCGACACCTACTTCTCCGCCGTCTACGCCCGCAAGCCCTTCTACCTCAGCTACCTGGGCGGCATTCCCTTCCTCGACGTGGTGCGGGTGGCACTCACGCCTGACTCTCCCACCAACGAGACGGCGTGGCAGGACCGTACCTGGTCAGCGGACCTCGACAAAGCCCTGGCCGAGCCGGACGACGCCAAGCGGCGCGGGCTCCTGGGCGAGCTGCAGGCCAGGCTCCGCGACCAGGGCGGTTACGCGATCTGGGCGCTGAGCGATCGGCTCGACCTGGCCAAGGCAGGGCTGAGCGGCGTTCCCGAGGGGATCGGATTCGCCTCGGCGTTCATCGACCAGGTGAGCTTGGACGGCTGAGATGCGCCGGGTGCCGTGGCCGGGCCGTGCACTGGCCAGGAGCGTACTGCTGATGGGGGCCGCCTCAGCGGTGATCTTCCTGTGCACGGCGGCGCTGCCGGGGGACGCGGCGGACCTCGTCAGTGGCGGTCGTGCCACTCCTGACGAGCTCGCTCGGCTGAGGGCGGAGCAGGGGCTGGACCGTCCCCTGCACGTCCGCTACCTGGGCTGGCTGTCTGGGGTGCTGACCGGCGATCCGGGAGTCTCTCTCATCACCGGGCGGCCGATCGGCGAGCTGGTCGCGGAGCGGGCCGGCGTGACGCTCACCCTGACCGTGGCGGCCCTGGCGGTCAGCGTCCCCCTTACGGCGGCCCTGGCCTGGACGGCCGTGCGCGGCCCCAGGTGGCTGCGGCCCGCGGCGAACGCGTTGATCGTGGCGGGCGCGGCCCTTCCGCAGGCCGTGGTGGCCGCCGCGCTGGTGGCCTGGCTGTCCGCGGCATGGGGGCTGTTCCCGCCGGTGTCGATGTTGCCCGCCGGAGAGCCTCCCTGGAGCCGGCCCGATCTGCTGGTGCTTCCCGTGTTCACGCTCGCGCTGCCGATCGCCGCGTACGGCGCCGCCCTGCTCCGCGGGGCGATCGCGGACGTGGTGGCCCGGCCCTATGTGCGTGACGCCGAACTGCGCGGCCTGTCACCGGCCGCCATCGCGCTCCGGTACGTGCTGCCGATGATCGCGGCGCCCGCCACCCGCCTCTTCGCCGTGACTCTCGGTGGGCTGGTGGCGGGCGCGGCCGTCGCGGAGACCCTGTTCGGGCTGGCGGGGCTGGGGGAGTTGCTGGTCATCGCCGTCTCCACACGGGACGTGCCGGTCGTCCAGAGCGTTGCCCTGCTGGCTGCGGCGGTTGTGGTGGCCGGTCTCCTCGCCGCCGATGCTGTCGCCCCACGCCGACGTGCCAAGGCAGCCCGCCTATGAAGCGTGCGAACGGCTCTCTCCTGAAGCGCTCAGGGGATGCGGTGGACAGGTCGGTTCCGGCGCGCAGCGCCGCACAGGACGGATCCCCGCCGGCCGGGCGCCGTTCCATGCTCGTTTTCGGGGGCTTGTCCGGCGTTGTGCTCCTGGTGGCGCTCGGTGGTGAGGTCGTGGCCGGGCACGACCCGGCCGCGATAGTGGCCGCCCCATGGGCGGAGGTCGCATCGGGATCGCCCCTCGGTGCCGACGCGCTGGGCAGGGACGTGCTCGTCAGGGTCCTGGCCGGCGGCCGGGACCTGACCCTGACCTCGCTGGCCGCCGCGTTGACGGCATCGGCTCTGGGAGTGGCGGGCGGGCTCTGGGTGGGCTGGAGCCGCGGACGGCTCGGGCGCGCCGTCGCCGGGGCCGCCGACCTGCTGCTGGCCCTGCCCTTGCTGCTGCTCGCGCTGCTCGCGGTGGTGGCGTTGCCGGGTCCGGCGGCGGTGATCGCCGGCACCGTCCTGGGCGGCACGCCGCTGACCCTGCGGGTGGTCGCCGACGCCACGGCCGCGGCGAGGCAGGCGGGCTATGTCGAGGCGGCGCTGTCCCGAGGGGAGACGGGTGGCGCCGTACTGCTGCGCGAGGTCCTTCCCGCGCACGCTGGGCTCGTCTGCGCGGACCTCGGCCAGCGCATGGTGCTGGCCGTGCAACTCGCCGCCGCGCTCAACGTCCTCGGCTTCGGACCCGCGCCGCCCGCGCCGGATTGGGCCGCCATGCTCCGCGAGAACCTCCAAGGCCTGGGGCTCAACCCCGCGGCGACGATCGCCCCGGCGGTGGCCCTGGCGGTCCTGGCCGGCAGCGTGGCGGCACTCTCCCACTCCCTCGTCGCCCGGGACGGCCTCTCGTGAGCCGGCGCGGCCTGACCGTTCGCGGGCTCACCGTCACAGACAGGACCGGGACGGTGATCGTCGACCGGCTGGACCTGCGGATCGCACCCGGCGAGGTGCTCGCCCTGGTAGGGCCGTCCGGAGCGGGCAAGACCACCGTGCTGCGGGCCGTGCTCGGTGCGCTGCCCTTCGGCCTGACGCACGCGGGCGGGCGGATCGAGTGGCACGGCGCCTCCGTACGAGCTCCGCGTCGCTGGCGCCGGCGCACTGTCGGCTTCCTCGGCCAGGACCCGGCATCCGCGCTGCATCCCCTGCTGGACGCGCGGGCGGCCGTGCGCGAGGCTCTGCCCAGATCCGCGCGCGCCGGCGGCGCCGAAGAACAGGCGCTCGCCGAGGTCGGCCTGGACCCCGCCGATATCGGTCAACGCCGCCCCCACCAGCTCTCGGGTGGGCAGGCGCAGCGAGTGGCACTCGCCCGCGCCCTGGCGGCCGACCCCGAACTGCTCGTGCTGGACGAACCGACCAGCGCACTGGACCCGGCCGCGCTCGCACTGGCCCTGGAGCGGGTGCGGCGGCGTCGCGGCGACGGCCGCTCGGTGACGCTCATCGTCTCGCACGACATGGGCGTGGTGAGCGAGCTGGCGGACCACGTCGTACGGCTCGACCCGGGTGAGGGGAACGACGTCGCACCACGGACGCCGGTCCGTCCTGAGACGACCCGGAGACCGGGAGCGGGCGGCGAGCCGGTGCTGGAGGTGCGTGGGATGACCATCGCGCAGCCGCCCGGTGGGCTGCCGCTGTTGTCGGATGTCGATCTTGCGATCTCGTCAGGCGAGACCGTGGCCGTGCTCGGGCCGTCCGGCTCGGGGAAGAGCACGTTGTTGCGGGTGCTCGCCGGGCTGCACCCCGCCGAACACGGACGCGCCACCGTAGCCGGGGAACCGCTGCCCTGGGTCGTGACCGAGCGGAGCCCGGCCGCGGTACGGGCTCTGGCCCTGGTGGGGCAGAACCCCCTCGACGTGCTCAACCCGGCCCGCACCGTCGGGGCGGCACTTGCCCGGCCCTTGCGCACACTACGCGGGCTCTCCCGCAGGGTCGCCCGCGCGGAGGCTCTCCAACTGCTGGCCACCGTCGGGTTGCCGGTGGAGCTGGCGTACCGCTATCCGGCCGCGTTGTCGGGCGGTCAGCGCCAGCGGGTCGCCCTCGCCAGAGCGCTCGCCGGGGGCCCGGCCGTGCTGCTGGCCGACGAGATCACCGCCGCCCTGGACGCTCGTACCGTCGGCCTGGTCCTCGACCTGATCGACACGCTGCGCCATGACACCGGCCTCGCCGTCCTCGCGGTCACCCATGACCCGGCCGTGGCCGCCCGCGCCGACCGCGTGCTCCAGGTCGAAGGAGGCCGGCTGCACTCCCATCCCTGTTCTCACCACGATGACCGGAGGCCCTCTCTTGACGCCCTATGAAACGTTGCTCGCCCATCCATGGATCGCCCGTGTGGACCGTACCGGCACAGGCGGGCTCGTCGTCACGGTCGACCCCGCGGCGCTGGCGGTGCGACATGAGCCGGGACGGCCGCCCGTGCTCGGCGACCTGGTGGCGGAGCATCTCGAACACTGGGGAGAGGTCTACGACTGGACCTACCGCTCCCGCCAGGGCGCACACCGCCCTGACCTCGATCTGTCCGGCTGGCGCGCCAGCGACACGGGCCGGCCCTTGCCCGCCGAGCACATGGCCGAGTGGGCCGACCGCACCGCCGAACTGGTCCTGCGACACCGGCCTTCCCATCTGCTCGAGCTCGGCTGCGGAACCGGCATGCTGCTGCATCGTCTCCACCCCCACCTCAAGGGCTACGTGGGGACCGACATCGCCGAGCACGTCGTGACCCGGCTGAACGGGCTCGGCCTGGACGGCGTCACGGTCGTACGCGCCGCCGCCCACGAGATCAACGGCAGCACGGTGCGCTCCGCCGTGGCCCGGTTCGGCGAACGGCCCGACTGCGTTCTGCTCAACTCCGTCACCCAGTGTTTCCCCAGCGTGGAGTACCTGGCGGCGGTGCTTCACGACGCCATCGAACTCGTGGCGCCGGGAGGGACCGTGGTCGTCGGGGACGTACGCCACTCGGGACTGCTCGACGAGCACTGCCGCCTGCTCGAACCCGGATCAGCAGACCGGGCCGCGCAGCGTGCCGCCACCGACACCGAGCTGCTGCTCGACCCCGCGACGCTCGCCGCCGTGGCCGCGAGCGCGGGCCGGCGGGTCACCATCAGCCTGTTCGCCAAGACCCTCACGGCCGACACCGAGCTGACCCGATACCGGTTCGACGCCGTGCTGCACGTTGAGCCGCCGCAGGGCCCGCCCGCCACCACGCACCTGTGGGACGCTCTCGGGCCCGACCCGGTGGCCGCGCTGGCAGGGCTGGCGCGCGGAGGCGAACCCGTTCGGCTGGCCGGCATCCCCAACGGCCTGTTCGACCCCGGCACATCGGCTCCGACAGGGGCGAGCCTGCGGGCCACACTGGAGGGAACGGAAGGGGTGGTGCTGCTCGACCCGGACGATCCCATGAGGCTGCAGGTCGCGATTCCGGCCGCGGTCGCCGCCATGGCACCCGACGTGCCGGCGGGAGTGGCCCGGCCGCACGAGCCGCTGGGCGCGTTCGCCCGGGCACGGCTGGCGGAAGTGGCCCGCCGAGAGCTCAGGCGTGCGGAGCTGCCGATCCCAGAGGAACTGACAACCCAGACCTCCAGCGGCCCCGGGCGCGACGCCGTCAGCCTCACACGCGAGGCGGTCGATGCCGATCTGGCCGGGCGCCTCGCCCTCGCACGCATGATTCCGGTCATGAGGGAGCGGAGGACATCGGAGCCGGTGCCGGACACCGCACTCGCGCATCTCCCGCACGCCGTCCGGCGGTTCGACGAGATCGCGCTACGGGCGCTGACGAGGCTGATCGCCGACGCCGTGCCTTCCGGCAGACCGCAGACGGCCGAGCAGATCATGGCGACGCTCGGCGTGGCCTCCCGGCACGAATGGATCGTCAGGCGCTGGCTGGAGGTGCTGACGACCGAAGGGCTCGCTCGCCGGGGTCCCGGCGGCCGGTTCGAGGTCGTGGACGCCGACATCCCGGCGCAGGACGACGGAGCGAGCCTGGATCGCGCCTGCGCCGAGCTGGGTTATCCCGAACAGATGGCGACCTTCTTCCGCACCGCTCTCGCCCGCCTTCCCGAGCTGCTCCGGGACGAGATCATGGCCCAGGCGCTGCTGTTCCCCGACGGGGACCTGCTCACCTCGCTCAGCAAGGACCAGAACAACGTCAGCAACACCTACCTGAACGCCGCCATGGGGCACCTCGTGGCGCGGGCGGCGGTCAGCCGAGCCGAACCCCTGCGCGTGGTGGAGCTCGGTGGAGGCGCGGGCGGCAGTACCGCCGCAGCGCTGGACGGGCTCGGCGCCGCGAAGGCCGACTACCTCTTCACCGACGTGTCCAGATTCTTCACGATGGCGGCCGAGGACCGGTTCGGCGACCGGCTCCGCTACGCCCTGCTGGACATCAACGCCGACCTCGTCGCCCAGGGAGCGGCACGCGGCGGCGCCGACCTGGTGATCGCCGCCAACGTGCTCCACTGCGCGCGGCACGCCGGACGATCCTTGCGTTGGATCAGGGAACTGCTGGCGCCCGGCGGGTTGGTAGTGGTCACCGAGGCGATCCGCGAGCACTACCTGGTGCTCGCCACCATGCAGTTCCTGCTGTCCCCCAGGGAAGGGGAGCCGGATCTCGGTGCCGGCGACCGTCGCGGCGGTACGGGCAAGGTCTTCTTCACCGGTAGGGAGCTTCCGGCCGAGCTGGCGGAGGCCGGGCTGCGCCCGATCCTCGAACTTCCCAAGGCCGATTCCCCACTGGCCTCGCCCGCCCAGCACCTGTTCGTCGCGGCGAGGCTCTGACACTCCGGTACGGCGGGCGCGCGGGCCCGCCGTACCGGTCAGCGGGGGTCAGCCCAATGCCACCGGCAACCCGGCACGGAACAACTCCTGCTCCAGCCAGACCGCCGCCCGCACCCCATCGGCCGCGCTCGGCCCCACCAACGTCACCGGATCCGGCACCGCCTTCAGATGGGCCGCATCCCCGGCCGCGTAGACACCGGGCACGCTGGTCTTGCCGTACTCGTCTACCTCGACGCAACCATCGGGCAGCAGCGTGCACCCGAGCTGAACGGCCAGGTCGGTGTTCGGCCGGGTGGGCGCCCGATGGTAGACGGCCTCGCGCGCCAGCGTCGTCCCGTCCGTGAAGCTCAGGGCCAGCGCGCCCAGCTCGCCCTCGATGCCCGCCAGCCGCGTCTCGATCACCTGGACACCGCGGGCCTTGACGGCCGCGGCCACCGGTTCGGGCAGGGCGCTCGGGCCGTTCGTGCACAGCACCACGTCATCGCTGTATCGATCGGCGACATAGGCGGCCAGCATCGCCTCGAAGCCGTTCCCGACGACGGCGAGCACCTTCCCGTTCGTCTCGTAGCCGTGGCAGAAGGGGCAATGGAACACGCTCTTTCCCCACCGCTCCGCCAGCCCGGGAATCGCGACAGGCTCGTCGGTCAGCCCGCTGGCCAGCACCAACCGGGACGCCTCGACGCGCTCGCCGTCCTCCAGGGTCAGCAGGAAACGGCCGGCCTCGCCCTCCGCCGAGCTCACACGCCCCTGCCTGAGCTCGACCGTCGGATAGGTGCTCACCTCGGTGCGGCCGTCGGCCAGCAACTCGGCGGGGGAACCGCCGTCCCTGCCGAGGAACATGTGCATCTCCGCGGCCGGCGCGTTACGCGGCCGGCCGGCGTCCACGACCAGGACCCGTCGCCGCTGCCGGCCCAGCACCAGTGCCGCGCTGAGCCCGGCGGGCCCGCCACCGACCACGACCACCTCGTACATCACGCGTCTCCTCCGTTGATGACGTGCATGCCTGGCTCGACGGGACCGATGGGCGAGGGCACCGGCTCGGCGCGGTCCCGCCCCTCGTACCTGCGCCGCCCGATCCGCACGTCGGCGAACCTGGACTCCGGCACCGTCACAGGCGCCCCAGGGGGCTCCAGGTTCAGTACAGCCCGGCCGCCGGGCGCGAGCCGATCGGCGGGCATCGTCCAGATCGCCTGCCGTCCGGCCGCGTCGAAGTGGCCGATGACGTTCATCGCGACGAGGGCGCCCAGCCGGTGTGGCAGCGCCGCCTCGAGAAGGTGCTCCGGGAGCACCGTCACCCGGTCACGCAGCTCCGCGTTCTCGCTCACCCGGGCCGGCAGGGTCGTCCGCGACGTCATCGACGGCTCTACGGCCACGATCTCCGCTTCGGCCACCGAGTTCGCGATCACCCGAGTGCCTTGTCCGCCGCCGGCGCCCACGTCCACGATCGGGCCGGTCGTCCCGCGCAGTGCCGCTGACAGCGGCGGACCCAGTCCTGCCCGGTGCGGCGCGAGCAGCACATCGACGAACTCTGCGGATCGCTCGTATTCGTCGGTCACGCTCACCTTCTAGTCAATTTGATAATCATTACCATTTTTTGAGACTAGAGAGCAAAGGGAGTGACCGTCAAGGCTCCAGCCCGACCGGCCCGGCCGTGCGCTCTGCTCCATGCCGACCAACGCCAATCGGCAGGGGGGCGAGCGCAGGGATCAGACACCTCGACCAGGAGCTCGCGGCCGATGCTCTGAACGGCCCGTACAGACCCCCAACCGCGACGCGGCTCTGCGGACCGTTCGGATTCGAGCCTTCGCTCTGGGTAGGCAGACCTGGCCGGTACGCGCGGCCGGAGCTCCGCCTCGGCGAGATCCCATCGAATCCGGTGCTCCAGGTCGAGCCCGGGCCCAAGCTCGCCGTCCGCCGTAAGAACCTGCCGTCCACCCGCCCCCCTCCTGCGGTGTGCCGCAGCCATGTCCACCTGCACCGCAACCGCTTGCTCGGCACCGGCCACGAGCTCGAACCCCGCGTTCCGGAGCTCCTTCGCCGCACTCGCGAAGGTCTCGCCCACCGGTGACTCCGGGCACTCACGCCTCGGTCACCACGACGTCCTCGCTCCTGACGAACATGACGCGGTGGCCGAACTGGATCTGGTGGTACTCCTGGGCGCCGCGGACCACACGATGCTGCGTGGTGTCGAAGGTCGTCGCCTTGTAGAACTCGCCGGTCGTGGTCAGGCCGACCGTGTACGACTGCCCGGCCGCGAACGTGTACTGCAGCGGGATCAGCGGCTGCACCGCCACACCCGGCGGGTACGCCGCCGCCTCCGGGTACGCGCGGCCGTACACGGGAACGGAGGCCAGGCCAGGCCGGGGCGTCGCCATCCGGGTCCGGCTGGGCACGGCCACGGGAGCGGAGCCCGGGTTGCGGAACCACGCCTTCTGGCCCAGGTACCAGATGGCGGTCCAGTCACCCCGCCGCTCGGCGACGACGTAGCGCTGC
Organism: Nonomuraea sp. KM90; assembly: GCF_052246675.1. Taxonomy (NCBI): domain Bacteria; kingdom Bacillati; phylum Actinomycetota; class Actinomycetes; order Streptosporangiales; family Streptosporangiaceae; genus Nonomuraea; species Nonomuraea sp. KM90. The sequence continues at coordinate 10,538 of NZ_JBQQCB010000074.1, read as the reverse complement.
CCGGTGACGGCGCGGGCGGCGTGATCGTACACGCTGAACGTGGACTGGCCCGTCGGGTGCTTGCCGATGTCCTTGACGAGGGGCGACCCCTCGCGCGGCTCGGTGTGCAGCCAGACCGAGGCCGACCCGTGCGCCGGGCAGGCGGCTGCGGGGTGGCTCTTGTCGCAGCCGGTGTAGTGCGGACGGTTGCGGTCGTAGTCGGGCAGGATCATGACCGTGGCCGTGCCGGAATCGCCGTCGGGGCGCAGCGGAGCCCCCATCAGGTCGAAGAAGTGGGCCCAGTCCCAGTACGGGCCCGGGTCCTCGTGCATCCCCTTCACCTTCTCCGGCACCAGGCCGGGCACGTTGTCATGGCCGAGGATGTGGGCGCGATCCAGCGGGACGCCGAACCTGTCGGCCAGGTAACGCACGAGCTTGGCGGACGTGCGGTACATCGCCTCGGTGTACCAGGTGCCGCCGGCGGCGAGGAAGCCCTCGTGCTCCAGGCCGATCGCCTTGGCGTTGACGTACCAGTTGCCGGCGTGCCAGGCCACGTCCTTGGTGAGCACGTGCTGGGCGAGGTGACCGTCGTGTGAGCGCAGCGTGTAGTGCCAGCTCATCTCCGACGGGTCCTGTACGAGGGCGAGCGTCTTGTCGTACAGCTCCTCGGTGTCGTGGATGACGATGTAGTGGATCGTCTGGCTGGTGGGGCGGTCGGCGAGGTCGTGGTTGCCGTACTTGCCGTTCGGCAGTTGGCTGTAGGGCGCCGGGATCCACTCGCAGGGGAGCGAACCGGGACACTCCACGCCGTCGGCGCGGGCCAGATGGGGCAGGTCCAGCCTGGCCAGCCAGGAGCGGGACGGGTGCACCTCGGGAGAGGGCGGCAGTGTCACCTCCGTACCGGTGTCGGTCATCCGGGTGGCGCCCTCGTGGATGACCTCGTACACCTCGTCGGCGAAGCCCCCCGCGGTCTCCTCGGCCGTGGCGCCCGAGTAGCGCGCCACCGCGCCGTACCAGTCGGCGGGGTCGGCGCTCGGCGGGGCGCCCAGGGTGCGCTGGTAGTCGGCGAGCAGCGCCGCGCCGCCGTCGATGTTGGCGGCCGGGTCCTTGCGCAGGCGCTCGATGCTCTCCCCGGTCAGCTCGGCGGCACGGTCCAGGGTGTGCAGGGACGCGGGCAGGCCGTCCTGCCGCGCCGCCGGCTCGATGGGACGCAGCGCGGGCCGGGAGTCGTCGCCGCGGGGGTCCTCGTCCCCGTCGATGTGGTGGTGCCGCGAGGTGCTCAGCGCGGCACCGTCGGTGAGGTGCATGGGGCCGAACCCGGCGGCCGTACTGGGCTTGCCGCCGTTACAGTCCCAGCGCGACTCCATGTACGAGACGGCGAGCAGGACGCTCTCCGGTACGCCGTGTCTCCTCGCGGCCTGTTCGAACGCTTTCGGCATCGTGGTCATCACCACCACCTCCACCTGCACCGTCGCATGCATACGCGCCCAGCTAGGGGCGATATGTCATAGTTTTCCGCCTTCTTGTAGCAGTGCCTGCAGCCTTTAACCGTCCGCCGGACGATCCCTGCCTGCCGGCCCTGGCCGACCGCACCCGGACCTGGTACGCCCGGCACCACAGCCGGTCCGAGACCCGCGCCGTCCACAACGAGGCCGTCGCCCGGCCGGCCGAGCAATCGCGGCCCGGGCCTCGTACCCGGCCTGCGACCGCCTCGCCCTGCTCCTGCTGGGTCGGCACGGCGGCGGTGGCGGTGAAGGGCTCGCCGGAGATGACCACGGGCAGGTTGGGGTAGGGCACGGCGTACTTGGCGATCCAGTGGTCGATGCCGAGGATCGGGCCGAGCACCTCACCGAAGAGGTTGACGTCGGCGGGAGCCTAGCGCCGAGGATCATGGGGTGAGGCCGGCTCCGTCCTCATGCCTGCACGTTGAGAGCCGGCCGCGTCCAGAGGGTGAGATCGCTGCTGGTGGCAACGGCAAGGGTGAGGCCTGAAGGCGAGAATCCGGCGGCGCGGAAGGTGGAGTAGTTGGAGTGGAAGACGTGCCACCAGCCTTGTCCCGGCGGGTCCTTGTAGATGTCGCCGTCCGCAGAGAGCAGGACGCGGTCGTTGGGCCATTCGGGGCTGACGACGTCGAGGGCCCAGCCGTCCGGCGTGGTGCTGTGCAGGCCGCCGCCGAAGAGACCGGCGATGTGCACCCGGGTGTCCGCGATTGGCCCGAGACCGACAATGTCAGCCTTTCCTCAGCCGCCATGCATCGCGGGGTGTCGCATCGACGCGTCGTCTGGTTTTGGACATAGAGCCTGATCAGGCCGTAGGGGATCGAGATGTCGTGCCGCAGATCAAGGAGCGGCTGCGGGACCGAGCCGGCCGGCGAGCTGGGCAGGCAGTTCCGTTCCATCGTCGTCAACCTCAGGGATCGACGTGCCCGTGTTGTCGCTGCACAACCTGGGTGACACCGACGGCGGCCGCTTCACCGACCCGTCGTACGCCACCGGTACCCGGCGTTGTACTCACCCTCCAGGGGCGGCATTCGAGGGCAGCAGGGGTCCGAAGCCCACACCTTGCGGACTGCGGGCTGTCGCGTGCGTGTCGAAGGAGCCAGAACCGGGGCGGGGGCCTTGTCCACGTCCGCGTGTCGCTCCGGACGATGGAGGTCAGCTCGGCAGAATGTCCCGGTCGAAGATGTCGATCGGCAGATAGAGCGTCACCGTCGGATTCGGGATCGTGACGATACAACTGACATGGATCTTGACGGGCGCGACGCTGAGGATCACGTACGCCTGCTCGCCGCTGTAGCCCAGCCCCATCAGGTAGTCCACGGCCCGGTGGACCGCCTCCTGGGCCGCGAAGCTCGCGTCCTGATACCCCTGCTCCCTGCCGCGGAAGCAGAAGCCGGTGAAGCCGAGGTAGCGGGCGGCGCCGAGCTGAGCGACCAGTGGCGCTGGACGGACGATCGGCGTGGTGATCCGGTGGCGGGCCATGCCGTCCTTGATGACATGGAGCCGCAGCCAGCTGCGGCCGTCCATTTCCATCGCGTTGAAGCTGCATTCGCCGTCCGCCGCCGAGAGATGGTGGTCGCCGAGCGACAGCAGCGCGCCGTCCACGAACACCGGGAAGTAGACCGTGGCCCCCGGGCCGAGCGTGTTGATGTCCATGTTGCCGCCGTTCTCCCGGGGCGGCTGGGTGCGGGCCGCAACTCGCGCGGCCTCGACTCCGAGGCCGCGCAGCAACGCGTTCCGGGGGTCGGGGGCGAAGGCGCGGCCGTCGGCGTACAGAGGGCTCTCGCGCATGTCCCATAGACGCATCAGCTCGAACGACGGCGCGACCCCCATGGTTCCGGCATGCGGCTGGGTGGGGATGCGCACGCCGGGCACTTCGGGTGACTCCGCGATGGCGCCGCGGGCGTACCACGTCGATCGGTAACCGTCAGGAAAGGTCTCGCTGAGCAGCCCCGGCGTGCCGGGCAGGATGTTGGAGAAGGCGATGCCGCTCAGCGGCTCGACGCCGAGCACCTCCGCGACCAGCACGTCTCCGGGACGTGCGCCGTTGACGTAGACCGGTCCGGTCAGCGGGTGCATGCGGGACAGGTCGACCCGGCGCAGCTCGTCGAGGCTGCCGTTGTCGTGGATCTGATAGTCGTCGTAGGCGGCCGCCTCCAGGATCACCTCACCGCCCGGATCCACCGTCACAGCCGGGGGGATCTCGGGATGCCAGCGGTTGTGCCCGATCTCGGGTTGCTCGGCGAGTGGGACGCCGATGTCGCAGGTGAGGCGAGGCACGTCCAGATAGCGGTCGCTGTGGCGGGAGAACGGCTGCATCATGGGCCCTTACTGGTCGGGGCGGCGGTGAAGCGCACTGTGGTGAAGGGCGCACGCCATGCGGTGACCTCGGTCGCCAGCGTGGCGGGCGCGCCGTGGGGGGCGAGGGCGCGGGCGATGAAGACGGCCAGGGTGGACATGTCGTCCTCGTCCATGCCGATGCGGGTGATCTCCGGGGTGCCGAGCCGCAGGCCGTTCAGGTCGCCGGCCACCGGCTCCATGGGCAGACCGATGCCGCTTGCGAGCAGGTTGGCGGCACGCAGCCGGTGAGAGGCGTGCTGCCCGCCGCCGTAGCGGTGCGCGGGTACGGCGAACTGGTGCGACCTGCGCCTTCCAGTCGAGCAGCGTGACAGCGAGCGCGGCGATGCGGCCGGCATCGGAGTTGGCGGTCAGCCCGGGGTAGGCGATGGCGTCGAGGCGCTGCGCCAGCTCCTCGTCGTCGGTGACGATCAGCCCGCCGGGCGGCCCGCCGAGGCTCTTGTACGTACTCATCGTGACCAGGTGCGCGCCCTCGCGCAGCGGGTTCGGCCAGACACCGCTTGTCCGACCGCGGCGCCGGCTACTTCGCGGGTCAAACGCTCGCTCGCGGCGGACATCCAGGGACGGGGAAAGCGGGCACGCATCACGGTCTCATCTCCGGGTTCGGGCGCGTCTGGTTCGACGGTAAGCAGCGGCCGGCGGTCGACGCATCGGATCGATGCCGAGATCGTCCCCGTATGGTCTCGACATCTGTCGCACCCTGATGGAGAGAATCAGGCATGGATCTTCAGGACCTGCTCGAAGACCTCGCCCAGCGGCTCGGCCGCGGGCTGTTGCTGGACTCGACGGACGGCCGGCTGGTCGGCTACAGCAAGCAGGACGCACACGCGGACCCGGCACGCGTCGCCTCGATCCTGTCGCGCCGGGTCGCGCCGGAGATCCGTGAATGGCAGAACCGGTACGGCATCGCCAGGGCGACCGGGATCGTCCGCCTGCCCCCGAACGCCGAGCTCGGCATAGGAGCTCGCTGGTGCGTCCCGGTCAGGCACGGCGGGCGATGCCTCGGCTATCTGTGGGCCCTCGCGGACGGCGAGGCGCTTGACGAGGTCGCGCTCGGCACGCTCACCGGTGGCGCCGGCGAACTGGCCCGGGTCCTCGCCGGGCGGAGCGGCGAGCGCGAGGTCCTGCTCCGCCGGTTACTCGATCCGGACCAGACCGGGGAAGCCGCCCGTGACCGGCTGGCCGTGCTCGATCCGTTGCTGCTCCGCTCCGAGGTTCTCCTCTGCGCCGCCGTGCCGATCAGCCGCAGCCGCGAACGCGTGCCCGCCCTGTCCGCCCGCGAGTTGGAGCGCCTCGGCGCGGCGCTGCCCCGGGCGTTCGTCTGCTTCGTCACCCCCACGCACGTGGCCGCACTGCTCCCGCACGGCCGCAGTGGTGCCACCGCCTTGGACGAGGGACTGCGAAAGGCCGCCCGTCGTCCCTTCGCCATCGGGATCGGCGATCCGGTGCCCTTCGAGGTGCCTGCGATACGCGAGGCGTACGGTCAGGCCAGGGCAGCCGCACAGGTGGCCGCGCTGGATCCGGCGTTGCCGCGTACCCTGCCCTGGTCGGCCGCCGGGCCGTACCGCATGCTGTTCCCCGTCGCGGCGCCGGGGCCGGACCCGGTGCTCGCCCCGCTGGAAGGTGACAGAGGCCTTCTGCACACCTTGGAGACGTACCTCGATGTCGGCTGTGACGTCCAACGCACAGCGGCGTCGCTGCACCTGCACCGGAGCACCGTCTACTACCGGCTTGACCGGATATCCGCGATGCTCGGCGCGGACCTCCACGACGGGCTGGTGCGTTCCCACCTGCACCTTGCCCTGAAGGCACGCCGTCTGAGCGGATGCGCCGCAGACTCGCCCGCATCGAACCCTCGGTCGTCCCCATGAAGGGAAGCCTGTTCCGCGGGCTGTGGCGCGCCCGCGCGTGACAGGGTGCCGGCGCCGGCGTGGCGGCCCCCGGGCCGGGAGCCGCCAACCATGGGCCGTCAGCCGAACGCGCGGACCTCGAGCAGCCCCACCGAGCCCTGGCCGCTCTCCAGCACGACCCGCAGGCGGGTGGTGCTGACGGGGGTGAAGGTGACCCGGTTGTAGGTGCCGGCCGTGATCCCGTATCCGCTCGGCGCGGCCACGTCGGAGTACGCGCTGCCGTTCCAGTGCTGCAGCTTCCACGAGGCAGGCACGCGCACGCCTCCGCCGTCGTCGAAGAAGTAGACCTCCGCCGACTTGATCGTCCGGGCCGAGGACCAGGTCAGCTCGGCCCATTGGGAGCCGGTCTCGGGCCAGGTGCCCCAGCGCGGGCTGGGCACGACCCCGTCGTTGATCGCCGCGGCGCTCTCCCAGGGCGAGGTGTACGAGGCCGAGGGGGTGGCGCTCGCGGCCAGGTTGACCGGATCCGGGGTGGAGCCGCCGCCGAAGGCGAGGTCGTCGTCACTGAAGATCGGGTGAGCCGGGTTCACGTCCGCCTCGCCGCCGGCGCCGTCGCAGCGGCGGTCGGGATTGAACATCAGGTACGTCCCGGAGCCGCAGGCCGTGGCCGGCTCGGCGTCGCCGCCGATGACCACGCTGCCGCTGAGGTTGGCCCCGCCCTGGACCAGGGCGCTGTTCTTCACCACCGCGTTGCCGGAGACGGTGGCGCCGCTGTTGACCCAGGCCAGGTCCTCGATGCGGGCGTTGCCGCTGACCGTGCTGTTGCCGTAGACGGCGGCTCGGGGGCCGACGTAGGCGGTGGCGGCCACGTTCGCCCGGTTGTCCACCCAGCCGCCGCCGTTGGAGTGCCAGTGCCCGTTGCCCGGCGCGGACGGCCGTACATGGCCCGGCTCGAAGCCCCACGGCGTGGCGCCCTGAAGGCGGAACTGGTACGGGTAGCGGTAGTTGCGGGGGTAGCCGTCGAGGAAGGCGTACTTGTGCACGGTTGCCGGCGCGCCGACGACCACGAGGTAGACGTCCTTCTCGCCCGGCTGGGTCTGGAAGGTCACCTCGCCGTTGGCGGAGGAGTGGACCGGGCCGTAGCGGGGCGTGCCGTTCTTCACCGCGACGAACCCGTACGACCAGCCGGACTGCGCGGAGGCGTTGATGTGGCCTCGGAAGCGCATCCGGATGAGGCCGCCGTCGCTGCTCGGGACGAGGCGGATCTTGTTGTAGCCGTAGTCGGACGGCGCGATGGCGTCGGAGACGCGGAAATGCCCGGCCGAGGCGTTGACGGCCTCCACCGCCACGCCGTTGTAGGCGGTGACGAACGGATAGAGGCTGTTGATGAACGGCATGAAGTCGGCCCGGTTGGAGTAGTCCCAGGTGACGTTGCGCTGGGCGTACTCGCCGACGCGGCGGTTGAGCTCCGCCTGGTCGATGCCGGCGATGCGCCGGTAGACCTCCAGCGGGTGCTCGGTGTTCCTGGCCTCGTTCCAGAGGCGATTGAACATGGCCAGGCCGTCGCGGTCCTTGATGTACTGCAGCAGCATCCAGGCGCCGTAGTGGTGGCGGCTGCTGCTGTAGGCGAGGTTCTCGGTGCGGATGAACCTCGTGAGGTCGCCCGCGGCCGTCTTCGGGTAGACCTGCATCGCCATGAACTCGGCGCTGGCCTCCCAGAACGTCCCGGCGCTCGCGTGCGTGAACCCGTACCCGGGCCTGCCGAGGAACGTGTAGTTCTGGAACACGTGCGCCAGCTCGTGCGCCAGCCCCCACGACCCCGGTTGCGCGGCCCCGGGGGCGATGTTGATGACGCCGACCCTGCCGTCCGTCGAGCCGCCCGTCGCCCACGCGTCGAGCGGGGCGTTCGACCAGGTTCTGGTGATGATCACGATGATCTTGTGCTGGGCCAGCAGGCCCGTCTCGGGCGTGAACCGCATGGTGTTCACGTAGAAGGAGTAGAGGTTCTCCAGCTGGCCGAGGATGTTGTCGGGGTCGAACCGGTACTGCGTGGGGGCGTTCCTGGGGTCGGTGCCCGACCGATCGCCCCACAGGAGGATGAAGTTGGCCGACTCCTTCGTACGCGCCTGGACCCAGGGCACCTCGCCGCTGGTGGCCCAGCGCGACGGGATGTAGACCGTCTTGGCCAGGGCCGCGGATTGCGCGGGTGCCGTGGGCACGAATAACAGGCCGAGAAGCAGGACAAGGGCGGTGGCGACCGCCCGCGATCGTCTCATCAGCAGTCCTCCGGATCTGTTAGCGCTAACATCCTGAACGCGCTCGCGGTATGTCACATGGCTTTGAGCGGCTTGAGTTTCGACACCGCAACAGGCTCTGTCAAGGTCCAGCGAGTCGTCCGTGAAGTATCGCCGTGGCGACCTGCGGGCCGGCCTGAAAATTACATGGGCGCCTTTCCGGGTCACGCCCTTGGAGGAGCGGGGGCCGAGAGCCGGTGGTAGTAGAAGGCGACCGGCAGCGCCGTGCACCCGAGCTTCTCGTACAGCGCCCTGGCGGGTGCGTGGAAGGAGATGACCCCGTTCCTGCGCGCCGTGTCGACGCTCCAGGCCACGTAGCCGGCGATGGCGTGGTCGGTCTCCGCGACCGAGACGTATTGGTGCGCGGAGGGTTGTGGAGCCCGGCGAGGTCGTGCGGAGTGAACGGGCGAAATGGACGTGCGCCTTTCAGTCCGGAGCGGCGCGACGCTTCCGGCTCGTCTCCCGCTTCCACGTTTCGGATCTTCATCGATAGGGTTGAGCCGTCGACCGGCGGCGCTGGTGTGCCAGGTGAAGGCGGAGGTTGTCATGGACCTTTCCGGTGTGGGCGTGTGGAGCCACCATCTGCGTTACGGCGACCCGGGTGAAGCCGCCGACGCGGCCGCGGAGCTCGAGGAGCTGGGATTTCGCGCCCTGTGGTTCCCGGACGCCGGAGGGCCGGTCTTCGACGCGGTCACCAACCTGCTGACCGCCACCCGCGAGATCGTCGTGGCCACGGGCATTCTCAACCTCTGGATGCACGAACCCGCCGGCGTCGCCGCTGCCTACGCGTCCGTGTCCGCCACGTACGCCGGCCGGTTCCTGATGGGCATCGGCGTGAGCCACGCGGTGGCGATCAACACCGACCAGGAGCCGGCTCGCTACCGCAGACCGATGGAGGCGATGAGGGCCTTCCTCGACGAGCTCGACCAGGCGGATCAGCCCGTGCCCACCGCGAACCGGGTGCTTGCCGCGCTCGGCCCGAAGATGCTGGACCTGGCCGCGAAGCGGGCGCGCGGCGCCCACCCCTATCTCGTCACCCCTGAGCACACCCGGCGCGCGCGAGCGGCACTGGGCGACGGCCCGCTCCTGCTTCCGGAGCAGACCGTGATCCTGTGCAGGGACAGGCAGGAGGCGCGGGCGATCGGCGATGGCTGGCTGCGGAGCTACCTGGCCCTGCCCAACTACGCCGACAACCTGCTCCGCCTCGGCTACTCGCCCGAAGAGCTGGCCTCGGTGAGCGATCGCCTGTTCGACGACGTGATCGCGTGGGGGAACGAGGAGGCGATCCTGCGCCGGCTGGACGAGCACCTCGCGGCCGGAGCGGATCATGTGTGCGTGCAGGTGGTGACCGCCGACTCGAACGTGCTCCCCCGGCGGGAGTGGCGCCTGCTCGCCGCCGCCCTGCGATGAGCGTCGGCACCTGACCGGGGCACCAGGGTCCCCTCGGGCGGTGAGCGTCATAGTGTCATGGTCATGCACCTGGCATGCGCTCCCTGGAGCGCCTGAGGAGAAAGGTGACGGCCGATGCGTTCCCCCCTCTCGGTCGTTCTGGTCGCCGTGTTGTGCGTGATCCTGCCCGTACCCGCCGCGGGAGCGACCGGCGACGTCCCCGATGACCAGCCCTTACCGGGCTACACCATCGACAACCCGCCCCTGGCCCCGGCCATCGTGAACGGTAAGCCGACCCGGGTCCACCAGGGCGTTCACGAGCATGCGGCCTTCGACATCGAGGTGCCGCCGCGCTGGAACGGCGACCTGGTGATGTGGGCGCACGGATACCGCGGTGCCACGCGGGTGCTCACCGTGGACCCGCCCGGCTACGGCCTGCGGCAGCGCCTGCTGGAGCAGGGATACGCCTGGGCCGCCTCCTCCTACTACGCCAACGACTACGACGTGCGGGCGGGCGTGCTCAGCACCCGCGACCTCGTCGAGCGCTTCACGAGGACGGTGGGCCGGCCGCACCGGACGTACATCGCGGGCGTGTCCATGGGTGGTCACGTCACGGCCCGCTCCATCGAGCAGTACCCCGGCCTGTACGACGCCGCGCTGCCCATGTGCGGGGTGCTCGGCGACCACGAGCTGTTCGACTTCTTCCTCGACTTCCAGCTCGTCGCGCAGGACCTGGCCGACGTGCCCGCCTATCCGATCCCGGAGGACTACGCGACCTCGGTCGTGCCGCAGATCAAGGAGCGGCTGGGGCTGACCGGCGGGACCGAGCCGGCCGGCGAGCTCGGCAGGCAGTTCCGCTCCATCGTCGTCAACCTCAGCGGCGGGGAGCGTCCCGGGGCCGCGGCGGCGTTCGCGTACTGGCAGGACTTCCTGTTCGGGCTGGCCGACGCCGACGCGGGCGGCACCCTGGCGCAGGAGCCGGCCAGGGTGGCGACCAACCGCGGCACCGTCTACCGCCCCGCCACGCCCGTGAACGTCAACGCGAGCGTCCAGCGGGTGGATCCGGCCGACCCGGTGGCACGCCGGACGTGGCGGCTGACCGAGGTGCCCGGCGTCTCGGGCAGGATCGGCGTGCCCGTGTTGTCGCTGCACAACCTGGGTGACAACTT